>JAQGNS010000227.1 GCA_028291705.1 Nevskia sp.
CCGCGCATGAGCCGGATCACCGGTGTGGCGACACCGGGAATCTGGCTGTCGATACCGACCAGCCAGGGTTGACCATCGCGCCGCGGTGCGCTGCTGGCCAGGTCGCCGCCGCAGTTCACCAGGATCGGATGTTCGCTGTCGTGCGCTGCCAGGCCGCAGGCGCGGTCGACCGCGTATTCCTTGCCGATGCCGCCGAAGTCGATCTGCATGCCGGGCCTCATCCGTAGCAGCGGCGGCTGCCAGCTCAGCTTGTCCCAGCCCACCAGGGGCAGCAGCGCTGCGACGGAGGCGGGATCCGGAATCCGGTCGGAGCCGTCGAAGCACCACGCCTGGCGCAATACGCCAGAGGTGATGTCGAACTGCCCATCGCTGAGTTGGTACAGGTGCTGGGCATAGTCGAGAAAGCGCGCCGTCTCCTCGTCGACGGTTATTGCTTTGCCCTGCGCCGTGTTGATCCGGTCGACAATATTGCCCGGAAGATAGCGGCTCCAGTGACGCTCGATGCGCCACACCTCCTCGGCGACACATGCCGTCAGCGCCCGCAGCGTCGTTTCGTCCGCGCCATCCGCCAGCACTTCGCAGGGCGAGGCCATCGCCTCGAAGTGCCCGGTCAGGGCGCCAGCGGGGGTGCGTTCAATCCGGATGTCGTGACTTCGGTTCACCAGTTGAAACGATAGCCGAAACTGATATTGAACGCCGACAGGTCGGGCGCGAGGTTGAATTGCGACAGTGCCGCCGCGGCCTGTTGCGGTACGCCGGTGGTCCTGCTGAACTGCTTGTAATACTCGGCGCGCACGCTCAGTTCATGGCCGTTGGCCAGCACCTGGGAGTAGCCGAGACCGCCGGTCCAGGCGTTGAAAGCGCCCAGGCGTGGGTCGGCGCTGGCGTAGTCGACGGTCGCATCCTCGCCGCTGTACAGGGCCGCGTGGTAGAAATCCGCCGCGCCCTGGTTGTAGAAGCGCACGCTGGGTTCGATCGCCTTGTGTTCGGCGAAATTCCAGCGATAACCCAGGTTCACGGTATGGGCGTGAATGCCCCAGCTGTCGGTGTAGTAGCGGTAGGACAGGTCGACCACGTCGCGCTTGAATACGTAGCGCTTGTACTGGATAAAGAGTGCGTTGCGGGTGCGGCTGCCGGGGCGTTTCTCGTAGACGTAATACTGCGGCACGGCATTGCTGTCGACCACGGACAGGATCTTGTACGGATCGGTCTCGTAGCCATTGGACAGGCTCAGTGAATAGTTGAACTGCAGCAAGCCGCTCGGCCCGAGCACCTGGGTCACGCCCAGCAGGATGTCCTTGACGTTCTTGGACTTGCTCGAGCCGCCACTCTTCTCGGCGTTGATCGTCATGGTCAACGGCACCGGGGCGCGGCCCACCGGATCGACCTGGTCGTATTCGAAGGCGCCGCCGGCGCTGAGCGTGGTGTTCTTCTGGTTGAGATCGAGCGTGTAGTGGCCGTTGACGCCTACCGAGGTGAAGTCGTATTCCTTCGAGCCGCTGAGTCCCGCGCTGAACTTGCCGTTGGTGCCGAGCGGAAACAGGTAGCCGAGGTCGCCGGCAAAGCGCGTGTCCTCGAAGGTGTGATCCAGCGGTGTGGCGCCGGGGGCGGTGGTGTAGGTCTTGCCGCGCCCGGAAGGAGAGGAGAAGGTTTGCGGCGCCGCGGCGGGGGCTGCGCCATTCGGCGTGGCGCCGCTGAGGCTGTCGACGACGAAGCCGGCTGTCAGGGTGCGGTCGTTGCCCAGGTCGTAAGCGGCATTGACCGTGGGTTCGACTACCTGCACCCGGCCGCCATTTTCCTTGTAGAACAGCAGGCCGCTGTCGAAGGTCCACCGGTGCGCGGTGTCTTCCGCCGACGCCGGCGTTTCCGCGGTCATGCCCAGCAGACCCAGGGTGGCGACAGCCAGGCTGATGCGGCGGCGGCTTGGGTCCTTCCCCCCGGTCAGTTGCATCCGCAACCTCCGCCGCCGAAGCCGCGGCCGCCGCTGGCCGCTTCCTTGCTGAAATAGATGTGCTCGTCGAACCCGGTCTGGATTGGATGCGCGTCAAGTTGCATGTCGGCCCGTGCGAGCGTGCCGCGCTGCCAGGGTTTCACGTCCATGCTGCTGCAGGCCGAGGCGCTCAACGCAAGCAGCAGGATGGATAGCTGTTGAAGTCTCATGGGGTGCTCCCGGTGGCGCTGCCTGATGGATCGAGCGCCTTGCGGATGGCCGCTTCGTATTCGCCGGAGCGGGCGTCGTGGAAGCCGCTGTGCTGGTGGATGACGTGGCCGGATGCATCCAGGATCACGCTGCTGGGCATGCCGTCGATGTGGTAGTGCTCGGCCAACGCACCGGCCGGATCGTAGACCACGTTGAATTGCGCCGGATGGTGGTCGAGAAAGACCTTCGCGGCGTTCGCGTCGGTGTCCATGTCGACGGCGACGATGGTCATGCGGTTGCCGTAGCGGGTCTGCATCCGGTTCAGCCAGGGAAACGACTCGGCGCAGGGGCCGCACCAGGACGCCCAGAAATCGACATAAACGATCTTGCCCGCATAGGCCTTCAGCGGCGCCGCGAGGGTGTCTTCTGCGGCGTGCGTCGATGTGCCGGCCAGCGCGGCCAGCAACAGGACGCTGCTCAACGCATGCCGCAATGGGAATCGATGGTTTTTACTTCGCACTGCTTCTACGCGCCGATTCGGAACGCTCATGTTGTTGCGTGGACCTGTCTTGAAGCGGATGGCTGAACAGCGCGGTCGCGCCCGGATAGGGGGCGAGGTCCGTCGCGGAGGAAGTGGCGTTGCGGCTGCCTGCGGGCTGCCTGCAACAGGCGGCGTTCAGAGGCCCGCCATAATGCAGCGCACCTCCGCTTCGAGCGTTTGCAGGCCGGCGGCGCGGCCGGTGGCCAGCGAGGTCTCGACCGAGCAGCGATCGATGAAGTGCGCCTTCAGTGCCAGCAAGGCGCCGACCCGGTTGCCATTGGCGCAGTGCACCAGTGCGGCTCCGCCAGCGGCCCGGTGCAGGGCTTCGGCAAGTTGGTGGGCATTGGCGCGGGTCAGATCGCCGGGACCGGTGATCGGGATATTCAGGTATTCCATTCCCAGCGATTCGGCGAGCCGGCGCTCGTCATAGTCGCAGGGTTCCGAAGGCGCGCACAGGTCGATGACGGCGCGGACCCCACCGCACTGTGCCTGGCGCAGGTGCTGTGGCCGCGGCCGCCCGCCGCTATAGATGCGCGCGCCCGGGAAACGGACATTGGGAAGATCCACCCATGCAGCGGCCACCGACGCGGGTGGCGTGACACTGCCTTCTGCAGCCATCTCGCACTTCCTTTTCAAACCGACTTCCAAACCGACTCGATGCGGGCGGCGCCGTTGAAGCGATGCGCTTGAGGCCCCGTGAGCAGGCAAGGCGCAACCTCCGTGCCGCCACTGCCGCGGTGGCAGGGCGTGAGCGCCAAGGGGTTGTTTTAACGGGCAGTTCGGTTGTGGAAGGGGCTCGGCGGCTATGCTTGCCGCAGCCTTTGTAGCGAGGCTCCGTGCATTTTCCGTATACGGAAAATGCCGGCTGCACGCATTCTGCGCACTGCCAGGCCAGCGGCAATCAGCGAACCGGCTGTTCGCGCTTGCAGGCCGCCGGTGAGAATCGCTCCGCTGCCGAACCACCGGTATCGATCGTCAAAGCGATCGTTACGCGGTTGTCGATGCTGCACAGCGGCACATAGCCGATGCCGCCCGGCGTCATCGACACGAAGCGCAGCACCGCTTCAACCGACTGAAGTACCGTGGGCGGCAACACGCCATGGAAGTACAACTCATTCCAGTACGCATCGAGCCGGTCGGGGGGCATGCCGAGCACCACTTGCGAGAAGCGTTGGCGCCGCGGATCGTCGGCCGGCAGGTTGATCGGCTCGATGTGCTGCCCGTCCGGCCAATACTGTTTTTTGCGGCGGTAGATCTCGGCCAGTGCGGGCAGCCCTTCAACGCGATGGCGGGAGCCTTCCGCGACGACCACGGCCATGGGTTCGTCCGCGGCCAAGGCCGACGGAGGCGCCAGGACATGCAGTCCGGCGATGGCCAGCAGAAGGATGCCGCGGGTGAGTTTCATGGGGCGCTAGAACAGCACCGCCACCGAGAGCAGGAAGCCTTCTTTCGCGTCGATCCGGTTATCGACCGCCTTGCTGTATTCCGATTTGAGGATCAGGGCGCGGTTCCAGCGGTAATCCAGGCCGACCAGCCAGAGGTTGACGCCCGGTTGTGAGCCGGACTCGCGGAAGTACTCGTAGCGACCGACTGCGTACAGCTTGCCGCCCAGCGGGGCGACGCCCTGGATGAAGCCGCCTTTCTCGGCCGAATTGTCCCCTTCGCTGGAGAAGCGCCAACCCAGTTCGGTCGAGACCTCATATCCGCCCCGCGACCAGGTGGCATCCACACCGACCAGGTTCTTGCGCTCGCCGCGCTCGTTGATCTGTTCGAAGTTGGCGAAGGAGATTCCCAGCTGCAACGAATCCTGGACCGGATAGGACAGGTGCGCGCCGTAGGCCTTGTTGAAGGTGTCCAGCCGGTGATTCGGCCGCAGTTCCTTGCCGATCGACCCGTACAGCGAATAGTCCAGGCCGGCCCCCACCGAAGTCAGCGTGCCGTAGACCATCGCACCGGTGGCGTTGGTCGGAAAAGGCTCGGAGGTAATCAGCGGGCGCGACGTGGTCCAGACCAGCGGCGCCGCATGGATCAGGTTCCAGCGGCCCACGGGAGTCAGGAATTTCCCTACGCGGAGATTCAGCGCGTCGGACTGGGTCCAGTCGGCGTACAAGCGTTCCAGGGCCAGGTAGGCTCCGTCCGACGACGTGCGTCGCTGCTGTACCGTCAAGGCGTTTTCCAGTTCCGTTTCCGAAAACAGCTTCAATCGTTCCAGAGGCTGCCACCAGAGGAACAGGCTGAGACTGTTGACGTCCAGCGTCCATGGCTGGCCTTGTACCTTGTCCAGAGAACTCGCGGCATAGCCGCCAAGGGTCAGGTCTGTGTCGGGCACCTGCCAGCCGTGGCCGAGCTGGTAGCCTGTATCATCGGCCACCGCTTGTTGAGCCAGTGCCGGCGTCGCCGGCTGCGCCAACAACATCAGCAGTCCTGCTGCCGCGACCGCCACGCTGTGCCGCGCAGCGGATGGGCGCCGCGGGGTCCGCACTATCCGGTCGATCCGATTTCTGTTCATATATTCGCGTGACGATACGAAGAACCCTGCTGGGCGCTTTTCTGCTGGTCGGCATGACCCCCAGCGTTATTCTGACTTATCTGTCCTATGTGCAGACGAGGGACGCCCTGCGCCACGAGGTCGAGACCAGCCTGGAAGCGCAGGCGGCGAGCGTGTCGGTCGATATCGACCACCTCCTGTTCGAGCGCCTGCAGAACGCCCTGGGCTGGAATCGCCTGGATGTGATGCAGGACATCCGCATCAATGATGTGGACAAGCGGCTGTCGCAGTTCCTCGCCGAAGTGAAGGCCTCGTATGGCGATATCTACCGCGAGCTTTACTGCGTCGATGCCAACGGCCGCATCGTCGCCAGCAGTTCGCCGCAACTGATCGGCGGCTTGGCTCCGCCGGTGCAGCCCTGGCTCGATGTGGTCCTGCCCAACGGCTCGGTGGCGCTGGACGCGCTGCAGCTCGATGCCTCCGGCGTTCACCGCGTGCTGCCGCTGCGTACGGCCATCATCTCCGTCACCGACGGCACCGAGATGGGCGAACTGGTGCTGTTGTTCGACTGGCGCCAGATCGATCGCATCCTCGACGGCATTTCGCGCAGCGGTCGCATGGCCGTGCTGCTCGACGGGATGCAGCGTGCCATCGACTCTTCGGAGGAATTGCGGCGGCAGGATGCACTGAGCGAAGCCATCCCGCAGCGCTGGGATCTGCCGGCCGGGCAATCCGGTGCCATCACCCGCGAATATCCGCAGTTGAAGGGTCCCGCCATCCTCGGCTTCAGCCACTCGCAGGACTCCGCACGTTTCCCCGGACTGCGCTGGACGACCGTGGTGTTGCAGCCCAGCGACACGGCCCTGGCCGTGGTACAGCGCATGCGCTTCACTTTCAGCGCGCTGTTGCTGGCCACCTTACTGCTCACGGCGATTTTCGCCGGCTTTGTCGCCCGGCAGATCGCGCGACCCATCGCAGGGCTGACCGATTTCACCCGCCGTTTTTCCCGTGAGCAGAAGCTGCCGCCGGTTCCCGAGGGCCAGCGGGGCGAGGTCGGTGAGCTGACCGAGGCCTTCGTCAAGACCGTGCGCGAACTGGACCGTTCAAGGCAGGATTTCCTGCGGGCATCCAGATTGGCGGTGGCGGGCGAGATTGCCGCGGTGATGGCGCACGAGGTGCGCACGCCCCTTGGTATCCTGCGCTCCTCGGCGCAGGTCTTGCGGGAGGAGCCCCACATCAGCGCCGAGGGCCGCGAACTGGTCGGCTTCATCGACAGCGAGACCGAGCGCATCAACCGTCTGGTCACCAGCGTGCTCGACAGTGCCAAGCCCCATCCGCCGGTGTTGGGGCGGCATGACCTGGGCCTGGTCGTCCATCGCTGCATCCTCATGCTGGGACCGCAGGCGGAGAAGCGCGGGGTCTTGCTCGAGGAAGGTGGCGAGGGCGGGCTGGAGATCGATTGCGATGAGGAGCAGATGATCCAGGTGGTTCTCAATCTGTTGCTCAATGCGGTACAGATCCTGCCGTCCGGCGGGCGGGTGCGGGTGGAGTGCAGCGATCGGGGCGAGAACGTGCACATTCAGGTCGATGACGACGGTCCCGGCATTTCCCCGGCGGAACGCGCCAACATATTCGAGCCCTTCATCAGCAAGCGTCCCGGCGGTCTCGGCCTGGGGCTCGCGGTGGTCAAGCAGATCGTGCTGGCGCACCACGGCGATATCGAGATCGGCGAGAGCCGCTGGGGCGGCGCCCTGTTTTCAATTCATCTACCACGCAATGTGAAGCCATGAGCGCCATACGGCAGAAAATCCTGATCGTCGACGACGAGGAGAAGATGCGGCGCGTGCTGGAGATCATGCTGCAACGCATGGGCCATCAGGTCGGCTCCGCGGAAAACGGTGAAGACGCTTTGCAAAAGCTGGAAAGTGCCTCCTACGACCTGGTGATCAGCGATCTGCGCATGCCGGGTATCGACGGCGCCGAGCTGCTCGGGCGCCTGCGCGAGGCTGGCAACGATGTGCCGTTCATCATCGTCACCGCCCATGGCAGCATCGAGAGCGCCGTTGCCGCCATGAAGAAAGGCGCCAACGATTATCTCCTGCGTCCGTTCGACATGGAGACCCTGAAACTCGCCCTGGACCGGGTATTCGCCACCCGGCGGATGCGGCAGCAGAACGATTTCCTGCGCGCGGAACTGGATCGCGGCTGGGGCGGCCTGATCGGCACCAGCCAGCTCATGCGCGAGGTCTACGAGAAAGTGCGGCTGGTGGCACCCAACAAGACGGCCGTGCTGATCACCGGCGAAACCGGCACCGGCAAGGAGCTGATCGCCCGCGCCATCCACCAGGCTTCGCCGCGCAACGAGCGCTTGTTCGTGGCGGTGAACTGTGCCGCGATTCCCGCCGAGATGATCGAGAGCGAGCTGTTCGGCTACGAAAAAGGCGCCTTCACCGGGGCGCACAAGGATCGCATCGGCCGTTTCGAACTGGCCAGCGGTGGAACGCTGTTCCTCGACGAGCTGACCGAGATGCCCATCGCCCTGCAGTCCAAACTGCTGCGGGTGCTGCAGGATCAGGTGATCGAACGCCTGGGCAGCAGCCATTCGATCCCGCTGGACCTACGTGTGGTGGTCGCCACCAACCGTGACCCGCGCCGCGCGATCGCGGAGGGCCGGCTGCGCGAAGACCTTTACTACCGGGTCAACGTTTTTTCCATCGAACTCCCACCCCTGCGGCAGCGCCGCAGCGATATTCCCCCGCTTGCGCGCCATTTTGTTGACGAGTTCGTCCGCAGCGGACTGGATCCCGGCGGCATCACGCCGGATGCTCTCGCTGCGCTTGAGCGTTACGACTGGCCGGGCAATGTCCGCGAACTGAGAAACGTGATTGAGCGCGCCGCGGTCCTCTGCCACGGCGCCATGATCGATGTGGAGCATCTGCCAGCAGAATGGACGCCCGGACCGGAGTCCGCCCCGGATTCCACCCCTGGGGCCGCACCGGATGCGGTTGCCGCGACGGCGAGTGATCTCGATCTCAATCAGGCGGTCGATGCCGTGGAATCGCGATTGATCGCCGAGGCGCTGCGGCGAGCCGGGGGAAACAAGACGCGGGCAGCCACGCTGCTGAATATCAGCGTGCGCTCGCTCTGGCACAAGCTCGGTAAATACCGCCTCGGGGATTGACTGCAAAATCGCGGTCCGGCCGGTGCCCCTGCTGCCGGAATGGCCTTGCAAAAGCGCCGCGGCCCGGTTGCGAACCGGGGAATCCGCCAGCGCATTCTCCCGGATGCGCTGGCGGTCCTTCGCTACCCGATCGGGTGGGCTACTTCTTCTTGCCGGTCAGCGTGCCGCCGAGGAATACGCCGACGGCGTCGTCCACCAGCTTGCCGATCTCGCGCGTGCTCGGTGGCGGGGCGCCGGCGATGAGCTGGCGCAGCAGCTGCTCGGCGCTGAGCATGTCGAGGAACAGGCCGGCGAGGCGGCGCGGGGCGACGGTGCGCATGCGGCCGGCCTTCTGCAGCTTGAGGAAGTAAGCGGAGATGAAATCGCGGGCGCTTTCCGGGCCGGCCTTGAACCAGCGCTTGCCGACGCTGGGGAAGCGGGTCGATTCGGAAATGACGATGCGGTGTTGCCGCACCGAACGCTGCGAGAACAGGGCGCCGAGGAAGGCGCGGCCGACCTGGCGCAGCGCTGCTTCCGGCTCCAGGTTGCTGAGGTCCATGTCGGCGAAGGAGTGGACGATCTGCTGGCACAGCGCCTCCACCACCGCCGCGAACAATTCGGCTTTCCCTCCGAAGTGCTTGTAGACATTGGTCTTGGTGCCGCCGGCCTTGGCCACGATGGAATCCACGCTGACGGCGTCATAGCCCTTGGCGAGGAACAGGTCGGTTGCGATTTTCAGGATTTCGGCGCGCTTGGCGTCCGAGCGGGTTTGTCGCGTTGTCGATGCCATTTTTTTAGCCCTTTCGTTATGCACTTGTATGGTGACGTGTCAGGCGCCACCACTGCTTTTTTAAGCAATCATACCTATACGTGCAGACGGCGCGGTGCGCTACGCCGCATATGCGGTGGTTCGCCGTTACCGTACGGTGTTGTACTGTATTAAAGATTGCTTGCGGAATGCTTTCCACAGCGGCTCATACGGTTGTTCGACGCGGATGGATGCCCAGCCGCGCCAGTATGGCGGCGAGCAGCAGCAGGACGCCGGAAGCCAGGGCGGCATGCCCCAGCCCGGTGACGATGCGTGCCGCGCCGCCCCCTACCAATGCACCAAAAACGGCCACGCCGATAGCCCCGCCGGCCTGGCGCGCCGCATTGAGTACTGCCGAAGCGGTACCGGACCAGTGGCGTTCCACGCTGGCCAGGATCGCGGTGGTCATGGCTGGTACTGCAAGCCCCATGCCCGCCGGGATCAGCAGGAAGGCCGGCAGCATCGCCCACCAGGAACTCTGCGCGTCCAGCCGCAGTAGCAACAGGTAGCCGATGGCGCCGACACAGGCGCCGAAAATCATCGGCGGGCGCGAGCCCAGCCGTTCCACCACCCGCCCGGCGACGACGTTGGAAAAGAAGAAGCCGCCGGTCAGTGGCAGGTAGGCGAGGCCCGCCTGCAGGGCGCTGTAGCCGTGTGCCTGCTGCAAATACAGGGTCAGCGCGAACAGCATGCCGTAATAGCTGAAGTTGAGCAGCACGCCGAACACCACGGCGGCGCTGAAATTGGGCATGCGGAAGAAGCGCAGCGGCAGCATCGGTGCCGCGACGCGCGCCTCGTTCCAGACGAAGCCGGCGCCGGTCAGCAGCGCCGTCAGCAGGCCGCCCCAGACCAGGGGATGCGTCAGCCCGCGCGAGCGGTACTCGATCACCGCCGCGGTGAGTCCGGTCAGCGCCAGGATCACCAGCACCTGCCCCAGCGGATCGAGGCCGCGCTTGCTCGGGCTGGTCGGTGCCGGCTGCACGTAGCGCTGGGTCAGCCACATGCCCAGCGCGCACAGCGGCAGGTTGACCAGGAAGATGCTGCGCCAGCCCAGGCTGGCCATCAGCAGGCTGCCGATGACCGGGCCGGCGGCGATGGAGATGGCGCCGGAGGCGGTCCACAAACCCACGGCGCGGGCGCGCAGGCCGGATTGGTGCGCCGTGGCGTGGTTGAGCAGGGCCAGGGAATTCGGTACCAGCAACGCGGCGCCCAAGCCCTGCACCGCGCGCGCGGCGATCAGGGTGGCGGCATCCGGCGCCAGGCCGCAGGCGGCGGAGGCGAGGGCGAAGACCAGGAAGCCGAGCTGATAGGCCCGGCGTGAGCCGAAGCGGTCGCCGAGCACGCCGGCGGAGAGCAGCAGCACGGCGAAGGCCAGGGTGTAGGCGTCGACGATCCATTGCAGCGTATCCACGCCGCTGTGCAGCTCCTCGCCGATGCGCGGCAGGGCCATGTTGACGATGGTGACGTCGAGCTGCACCACCACGAAGCTGAAGCTGGTGGCGGTGACGATCCAGGCGAGCAGGGGAGGGAAGGCGCCGGTTTTGTCGTTCATGCGCACATTTTGACCGCGAGGGGGCAAGGATGATTCGCCCTGGGGCGAAGCGTCGCGGATTTTACCGGGGGCTTACGTTTGTGCCGCCGGAATGCGGGGCCGGTTGCAGGCGAAGCGGGGGCTGTGGCCCGGGCAGCGCTAGCTGACCACGCGGTGCTTCTTCATCTCCGTCCGCACCAGCTTCATGAAGCCTTCCAGCGCGGGCGAGGGGCTGCGCTCGGGGTAGGCCAGGGCCATGCCGATGGACAATTCGGCGCCTTCCTGCAGCGGGCGGAACACCACGCCGGTGCGGCGGGTGTTCTGCAGGGATTCGGGAATCAGGGCGAAGCCGCGGCCGGCGGCGATGAGGCCGAGCAGGATGTGGTGGTCCGGCGGTTGCGGCGCGTTGACCGGGGTGTAGCCGGCCTGTTCGAAATGGTCCTCCCAGCGGTCGAACAGCAGCGGGTTCCACTGCCGCTCGAAGCGGAACATGCGCTCGCCGTGCAGGTCCGCCAGCGCGACGCGGCGCTTGCGCGCGGCCCGGCTGGTGGCGGGCAGGGCGGCCACCACCGGCTCTTCGCGCAGCACTTCCAGAGTTACGCCCTCGGCGCGGATCGGCCAGCCGACGAAGGCGGCGTCCATGGCGCCGTTGCGGATGTCGCGGATCAGGCTGTTGGAATGCCGCGACTTCACGCTCAAGCGCCAGCCCGGATAGCGGTTGCGGAAGCCATCGAACACGTCGGGGATGGCGCTGCGGTCGAAGGCCGGGGTATAGCCGAGCACGAAGTGGCCGCCGGCGCAGCCGCCGGCCGACTGGGCGGCCTTGATCGCCTTTTCCGCCTGGTCCAGCGTCTTGCGCGCGGCGGGCAGGAAGGCGGCGCCGGCGGCCGTGAGCTGGGTGCCGGTCTTGCCGCGGTCCAGCAGCTCCACCCCGAGCTCCTCTTCCAGTTGCCGGATCTGCCGGCTCAGCGGCGGTTGCGAGATGTGCAGGCGCTCGGCGGCGCCGCGGAAACTGTGCTCTTCGGCCACCGCCAGGAAATAGCGCAGGTGACGCAGGTCGATATGGACTGTCATACCGAAAAGGTATCACGAAAAAGGTATTGGCTGGCCTTCCGGGGCGGGAGTATTGTGCGCGACTTCCTCCCACGGACTCCGGTCCAAGGCGACCATAAATGGACCAGTTGGTTCAGTCCAGGTTTAGCGGTATGCGGCGCTTGTTGCGCAGCAGCATCGCCGTGTCGCTGGTCGCCTTGCTGGCGGCCTGCGCCGGCGGTTCGCCGCGCCCGGACGCCGGCAAGCCGCTGGCGGTGGCGCAGAACATCGATGTGCAGAAGTTCGGCGGCCAGTGGTACCTGATCGCTCACGTTCCGTACGCGGAAGAGCGCGACCAGATGGACAGCTCCATCGACCTGCGGCCGCGCCTCGATGGCGGCTTCGACGAGATCTACCATTACTTCGACGCCGGCCGCATGCAGAGCCTGGCGCTGCCGCGAAGCCGCTACACCGCGGTGGCCGGCAGCAACAACGCCATGTGGGTCAGCCGCTCGCGCGCGCTTGAAAGTCATATGGACCTGGGCGTGCTGTATGTGGACCCGGACTACCGTTACGCCGTGGTCGGCGAGACCAAGCGCGAGCACGGCTGGATCTACGCCCGCGACCCGGTGGTCGACCCGGCTACTTACGCAGTCCTGGTGGCGCGCCTCAACCAGCAGGGTTACGACGTGGCGCAGCTGCACCGCCTGACGCATTCGCAGGTCACCGTGGGCGAGGCGCAGCCGGCTTCGGTCGCGCGTTGAGTCCAGCCTCGGCGATTTGATGAAGGGTTTGATTTAAGGATTTCACGGTTCCGCAATGGGCTTCCGGCCGCAATGGTCGGGGCCGACGCCAGTCCCCCCTAGCCCCCTGGCGTCGCGGGAGAGAAGGCCGCTTCGGCGGCCTTCTTTTTTTTGCCTGTCGTTTTTGTCCGAGTAGCGGCGGATCGGTGTTCACACGCGGGAATGCGGCGATCGATGCGCGGCATCGGCCGGTGTCCTGCTTCCACCTGTTTCATTAAAAGAGGGGACGGCCAGGGCGAGCCGTCCCCAAGGTGGGGTCTTGCGGGATGAAAACGGTTTGCTGCTCAGAGACCGAAGGTATAGATCGCGGTGGCTCCCAACTCCGTGTCGTGCTTGCTCAGCACCGCCATGCCGTCGGCGTCGGTGCCGTCGGCGAAGTTGTCGGCCGAGGCATGGTCGTAGCGGAACTCGGCGAGCAGGCGCAGGTTCCGCGTGGCGGAGTAGCGGCCGGTCAGCGTCACTTCCTGTACCTCGGTGGAGGTGGCGGCGGTTTCGTTCTTCAGTTCCAGCGCTTCGAGGCGCAGCGAAGTGCTCCACTTCGGGGCGATCTGATAGTTGATGTAGCCGGCCGCGCCCGCGGTGAAGCTGGCGGGGCCGGCCGTGGTGGCGCGGAAGACGCGCTTGTAGTCGCCATTGAGCACCAGCTGCATTTTCTCGGTGGCCTGCCAGCTCGCCACCAGGTCGACGATGTCGTTCTTGCCGCCGTTGGCGTCGGACTCCTTGGAGTAGTAGTTGTACAGCGCGATGCGGATCGCCTTGGAGGGTGAGTAGGCGCCGCCGGCCTCGATCGCCTTCTGCTTGTTGTCGTCCACCGCCGCGGCGCTGCCGAAGCTGTCGCTGTTGGTGAGGCTGACGGTGGCGACGAAGTCGTCGGTGAGCTGGTAGTTGACGCGCACGCCGGTCAGCGGTACCGGCTGCGCCAGGCCAAGCATCAGCGAGCGCGAGATGTTGGTGTTGAGCGGCTCCAGCGCCAGCTCGGCGCCGGACAGGGCGGGGAAGCGGCCGGCGATGACGGTGAGCGGGCCGTTGGCGTACTGGGCGTAGGCGATGAACAGGGCGAGGTCGCTGCCGCCGTCGCCGTAGAAAGAGTTGAGCACCTTGGCGTCGGAGCCGCCGACGATGACCGCCTTGGCGCCAAAGCCTTCGGCGGGGGTGTGCGCCAGGATCAGCGCGGCCTGGTTCAACTCAAAGGTGTTGGCGTTGCTGTCGAAGACGCGGTCGCTGAGCATCTGCCCTTTGTTGAAGGAGCCGGTGTAGCCGGCGGAGACATAGCCCGCGGCGAAGATGCCGGAATTGCCGAGCACGTCCGACAGGGTCGGCGAGGCATCGGCGGCGTTGGCGACGGCGGGCGCCAGCAGCGCGCCGCAGGCCAGGGTGGAGCCCGCGATGCGGGCGGCGATGCGCTTTTGTTTGGTCATGACTCAATCCCTTTCGATTGCAATGAATGGAATGAGCTGACGCGCAAGCTGCGGGAGCGGTTGCGGCGCCAGGCTCAATGCCTCAGGTGGCGCGCAACGAAGTGCAACCGATATGCCATACATTAGAAAAAAAGTATGAATAAAAAGCAATCAAGAAGAGACATTCATGTTGGAGCAGGAAATTTAGTTTCGATTATTTTTGTAAACTGCTCGCGCCATTCTGTGCCGCGAGGGTTGGTGGACTCCATCGAGGTTGGCAGCGGCGCGGAGAGAAGCTTCAAAATGAAGCAACGGCGCGCTTCATGCTGGTGCTTTACCCCACGTAGATCATCGTGCGAGCCATCATGCGGGCCGCATCGCAACGCTGAAACCGGAGACCGTGTCAGTCATGTCCAATCATTCCGCCCGCTGGGCGGCCGCGATCCGCAACAGCCAGAAGCCGGCCTATGTCGCCATCGCCGATGCGATCGCGGAGGACATACAATCCGGGAAACTGGCGGCCAATCAACGACTACCGCCGCTGCGAACATTGGCCCAGGCGCTGAAGCTGAATTTCACTACCGTGGCGCGCGGCTATGCGGAGGCGCAGCAGCGCGGTCTGGTCGATGCCCGGGCCGGCCGCGGCACCACCGTGCGGGAGTTCGTGCGCGCCGGGCCGGTGCGCCGCGCCGGCGCCGCCAGCCTGATCGACATGACCATGAACATGCCGCCGGAGCCGCAGGACCGGCAGCTGTTGCAGCGCATGCGCGAAGGGCTGGCCGCCGTCGCCGGCGAGGCGGATATCTACGAGCTGCTGCGCTACCAGGAATTCGGCGGCGCCCTGGAAGACCGCGAAGCCGGCGCGCGCTGGCTGTCGCGGCACCTGCCGGGCGTCACCGCGGCGCGCGTGCTGGTCTGCCCCGGCGTGCAGAGCGCCCTGCTGGGGCTGTTCAGCGCACTGGCGCGCTCGGGCGACATCATCGCCTGCGAGGCGGTGACCTATCCCGGCATCAAGGGCTTGGCGGCGCAGCTCGGCATCCGCCTCTACGGCCTGCCGGCCGACGACGAGGGCCTCGACCCGGAAGCCTTCGCGGCGCTGTGCGCGGCCGAGCCGCCCAAGGCGCTGTACTGCAATCCCACCTTCCTCAATCCGACCACGGCGGTGATGTCGCAGGCGCGGCGCGAAGCGGTGGCCGAGATCGCCCGGCGCTACAGCGTGCCGATCGTCGAGGACGACGCTTACGGTTGCCTGCCGGTGAAGCGCCCCACCGCACTGGCCAACCTGGCGCCGGAACTGACCTTCTATGTCACCGGCTTCGCCAAGATCCTCGGCGCCGGCCTGCGCATCGCCTACATCGCCGCGCCCAATGCGCGCTTCACCGCGCGCATCTCGGCCGCGCTGCGCACTTCGGTGGTGATGGCGGTGCCGTTCATGACGCAGCTGGCCACGCGCTGGATCGAGGACGGCACGGTGAAGGTCGCCACCCTGGCGATCCGCGAGGAATCGCGCGCGCGGCAGAAGCTGGCGGCGCAGATCCTGCTCAAGGCCGATTACGTGAGCAAGCCGGAAGCGTTCCACTTGTGGCTGTCGGTGCCGGAGCCCTGGACCCGGATCGAGTTCACCAGCCACCTGCGCGCGCATGGGGTGGGTGTGGTGGTGTCCGACACCTTCACCGTTACCGGGACGCCGCCGGAAGCGGTGCGGGTCTGTTTGGGGGGCAATACCAATCGCGACGAGTGCCGGCATTCGCTGGAGTTGATCGAGGATGCGCTGGAGCATCTGCCGGCGGCGGCTTCACGGGTGATGTAGGCGGGGGTGCCGGGTGCACCGTGGGCGCTGATGCACTCGACAGTAGGGCGGAATAAGCGAAGCGCATTCCGCCTTTGGGGTTCATCGCGACGGCCCGCAAGGCGGAATGCGCTTCGCTTATTCCGCCCTACGATTGCTGCGCCAAAGTTCGTAGGGTGGGCAAAGGTCGAAGGCAGTGCCCACGCGCGAGTTACAACACCGTCGATGCCACTTCCGGCAACTGCTCCAGCGCGTCGGCGATCAGTTCCAGCGAGTGCCGGCAATCCGCGCGCGTCGCGGCGCCGCCCAGGCAGACGCGCACGGCTTCCGGCGGGGTGGCGGTGATGGCGAAGGCGTCGCTGCCGACGACGCCGATGCCGCGGGTGCGCAGGTGGGTGGCGAAGTCGATGCGGTTCCACGGCGGCGGCAGCGTCAGCCACAGGTGGAAGGCTTCGGGCTTGGCGTAGTAGCTGCCGCGCGGCAGCAGTTCGGCGGCGATCTTCTGCCGCGCCTGCGATTCGCGGCGGATGGCGTGGAGCATGGCGTCGGCGCTGCCGTCGTTGATCCAGCGCGTGGCCAGGGCCACGGTCAGCGGCGCGGCCATGATGGTGGTGGCACGCAGGGTGGAGATGAGGCGCTTGGCGGTGCGCGCTTCCGGCGCGACCAGGTAGGCGATGCGCAGGCCGGCGCCGAGATGCTTGGCCAGGCCGCTGACGTAGTAGGTCAGCTCCGGCGCCAGGCTGGCCATCGGCGGCGGCGCTTTCACTGGCAGCAGGCCGTAGGCATCGTCCTCGATGATCGCCACGCCGTACTGCCGCGCGATCGCCACCAGCGTTTCGCGCCGGGCCAGCGGGATCACCAGGGTAGTGGGGTTCTGGTAGGTGGGGTTGAGGTATAGCGCCTTGGGCCGGTGTACGCGGCAGGCGGTTTCGAACTCCTGCGGGATGACGCCGTCCGCATCCATCGGCAGGCCATGCAGGCGGATGCCGAACTGCGCGCTCAGCGCCTTCACGCCGGGATAGGTGATGTCCTCACAGCACATCACTTCGCCGGGTCGCACCAGGGTGCTGAACAGGGCCACCAGCGCGCTCTGGATGCCGGGGCAGATCAGCACGCGGTCGATGGCCAGGCCCGGCAGCAGCGGCCCCAGCCAGCGCGCGCCGGCATCACGCTCCTCGGCGCTGCCACCGAATTCCTGGTAGCGCAGCAGGGTGGCGATGTCGCCCTGTTCCGCCACCTGCATCAGGCTGCGCCGCAGCCGCGCCTGCAGGGCCGGCTCCTGCGGCTCCGGCGGCAGGTTCATGGTCATCTCCACCAGGCCGACGGTGCGCGCGCTGCGGTTGGTCAGCGCGGCGGTGGTGGCGCGGATGAAGCTGCCCTGGCCGGCCTTGCTGTCGATCAGCCCGCGCGACTGTGCCTCGGCGTAGCCGCGCGCGGCGGTGGTGTAGTTGAGGCCCAGTTCCCGCGCCAGCAGGCGCAGCGGCGGCAGGCGGTCCGAGGCGGTGAGGCGGCCGCTGCGGATGTCGTCGGCGATGGCGTCGGCGAGGGCGAGGTAGGCGGGCTTGTCGCTGTCCTTCAGGCTGGCTTTCCAGCGACGGGCTTGCTCGGACATGGCTTCAGGGCGGCTCGGTGATGATTGGATGTAGTGCGATCAACTCGCCGCTATGCGCTGCAATCATCGTGCCGGTGCAGCGGCGCTCCGCCTTGGTGCGCCTGGGTAAATCGCTGATCCAGGATGCGGCATGCACCGCAACGGCGCTCGCGGCAATGATCGTATTTGTGTGCGATCAAGTGCGCCGCCGCGCGTTTTCGTTCAGCGCATCGCCATCAAAAAATCCTGCAAAACCATTCGCTAAGCGCAGTGATCGCAGCTTGATCGGATGCCACGTGTGCGCGAGGGCATATCGGTTGCAGCCCTATAGGGGCGTTCCGCAATTCACAGCCACACACCTATCAGGAGATGACGATGCCCGCAGTAGCCACCCCCGCAACCAAGAAAGGCGATTTCTTTGTCGATTACGAAGAGAAGGTCTTTGAAGACGTCAAAGCCAAGCCGGGCGAAAAGGCGCTGGTGACCTTCCATACCGTCGCCTTCGAAGGCTCCATCGGCCTGGTCAACATCCTCCAGGCCAAGCGCCTGCAGCGCAAAGGCTTCGAGACCGCCATCCTGCTCTACGGCCCGGGCGTGACCCTGGGCATCCAGCGCGGCTTTCCCACCATCGGCGACGAGGCTTTCCCCGGCGCGCAGAACTTCGGCAAGCAGCTCGCCGCGTTCATGGAAGAGGGCGGCAAGGTCTACTGCTGCCGCTTTGCCCTGCAGATGCTCTACGGCCACGGCGAGCATTCGCTGCTGCCTGGCATCAAGCCGATCAACCCGCTCGATGTGCTGGACCTGATCCTGCTCTATCGCAACGACAACGCCTTCATGATCCACACCTGGACCGTCTAGGCCGAACCGCCCGCGAGGACTTTCGCCATGACCGCGAAATCACCATTGCCGGCTGCGCCGGCGGGAATCGTCCGCGCCGCCGCTGTCCAGCTCAATCCGGTGCTGGACAGCGCCGACGGCACCATCGGCAAGGTGCTGGACGCCATCGCCGCCGCCGCGGCGCGCGGCGTGCAGCTCGTCGTCTTCCCCGAGACGGTGGTGCCGTACTACCCGTATTTCTCCTTCGTCACGCCGGCCGTGTCGATGGGGCCGCCGCACCTGAAGCTGTACGAGCAGGCGCCGACGGTGCCGGGGCCGATGACCGATGCGGTGGGCGCCGCGGCGAAAGCGCACGGTATGGTGGTGGTGCTCGGCGTCAACGAACGCGACCACGGCACGCTGTACAACACGCAGCTGGTGTTCGACGCCGACGGCAGCCTTGCGCTGAAGCGGCGCAAGATCACGCCGACCTACCACGAGCGCATGGTCTGGGGCATGGGCGACGGCTCCGGCCTGCGCACGGTGGAGACGGCGGTGGGCACGGTGGGCGCGCTGGCCTGCTGGGAGCATTACAACCCGCTGGCGCGCTACGCCCTGATGGCGCAGCACGAGCAGATCCATTGCAGCCAGTTCCCCGGCTCCCTGGTCGGCCCGATCTTCTCCGAGCAGATGGAGGTGACCATGCGCCACCACGCGCTGGAGTCCGGCTGCTTCGTGGTCAACGCCACGGCCTGGCTGACGCCGGAGCAGGTCAAGTCGCAGGCGCCGACGCCGGAGCTGGAGAAGGCCTTCGCCGGCGGCTGCTACACCGCCATCATCTCGCCGGAGGGCCGGCACCTGGCGGAGCCGCTGCGCGAAGGCGAGGGCATGGTTGTCGCGGACCTCGACTTCGCCCTCATCACCAAGCGCAAGCGGATGATGGATTCGGTCGGGCATTACGCCCGGCCGGAGCTGTTGAGCCTGCAACTGGATCAGCGTAGCGCGGCGCCGCTGGCGATGACCGGCGCGCCGGCTGCCGCGGCGACACCCGACGCCGGCACGCTGGAAGCACAGCGCCTCGCCCGCTACCTTGATGGCGCACCGCCCCGCGCGGCGGACGGCATCGAAGCTGCCTATCTCAATGCCCTTGCCTCATTCACCGGGAGACCCGCATGAGTACCACCGCCGCCGTCCTTGCTCCACTGCGCGCCAACGAAGCCGCGCAGTATTTGATCACTGAGATGCAGGCCAGCGGCCTGCGCCTGGAAGACCCGGCCGCCGGTGCCGCCGCGCGCAAGGGCGGGGCGGGGCCGACCGATCACAAGGCGGTTACGGTGGACGGCCGCACCGTGATGGTGCCGGTGCATAGCGATGCGGCGAAGGCCTCGCCCTTCCTGGCGCGTGCGCCGGATGCGCGCGGGGTCAGCGTGCTGGAGCGCAACGGCCTGGCGGTGGCGCGCATCGAGTTTCCGCGCCAGCCGCGCTTTTACAGATTGCAGACCTTCGACGGTGTGCCCTATTCCAAGATCGCTCAGCTACACGGTTCCGACGTGCTCGCCACCACGGTCTTGCAGACCTGCATCCGCTACGGCCGGCGCAGCACCTCCTGCCAGTTCTGCGCCATCGGCGAATCGCTGAAGGAAGGCCGCACCATCAACCGCAAGACGCCGGAGCAGCTCGGCGAGGTGGCGCGGGCGGCGGTACTGCTCGACGGCATCAAGCACATGGTGATGACCACCGGCACGCCCAACTTCACCGATCGCGGCGCGCAGATCCTGTGCGAGAGCGCCTTCGGCGTGAAGGCGGCGGTGGACCTGCCGATCCAGGGCCAGTGCGAGCCGCCGGACGATCCGCGCTGGTTCCAGCGCATGAAGGACGCCGGCATCGACGCGCTGGGCATGCACCTGGAAGCGGTGACGCCGGAGGTGCGTGACCGCATCATGCCGGGCAAGGCTAGCGTCAGCGTGCCGGAGTACCTGAATGCCTTCGCCGACGCGGTGCGGGTTTTCGGTCGCGGCCAGGTCAGCACCTACATCCTCGCCGGCCTGGGCGACACCGACCAGGCCATCCTGGAGATGTGCGAGACGCTGATCCGCATCGGCGTCTATCCCTTCGTGGTGCCCTTCGTGCCGGTGGGCGGTACGCCGCTGGCCAATCATCCCACGCCGAACGCCGCCGCCATGCGCGGCCTGCTGTCGCCGCTGGGCCGCATGCTGGTGGAGGGCGGTTTGAAGTCCGCCGACATCAAGGCCGGCTGCGGCAAGTGCGGCGCCTGCTCTTCGCTGGCTTCCTACGAAACCGGCGCCCCGGCGGTGCGCACCCATGCCGCCTGAAGTGATCGCGATCAATCGCGCGGCGATGGACTGGGTGCCCGGCATCAACGTCGCCGCGCACAGCGCCTATGTGCCTAGCGAATACATCGTCAAGCTGGTGACGGAGCGCTGGGAGCAGCGCGAGGCCGCGCGCCTGCGCCGCGCCGTGTTCTGCTCCGAGCAGGGGCTGTTCGACCGCGACGACCGCGACGAGATCGACCGCCATGCCACCACCATCGTCGCCGTGTCCTGCGTCTCCGGCATGCCGGAGCAGGTGGTCGGCACCGTGCGCATCCATGAAGCCGAGCCCGGCCACTGGCAGGGTTCGCGCCTGGCGGTGCTGCATGAGTACCGCCGCGTCGCCCAGCTCGGCACCGAGCTGATCCATCTCGCCGTCGGCACTGCCCATGCGCGCGGCGCCGTGCGCTTCACCGCCCAGGTGCAGGCGCAGAACGTGCCGCTGTTCCGCCGCCTGCACTGGACCTCGCTGGAGGAGATCGTGCTGCGCGGCAAGCCGCATCACCGCATGGAGGCGGATCTAGCGCACTATCCGCCGTGCAGCACCGGCGAGCGCGGCTTCGTCACCACCTTGCGGCAGGCGGCCTGAGCATGAATCCGGGGGGGGATCTCGCGGCGCTCGCACAGGGCCTGCGCAACAGCCGCGGCGTCGCGCACAAGCGCGATATCGCGGAGGTGGTGTCGACCCTGGGCATCGCCGATCCGCGGGCCGTCATCGCGGTGGGCGACGACTGCGCCGCCATTCCCGACGGCGACGGCTATCTGTTGCTGGCCATAGAGGGTTTCCTCAACGAGTTCGTCGCCGCCGAGCCTTACTTCGCCGGCTGGTGCGGCGTGATGGTCAATGCCAGCGACATCTACGCCATGGGTGGCCGGCCGCTGGCGGTGGTCGACGCGCTGTGGAGCGATGGCGCGGAACGCGGCAAACCGGTACTGGAAGGCCTGGCCGCCGCCGCGCGCACCTATGGCGTGCCGGTGGTCGGCGGCCACAGCAATGCGCGCTGCGACCGCGCGCAGTTCTCGGTGGCCATCCTCGGTCGTGCCAGGAAACTGCTGAGCAGCTTCGAGGCGCGGCCCGGCGATGTGCTGCTCGCCGTCACCGACCTGCGCGGCCGCTACCGCGAGCATTTCTCCAACTGGGATACCAGCTCCGGCAGCGATGCGCAGCGTTTGCGCGGTGATCTGGAACTGCTGCCCTTGATCGCCGAGGCCGGGCTGTGCCGCGCCGCCAAGGACATCTCGCAGGCCGGCCTGCTCGGCACCCTGCTGATGCTGCTGGAGTGTTCCGGCATCGGCGCCACGGTCGAGCCGGGCAGGGTGCCGATACCGCCGGATGTCTCCGCCGAGCGCTGGCTGCTGCACACCTTTCCCAGCTACGGCTTCCTGCTTGCCGTGCCGTTGGCCAATGTCGCCGCGGTGATCGCCCGTTTCGCCGCGCGCGATCTCACCTGTGCCGCCATCGGTGTGTGCGAGGCGCGCCGCCAGTTGCGTCTGCGCGATGGCACCGGAGAAGTGCTGGCCTGGGATTTCCAGCACAGCGCACTGATCGGCTGCGGCCCCGCGATTCCCTCATCCCTTGCTCCCGAACCGGAGACCTCCCATGCCTGAAATGAGCTTCCGTGTGCGTTGGCCGGATGCCAGCGAGCAGCTGTGCTATTCGCCTTCTTCCACCACGCGCGATTTCTTTACGCCGGGTGAGGCCTACCCGCTGGACGAGTTCGTCGAGCGCAGCCGCCGCGCCCTCAACCTGGCCAGTGAGCGCGTGCGCCAGCGTTATGGCTACGCCTGCAGCAGCGCCGCCGCGCAGTTGCAACAGATCGAACAGACCGCCGCCCGTTTCGCCGCCACGCCGAATGCGCGCGTGACGGTGCAATCCTTTGAAAGCTGAGACCGCAGACATGAACACGCACAGAAGCGAACCGCTCCCTCCGCAGCGTGTGCCGGTGGCCATCATCGGCGGCGGCCAGGCCGGCCTGTCGATGAGCTGGCACCTGAAGCAGGCCGGCATCGAGCATCTGGTGTTCGAGCGCAAGCGCTGCTTCAGCGAGTGGCGCGAGGCGCGCTGGGATTCCTTCTGCCTGGTCACGCCCAACTGGCAGTGCCGCCTGCCGGGCTTCCACTACGCCGGGCCCGATCCCAAGGGCTTCATGCTGCGCGAGCAGATCGTCGAATACCTCGACGCTTACATTGCCAGCTTCAATCCGCCGGTACTGGAAGGCGTGGAAGTCACCCGGGTGGAGCGTGATCCCGAAGGCGGCTTCCACCTCAAGACCAACGCCGGCGACTTCATCGCGCAGCAAGTGGTGCTGGCCAACGGCGTCTACCAGGTGCCGATCATTCCGCGCTCGGCCGAGCGGCTGCCGCCGCATATCCTGCAACTGCATTCCTCCAACTACCGCAACCCGCAATCGATGCCGCCGGGGGCGACGCTGGTAGTGGGCAGCGGCCAGTCCGGCTGCCAGATCGCCGAGGACCTGCACCTGGCCGGGCGCCAGGCGCACCTTTGCGTGGGCCGGGCGCCGCGTTCGCCGCGCATCTACCGGGGCAGGGAAGTGACCGATTGGCTGACCGAGTCCGGCTACTACGACATCCCCTACGAGAACCACCCGCAGAAAGCGACGGTGCGGGAGAAGACCAACCACTACCTCACTGGCCGCGACGGCGGCCGCGAGATCGACTTGCGCCAGCGCGCCCTGGAGGGCATGAAACTGTACGGTCTGTTCAAGGGCGTGGAAGGCTCGCGCCTCCTGTTCGAGCCGGACCTGACGCGCAACCTGGCCGAGGCCGATCGCTCCTACAACAACATCCGTGAGCTGGTCGACAAGCACATCCGCGACCAGGGCATAGCCGCGCCGGTCGAGCCGCCATATCAGCCGGCGTGGACGCCGCCGCACGATCCAGTGGAGCTGGACTACGCGGCGGGGGGCATCACCAGCATCGTCTGGGCCATCGGCTTCACGCCGGACTACCGCTGGGTCGACCTGCCAGTGTTCAACGGCCGGGGGCATCCGGTGCAGCGCCGCGGTGTCACCCCCGTGCCGGGAGCGTACTTCCTCGGCCTGTCCTGGCAGAACACCTGGGGTTCGGGGCGTTTTGCCGATGTGGGCAAGGATGCCGAGTACCTGTTCGGGCATATTGCGGCAGCGCTGGCGGGGAGTAAACGGCAGGTGCAGGCCGCGTGAAGCGGCACATCCTGGACCGCTGATCCTTCGACGCCCTTGTTACGGTCCCCGCAGTTTTGTAACGTACGCCCATTCAAATAAGCACCTTCCGCCGGCAGTGCCGCGGCGGGTGCAATAACGGCTTTCGGGACTCTCGGGGAGTTAGGGCGTGGTGCGATCCAGGACTGCATGCTGGCTGCCGGCGGCGCTGCTGTTGTGCCCGCTGGCCCATGCCCTGTCCGTGGACAGCCATAGCCAGATGCACGCAGTGATCGGCCAGCCCTTGTCGCTGGACCTGCCGGTCAGCTTCGCGGGACTCAACGTCAATGCGGTGACGGTGCGGGTTACGCCGGGACCGGACCTGCCGGGCGAGGAAGAGGTGGTGGCCGAGTCGGTGCAGGCCGTTTACGACCCGCAGCGTTCGGTGGTGCACCTGGGGACGGCGCGGCGCGTGATGGTGCCGGCCCTGAGCCTGCACCTGGTCATCACCGCCGGCGCCCTGGTGGTGAACCATGACGTCGACGTGCTGGTCGACGTGCCGGACCTGAGTACGCAGCACACGGCCCGGGCCGAGGCGGCCATCCCCGCCGCCGCGCCGCCGCCGGCCGTGGACGAAGCCGCGGCGCAGGGCATCCACGTGGTAGCCATCCAGAAGGCGGAAACTCCGCCCGCCCGTGGTTACGGCGATGCCGCCGGCAAGGCCGCGCCGGCTTCCGCCGCGGCTGACGCGGAGCGTCCCAGCGTCACACCCCCGCCGCCGCCGCCGCCGCCCGATCCACGGCCGAAGACCTGGCAGGTGCGCTCCGGCGACAGCCTGAGCAGCATCTCGCGGCGCCTGGCGCAGATCTACGAAGTTTCGCCGGAGGCGATGTCGCTGGCGCTGTATGAGGCCAATATCGGCGCCTTCAGCGCGAAGAACCCGGAGCAGGCGGTGCCCGGCAAGTGGCTGCAGGTGCCGGAAGACTATGTGTCGCGCGGCGAGCCGGTGGACCGGGTGGCACAGTTCCGCGCTTGGCTGCGGCAGCCGCAGGGCGTCTGGCAACCGCATTCCTATCTGCCCTTCGGCCCCGGGGCGCCGGCACCGGCCGCCGCGCCGCATCCGGATTTCATCGGCGCCATCGCCCTGGTGGCGGGGGTGGCGGTACTGCTGCTGGCCGGCGTCTTGCTGCTGCGCCGGGTGCGGGTACGGCCGCTGCTGACCCGCTATGTGCCGATGTCGGCGGTGCAGGTGAAGAAGGTCAAGCGCATCATCATCCCGGCGCCCCCGCCGCGGCGCGGCCTGTCGCAGGGCTCGGTGACGGAGAAGCTGCGCATCAAGCGCCTGCGCGAGATGCTGGACCATTACCCGTTCCGCTCGGATATCCGCTACCGCCTGGCGCAGCGCCTGCACAAGGCCGGCGACGGCCGCACCTTCGCCCAGATCGCCCCGCCGCTGCGGCCCTCGCTCAGCCCCGAAGCCTGGGCGCGGGTCTGCGCCATGGGGCGCGAACTGCTGCCGGACGATCCGCGCTTCCGCTAGGTGTTTTTTCCCGGTGGATGAGGCCAGCGGAGTGCGCTGGCGCACAGTTTGGCTACTGCAGCCACATACACCTGCTGTACGATTCCCGTTGGCGGCCTGTGGCCCGATTCATGCCCTGTGTGGCTATATGTACGGGAGCAGGTGCAGGGGGCGTGTGGGGATGCCGCGCGGGGGTTTCACTGGTTTGATGGGCTGGTTTCAGCGGGATACCGGAAATGTGGCCATGCAGATTCATGTTGAGCTGAAGAAGGTGCCGCTGTTCAAGGGGCTGAACGACAACGATATCGAAGCGCTGGTCGGGCGCCTGAGCATCCGGCGCGTGTCGGCGGGACAGGAAATCGTCTCCAAGGGCAATGTCGGCAGTTCCATGTTCGTGGTGCTGGAAGGCTCGGTGCGGATCTTCCTGCCGGCGGCGGAGGAGGGCGAGCAGCCGATCGTGCTGAAGGAACTCAGCAGCGGCGGTTTCTTCGGCGAGATGGCCCTGCTCGAGCGCGAGCCGCGCACCGCCAGCGTCGAGACCTTGAGCGAGGTGGTGCTGGGCGAGTTGTCGCGCGAGGGCTTCGTCGATTTCCTGCAAAGCTCCAGCCACGCCATCATGGCGATGCTGGGCGAAATGTCCGGGCGCTTGCGCGCCACCACGCGGCTGCTGGAGCTGCCCACCGCCCGCGACATCAACCGCGAGGCGGACGAAAAGCTGACCTGGGGCCAGCGCCTCGCCGACCGGGTGGCGCAGTGGAACGGCAGCTGGTCCTTCATCGCCCTGCTGCTTGGCCTGACCGGGTTGTGGTGCGTGGCCAACGCGATGGAGCACATCGCTTTCGACCCTTACCCCTACCAGTTCTTCAACCTGTTCCTGGCCATCCTGGTGGCGCTGCAAGGGCCGCTGATCATGATGAGCCAGAACCGTCAGTCGGTGAAGGAACGCCTGCATGCGGAAACCGACTACATGGTCAACCTGAAAAACGAGATCGGCATCGCCCAGATCCTGCGCGAGGTGACGCAGCTGAAGGAACAGCTCTACCTGCGCGAGGTGGGCGAGTACCGTTCCCGCTCCGAGCCCCCCACCGAAGGCTGGGGCGACTGAGCCCCGCCGTCGCGCGGCGGGACGGGTGTCCGTAATGGCGGCCCGTTTCCCGGTAAAGTAGGGGCCATAGGGAACAGGGCTAAGAGCTTATCCGTGAATAAATCGCACCTGCGTTGCAGTCCAAAATCGCGTCAGGCAAGGCGGAAGGCTGAGCCATGGTGATTCCATGGCTCAGCCTGACAACGCAGTCTGGCGCGATTTTGGGCGCAACCCTCCGGGACGGGGCCATTTTTGCGCATTGCTGCGCCGGCCAGAGCGCACCATGGAATGACCATGCCGCACTCTGTCCGACTTGCACTGCGCAAAAAATGGCCGCCGTCGCAGGCGCGATTTATTCACGGATAAGCTCTTAATACACGGATGCAATCGTTTTTCGCAGAGCTGCAGCGCCGCCACGTCTACAAGGTCGGGGCCATGTACGCCGTCGCCGGCTGGCTGCTGGTGCAGGTGGTGACGCAGGTGCTGCCGGTATTCGATGTGTCGCCGCTGGCGCAGCGCATCATCGTGCTGGTCATCGTCGCCTGCTTCCCGGTGGCGCTGGTGCTGTCCTGGCTGTTCGACATCACGCCGCAGGGCATCGTCCGCACCAGCGCCCAGGCTTCGTCGGCAACGGCCGATGCCCCCGCCGCGCCGCCCGCCGGCCGCGAGCGCCTGCTCAATTACGTACTCGGGGCCATGTTGCTGCTGGCCGGGGCCTACCTGGTGGCGGAGCGGATCTGGTTGCGGCCGGCGGCCAATGCCGCGGCGGCGGCGGTTGCCAGCAAGTCCGTGGCGGACAAGTCCATCGCCGTGCTGCCGTTCGAGAATCTTTCCGACGACAAGGCCAATGCCTATTTTGCCGAAGGCATCCAGGACGAGATCCTGACCAAGCTGGCCCGCATCGGCGCCCTGCGCGTGATCTCGCGCAGCTCCACCCTGCAGTTCGCCGCCAGGCCCGGCAACCTGGCCGAGGTCGCGCGCCAGCTCGGCGTGGCCCATGTGCTCGAAGGCAGCGTGCAGAAGATCGGCGATGCCGTGCACATCAACGTGCAGCTGATCCGCGCCGCCACCGACGACCACCTGTGGGCAGAGACCTACGACCGCAAGCTGGATAATGTCTTCGGCGTCGAAGCCGAAGTGGCCCAGGCCATCGCCCAGGCATTGCAGGCGCACATCACCGGTGGCGAAGCGCAGACTGTGGCCGCCAAGCCGACCGAAAATGCCGCCGCCTACAATGCGTATTTGCGCGGCCTGGGTGCCGAGCGGCAGGCAATGAACGGCGCCACCAGCGAGGGCCTGGCGCTGTCGATCGCCGCTTACTCCGAAGCGGTGCAGCTCGACCCGGCTTTCGCCCTGGCCTGGGCGCGCCTGTCGATCATCAAGAGTTACGGCTACTTCAATCTGTTCAATCACACGCCGAAGCAGCTGGACGAGGCGCGCCAGGCCGCCGATACCGCTTCCAGGCTGAATCCCGAGATGGGCGAGGCCTACCTCGCACAGGGCTATTATCACTACTGGGGATTGCGCGACTTCGATGGAGGCTTGGCCCTGTTCAACCAGGCCTTGCAGCGCCTGCCCAACAATGCCGATGTGCTGGCCGCGATCGCCTACATCGAGCGGCGCCAGGGCAAGTGGCAGGAATCGACCGATCATCTGGAACAGGCCACCCGTATCGATCCGCTCAACATCAGCATGCTGATGGGGCTGGCGACCAATTACGACTCGCTGCGGCAGTTCCCACAGGCCCTGGCGGTTTACGACCGCGCCCTCGTGGCGGTGCCGGACAATGCCAATGTGATCGCGGCGAAGGCCGGCGTGCTGCAGGACGCCGGCGATTTCGACGGTGCCGCCGCACTGCTCGCGAAACTGCCCGATACCAATGACAATCCGGGGGTATTCCAGGCCAAGCTGCAGCACCTGATCCGGGGGCGGCAATACGATCAGGCCATCGCCATGATCAAGGGCTATAGGTCGAAAGCCGCCGATCCCAGGCAGGACCCGGTGCAGATGTCGAATGACTTCTATCTGGGCTTCCTGATGATCTGGACCGGCAAGCCGCAAGAGGCGCAGGCCCCCTGCAAAGAGGCCCTGGATTCCCTCAATGCGATACGTGCAACAGGGGCCGATGACGCCAGGCTGGGCTCATCCTACGCGGCGGTCTATGTCTGCCTGGGCGACAAGGCCAAGGCCCTTCATGCGGCCACCCAGGCGGTCAAGCTCAACGCCAATGACGCGCTGGAGCGCGCCAACGCCGATTCCATCCTGGCAATAACCCAGGCCTGGACCGGGGATCTCGACGCGGCTTTTGCCGCCCTGCCACGGTTGCTGCAGGAGCCCGGCGGTCTCGATCAGTCGGAACTCCGGATGAGTCCGCTCTGGGATCCGCTGCGCAAGGATCCGCGCTTTACGGCATTTGCTGCAAGCAAGTAAGCCATTCCAGCGCTGTCACGCAACTGCAACCAAATCTGTTTCCAACAGTCTGAATTGAAGGCGGAACGCCATCTTCCGCCGACGGACAGGATGTCCGTCATTTCGACGATCAAGGACTGTCATGGACACTCGGAGCCTGTACAAGGGCGCTGCGGTTGCGTTCGGGCTGCAACTTTTTACGGTTGCCGGGCCGGCGCATGCGCAGACGCCGGGGCCGACGCCCGAGTGGCATTTCTCCGAAGGGCACCTGCTCGACGCCTATACCAAGGACGAGCTGCCCAAGTGGGACCGCGTCCTCGGCATCGCCACCCAGACCGCGCCGAAGTACGAGGGCGGCAACGCCTACACCACTTCGTTCGGACCGACCTTCGATATCCGCTACCGCGATATCGCTTTCGCTTCCGCCGGTGAGGGCTTCGGCGTCAACCTGCTGCACGACAAGACCTATCGCGCCGGCGTGGCCCTGGCCTATGACCTCGGCCGCAACAATAGCGACGATCACCACGTCGGCGAACTGGGCAACTACTCGATTTCGCCGGAGGCCAAGATCTTCGCCGAATACCTGTTGTTTCCGGTGACCTTCCGCATCGACCTGCGCCACTCCTTCGGCGGCCAGGGTGGTTACATCGGCGATATCAGCTTCTACTCGCCGGTGGCGGGCAAGGACGGCAAGTACTTCGTCTTCGCCGGCCCTTCAATGACGTTCGCCGACGCCAACAACCTGGGCCACACCTTCGGCGTCAGCGTCCCGCAGTCGGCCAAATCCGGTTATCCCACGCACTACCTGGGCAGCGGCGTGCGCAGCTACAGCTTCGGCGTCAGCGGCGGCTATTTCTTCACCAGGCACTGGCTGTTCGAGGGCTTCGTTTCCGGCGAGCAACTGGTCGGCGGCGCCGGCACTGCGCCCTTCGTGCAGCAGCGCGGCCAGCTCAATCTGCAGCTGACTACGGCGTATCGCTGGTAGCCGGCTCCAGGGCTGACCAGGGCGGCGCTTTTCTCAGGCCGCCATGGCCAGGCTCATGAAGCGGTCGGCCGATACGGCAGCGCTGTAGTAGTAGCCCTGTGCCTCGTCGCAGCCGCGCTCGCGCAGGTAGGTTTGCTGTGCCTGATTCTCCACGCCCTCGGCGATGACGCGGATATTGAGGCTGCGTGCCATGGCGATGATGGCGTTGATGATGGCGGCGTCGGTGGCATCGGTGGCCAGGTCGCGCACGAAGCTGCGGTCAATCTTGATCTTGTCGATGGGGAAGCGCGTCAGGTAGGACAGGCTGGAATAGCCGGTGCCGAAATCGTCGATGACCACGGTCACGCCCAGGGCGCGCAACTGCTGTAGCGTGGCGGCGCTCTCTTCGGGATTGCGCATCAGCATGCCTTCGGTGATCTCCAGCTCCAGGTGGCGCGGTGCCAGGCCGCTCTGCAGCAACGCCGTGCGCACCACCTCGAGCCAGTCCTGTTGCTGGAACTGGCGCGGTGAAACGTTCACCGCCAGCACCAGAGGCTGGCCGGTATGGCGCTGGATGCGCACCGCTTCGCGGCAGGCGGTCTTCAGCGCCCATTCGCCCAGCGGGATGATCTGGCCGGTTTCCTCCGCCACCGGGATGAAGCGGGCCGGGGCGATGTAGCCGTGTTCCGGATGCTTCCAGCGCAGCAGCGCCTCCATGCCGACGATATTGCCGGACTTGAGGCAGATCTCCGGCTGGTAGTGCAGCGACAGTTCCTCGTTCTCCACCGCATGGCGTAAGGCGCTGCCCAGGGCCAGGCGGTCCACGGTTTCCTGCAGCATGGCTTCGGTGAACCACTGCATATTGCTGCGGCCCGTGGCCTTGGCGTGGTACATCGCCACATCGGCGTGCTTGAGCAGGGCCGAAGTGTCCACGCCGTCCCGCGGATAGAGGCAGCCGCCGATGCTGGGCGTGACCAGCAGCTCGTGGCCTTCGATCGTCACCGGCGTGGAGATGGCCTCGGTGATCTTGGCCACCACCGGCATCACCTCCTCGCGGCTGTGCACGTCGGTGATGACGATGACGAATTCGTCGCCGCCGAGGCGCGAGACCGTGTCGATGTCGCGGATCGATTGCTTGAGCTGCTCGGAGATCTTGAGCAGCAGCTGATCGCCGAACTGGTGGCCGAGCGAATCGTTGATGCCCTTGAAATGGTCGAGGTCGATCATCAACACCGCCACCTGGCTGCCGAGGCGGCGCGATTGGCGCATCGCCATGTCCAGGCGGTCCAGCAGCAGGGCGCGATTGGGCAGGCCGGTGAGGGTGTCGTGCTGCGCGGTGTGGCGGATATAGGCCTCAATGCGCTTGCGCTCGGTGATGTCCTCGGCGGTGCCGACCACGGCGAAGATGCGGCCGTCCTTGTACAGCGGGCCGGCGCTGAAGGAGATGGCGACGCGCGAGCCGTCGGCGCGCACGATCTCGGTCTCCTCGCTGCGCATGGAAACGCCGTCGCGCATGATGTCGCTGAACTTGCCGGCCATGTCCTCCACCAGCTCCGGCGCGATCAGGGCCGAGTAGGCGCTGCCGATCAGCTGCCCGTCGCTGTAGCCGGTGATCTCGCTGGTGCGCTGGTTGGCCATGGTGAAGTGGCCCTGCAGGTCGATGACGTAGATGGCGTTGCTGGCGCTCTGCATCACCCGTTCGCGGAATTCGGTGGCGCGGCGCAACTCCTCCTCGGCATGGCGGCGGTGGCGCACCATGTCGTTGAAGATCACCGCCAGTTCGCCCAGCTCGTCGTTGGTGCGTACTTCGATCTGGTGGTCGAGCCGCCCCACCGAGACGCGCAGCGCGCCGTCGCGCAGGCCGCGGATGGCGTCCTCGATGCCGCGCGAGATCCACAAGGATACGCCCAGGCCGCATAGCAGCAATAACAGCGCGGAACTGATGATCAGGGTGGCCAACGCCCTGCGCACCAGGCGCGCGCCATCGCCGAAATCGCTTGAGAACCGGTTCTCCAGGCGGGTGAGGTTGGCCGTGATGTCGTCCAGGCTGGTCAGCAACTGGTCCTGGCGCTCGCGCGTCAACTGGCCCGAGCTGATCGCCTCGTGCACCGTCCTGCCGCAGTCCAGCAGCCGCAGCACATAGTCATCCGATTCCGCCCACACCGCCATGGCCGGGGCGAAGGCGGTGGAGTCGCCGAAGCGCCGGAACAGGTTGACCATGTAAGGGATGTCGTCGGCGGAGTTGCCGCCGTCGAGGAAGCCCTGGTGCACGATCGCGGGGTCGTACTGCGCCTTGGCCATCTCGATGCGCGCCGTGCGGTCGCCCAGCGGCAGGCGCATCGAATCGAGATAGCGGCCGTAGTCCTGCTCGTCGTGCGTGCGCAGATAGCGCAGCAGCCAGTAGACGCCGTCCTTCTGGCCCTTGGACCACAGGCCCTCGCTGCGGATATACCCGCGCACGCCGGAGGCCAGGTTGAGCGACATGTCCATGATGCCGAGCAGGCCGATGATGGCCGCGCTGAAGACGAACACCATGGTGGCCAGCTTGGCGCGGATCGACAGGTTGCGCAGGAAGCCTTCGGGCAGGCGGCGGCGCAGTGCTTTGCCGCCGGGCGCGGCGAGCACTGGGTTCATACGGAGAGGCGGCCGGACTTACCCTGGCTGATGCATGTGGATAACTTCATGGGCTGCATCCTAGGGGCTCCGCCCCAGGCCGCCTATGGTGTTTTTTTATACTGGCGACAGCCGGTATGTTTCCGCCCCGCCTGCGGCTGGTCCGGTATCTTCGGGGCCCCTCCAGGGCTACAGCAGACCGATGGCGCGGGACACCAGGATGGCCACGATCAGCAGCGAGATCACCGCCTGGACCATGGTCAGCAGCTTGGCCCAGCGCGACAGCACCGGCGTGTCGGTGGGGGAAAAGGCGGTGCTGGTGTTGAAGGCCAGGAACAGGTAGTCGATGAAGTGCGGCGACCAGTTACGGTCGCGCAAGGTGGGGGTCGGCTCGGCCATCTGCGGGAACAGGAAGGCGCCGTCGCTGTGCCGCCCGCGCTGGTCGCGCTGGTGTGGGCCGCCCGCATCCAGGCGCCAGTACCACAGGGCGAACACCAGCACATTGCTGATCCACAGCACCCCGGCGGAGCGCAGCAGCTCTTGCGGCCCCTCGGTCTTGGCCGGCAGGCTGCGCATCAGCAGCACCAGGGACAGGATCATGGCCAGGGTGACGACGGTGCTGACGGCATAGCCCAGCACCTGGTTGACGCGGCTGCGGCCCATGCGCAGGGCGATCATCGACGGCGTGATCAGCGCCAGCACCAACCCCACCACCAGCCAGCGCGGCCCCACCATCATGTTGTCGGGCAGGGAGGTGAAGGCGCCGCTGAGGGCCGCCAGCGCCACCAGGGCCGGCCAGCGCGGCTCGGCCGTGCCGGCGGCGGCTTCCTGCTTGGGTTTCTGTGCGGGTGCGGTGCTCATGGTCTCGGGCGGCCTGCCCGGGACCGGGTCGGCCGGGACCGGTCGATGATACCGCGTGGCGCCGGTGCGATCGCGCCACAAAGTGCCGCAGCTTGTCAGTCATCCCGCATAAATGTCAGGCGGGATTGCCGCCCCTGCGTCACCACACCGGCGGTCCTGTGCCGGCCGCGATCGGCGCCACGCCGATACCCGCGCGATCGCCCGTGGCAAATGGGCTTTTCGCAGGCGGGGGAAAGCGTACTGATCGGTTCGCATTGGGCTGTTTCTACCCAAGCCGGTTGGCCCCGCCCTTGCTAAATAGAGCTCAGGGGCAGGGAAGGCAGCCCCATCAAAAAACAGGCCGGATCATCAGCGGGACCTGATGCGCCGGTTCACTCGGCCGGGACTGACCTTGGGTCTGGAAAGCGGGCAATTGCTGCCGGAGATTCGCCTCACCGATCGTGAGCTGCTGCGCCGTCGCGAGGAAAGCCTGTCGCACAGCGAACGGCCGTGGAACGTGGTGCTCGGCTGCCAGCCGGTGTCGGACGGCTGCATTGCCTGCCTGGCGCAGGCGCGGCTCGACGTGCACAACGCCAACGCCGGCCAGACCGTGGACTGGTCGCGCCGCGATGCCGCGGTGGAGCTGGAGCAGGCCCTGACCGAACCGGCGGCGTGGACCACGCCGCAGCGGGTGATGATCGCGCCGCTGTCCGACCTGTTCCAGCCGACGGTGAGCGGCCTGTTCATCGAACGCGTGCTCAAGGTGGTGGCGGCGCATCCGCAGCATGTATTCCTGCTCACCACCCGCTACCCGCGGCGCATGCGCGAACTGCTGAAGGCGCATCCGGCGCCGCAGAACCTCGGCATCGGCGTCTCGGCCGAGGATGCCGCCGCCCTGGAAGAACGCCTGCCTTACCTGTTCGATATCGAGGCGCGCTGGCGCCATCTGCTGCTGGAGCCGCTGCTGTCGGCGGTGGACATCGAGCGCATCGAGCTGCCCACGCGCGACATCCTGTGGCCGCTGGAAGGCATCGTGCAGCAATACCTCGGCCTGGATGCGGACAACCAGCCGCAATGGCTGCCCAAGAGCGATCCGCTGCGGCGCCTGCCGCCGCTGGACTGGGTCATCGCCGGCGGCGAGCGCGGCCAGGCGCCGCGGCCGCCGCACCCGGCCTGGCTGCGCGCCATCCGCGATGCCTGCCTGCGGCAGCGCACGCCGTTCTTCTTCCGTGGCTGGGGCGATTATGTGCCGACGCGCAAGCCCGACGCGGAAGATCCGGGGCTGATGGTGGTGTCCGAGGACGGCGTGCGCCGTGGTCGCGGTGCCGGCTCCGCCATCAACCGTTTCGCCCTCGGCGCCAGCGATGTGCACTTCACCAGGCTGGCACGGGGCGACGAGCCGATCCAGTTCTTCCTCGACGGCCAGCGCCACCTCGGCGTGCCGGAGCAGCGCGCGCCGGAACAGCGGCTGTCGCCCTCGGATGCCTCGGTGCTGGAGCGCGAGTTGCAGCGGCTAACCCCGTCGGCCCTGGCGAGGAAGCCCGGCTAAGAAGCGCCGGGTTCGGCGCTCAAAGCGCCATCGCCACCCATACCACCACGCTACCGATCAGCCCGGCCATGAAGCTGATGTAGCCGAGCCGCAGCCAGCGGTACTTGCTCTTGGCCAGGAAGCTGCCGAGCAGGTAGATCTCGCGCAACTGCGCCTCGTAGGCGGTGGAGGCGCTGGACATGGTCTGCTCCATCGTCTTCAGAAAATCGCCGTAACTCAGGCGGGTGAAGTCGCCGAAGAACAGCGGGTTGAAGCCCGGTGCCCGCGGCAGCGTGGATCCGGGTGCATCGCCCGCGCGGAAGAACTTGGGCATGGTGGTCAGCGCCGCGAACGCCACCGACACCAGGCAGCCGGCGATCAGCACCATCGCCGGCCAGCGATAGCGGACATCGGCAAGGTGAGTGGCACTCAAGGTGACCAGGATCGAGCTGATGGTCAGCAGCATGTTTGCCTTGCTGTCCGCCATCATGCTCAGTTGCACGTGGTAGGCGCGCGTCTGGCGGATCAGCTGGTCGTTGTAGGAAGCCATGTCCGCGGTGAAGGCGGGCAGGGCGGGTGTGGCGGTACGCTCGGCGGCGAAGGGATCGGGAGTTTGCTCGATCCGGCCCAGTGCATTTTTCACGCGGCTTGCACCCATGCAGTCAATCAGAAGAGGCCCGCGGCGCCAGCTTGCGCTGCCGCCGTGACGGCCACCCACCAGGCCGTAAATCCGCTCGATTCCTTTCGTCCGGAAGCTGGAAAATATTTTGATTCTGGATGGCGGGATTGTACAGGAAACAACGGCAAATCCCGTGCGTCAGGGCACAATTCACAACGCGTTCCCGCTGGTACCGGCCGATATCGCGGCGTGCGGCACCATGTAATGAGGGGGTGACAGTCTTAGCCCCCTGTTTCGGCCGCGTCACGGGTGCTACCTTGCAGCGAATCCCGCCGGGGCTTACGCAATGCTTTCAAGATCGGGCAATAGCGGTGTGTTGATGCGTCGGCGATCGATAGCCCTGCTCGCCGCCTTGTGGTCCGGCTTGTGCCTGGCCCAGGGCGCGGCGGAAGTCAGGCCGCCGCTGAAGATCGACGTGCCGGCGGCGGTGGCGTCGACGCTCGATGCGCCGGACGATCCGAACGCCGTGCGCCTGCCGGGATTCGTGGTGCAGCACAAGCGTTCGATCATCAATCTGCTGCCCTGCCTCGGCTGCGGCGGCACGCAGAAAGTGCCGATGCATCTGATCCTGGATCTGGCGGATTCGGTCAACGCTTTGTTCGTGGTGCCGACCGGCAATCGGCCCGACGATCCGGCGGACGGCTCGCTGGAATGGGCCCACTACTACATGTGCACCCAGGGCAACCCGCTGGGCTGCGCCTACCGGCCGCAGGATCCTTGATGCGGTGCTGAATACGGCCGGGCTGCAAAGCGGCGACGCATTCCGGACAATGCCGTTCGCTTCCGCCACCAGGTTTCCGTACCGCCATGAGCCATTCCGACTTCAAGCCCGGTGTCTATCGCCACTACAAGGGCAAGCACTACCTGGCGCTGGGCGTGGCCCGTGAGGACGAGACTGACGTCGCCGTGGTGGTCTAGGGCCTGTCATCAACCTCTTTGGTCGCTGCGTTGCAGTCCAAAATCGCGTCAGGCAAGGCGGAGGGCCGAGCCATGGTGATTCCATGGCTCGACCTGACAACGTAGCGTGGCGCGATTTTGGGCGCAACCCTTCGGGACGGGGCTATTTTTGCGCATTGCTGCGCCGGCCAGAGCGCACCATGGAATGACCATGCTGCACTCTGTCCGACTTGCACTGCGCAAAAATGACCTCCGTCGCAGCGATCAAAGAGGTTGATGACAGGCCCTATACGCGGCTGTACCCGCGCGAAGGCCTGCCGATGAGCACGCGCCGCCTGAGCGTGTGGAATGAAATGATCACGGTCGAACCCGGCGGCCAGCCGCAGCCGCGCTTCGCTTTCATCGGGCACGAAACCCCGGCCGGCTGAACCCTCCGCAGGGTCTTCTGGAGGGGGGCTTGCAATTTATATTGCACACAATATAATTGCGTCACGTTTAATCCACCAAGGAGCACCGCAATGAGCATTCTCTACAAGACCAAGGCCATCGCCGTCGGCGGCCGCAACGGTAACGTCCACACCGAAGACAACCTCCTCTCCACCCGCCTGGCTCTGCCCAAGGCCATGGGCGGCAAGGAAGACGCGACCAATCCGGAGCAGCTGTTCGCCGCCGGTTACGCCGCCTGCTTCGGCAACGCCGTGCTGCACGTGGCGCGCCTGCAGAAGATCGCGCTGAAGGACGCGGACGTCGAGATCGACGCCGAAGTCGGTATCGGCCCGCGCGCCGAAGGCGGCTTCAAGCTGGAAGTGTCGCTGTCCGCCATCCTCACCGGCGTCGACCAGGCCACGGCGGAGAAGCTGGTGGAGACCGCGCACCAGGTCTGCCCGTATTCCAACGCCACCCGCGGTAACATCGACGTGGCGCTGAGCGTGCAGACGCGCTGAGCCTTCACGAAGACCAGGACGGCAGGGACGCGATGAGCAAGAAAGACGATCAGGCGCTGCAACTGGATGCACAGCTGTGCTTCCCGCTGTACGCCGCGTCCAACCTGCTCACGCGCCTCTACCGGCCGCTGCTGGATGAGTTGGGCCTGACCTACCCGCAGTACCTGGTGATGCTGGTGCTGTGGGAGCAGGCGCCGGCCAGCGTCGGCGAACTGAGCCAGAAGCTGTACCTCGACAGCGGCACCCTGACGCCGCTGCTCAAGCGCCTGGAAGCCGCCGGCCTGGTGCGCCGCCGGCGCTCCGCCGAGGACGAGCGCCGCGTCGAAGTTTCATTGACGCCGAAAGGGCAGGCGCTGAAAAAGCAGGCGCAGGACATTCCCGGCGCCATGGGCTGCCGCATCGGCCTTGGCGGCGAGGAATTCGTCAACCTGCGTTCCGAGTTGCGCGGCCTGATGCTGCTGCTGGGCGAGGCGAACGCGAAGGATTGAGCCGCGGCGCTCGCGCAGTACAAGTACAGCCGTGCGCTACTATGGCCTCCGAACCAGGGGCCATCCGGTGGAGCAAGACACGTCAATCAAGCCTGAGCAGGAGCACGCCGCCCGGCTGCGTGCTTTGAAGATGGGCGTGGGGTTGATGATCCTGGCATTGCCCGACGCCAACGCGTGGGCCGACCGCTTCAGTTCCGATCTCGGCATTACCGCTCACGCCAACATCAGCGTGGCGGCGGACTCCGCGCATCCGGTGCCGAGTTCGCCCGCGGTCGGCAACGCCACGCAAGCCGCCACCCTCTCGCTGATCTCCGGCGGCATGACTTCCGCCGTCGCGGTGGACGGCAATCTCGTCGTGACCGGCCGTCTGCCGCTGAGCGGCGCCCTGCTCGATAGCGGCGACGGCGTCGGCATCGCTGCGACCATGAGCGGCATCGACGACGGCAAGCCGGCTAGCTCGGACGGCCTGTTCGGCGACTACGCGTTCTCCATCAGCAATCGCTCGGCGACCGATCCCTACAAGCTCAGTCTGAAGATCGACTACGGCAACAGCGTGCAGGCCTCGGGAGCGGTATCGGCGCAGGACGGCGCGTTCAACATCGGCCTGATCACCCTGAACCGCGGCGATGTCGCGCTGTTCTTCACCAATCTCACTTCGGATACCGTGTTCGGCGACAAGCATGACATCACCTTCACCGGCACATCCGGAAAAGACCTGCATGATGCCGGCACGCGCACCGTGGACTTGACGGTGCAGCCGGGTGAGACGGTCGAGTTGCGCGGACAGCACGATCTGCGCGGCGGGGCTTCCCATGCGGGCGCCTTGTATCAGGGCAAGCTTCAAGCGTTCATCAGTGTCGCCGCGGTGGTCGATCTCGCCGCGGCCGTCACGGCGCCGTTGCCTGTTGCTGCATCGCAACAGGCAACGGCGGAAGCCGCCAAGGGCGCGCACTTCGGCCTTTTCAAGCCGCTTGTCGTGGGCTTGGCGGTACTGGCCGGCATCGTTTTGCTGCTGCGCAAGCGCCGCAAATAGGGGGTGCGGCGGCGAAGCGGGCAGGGCTACGCTCAGCCGTGAAAAGCTCACGCGCAAGCGGCGTGCTTCGCATGAGCCATCTCGGTGACGGAGGCTCCATGGCATGTGTGCAGGGCATCACAACAGCGGCGTTGAAATGCGCTTATAGTGTGCCGGCCTGGGGAGGTGGCCGCATCCAGCGGTCAAGAATAAGTAAGGGGGAATCATGTTCCGCAAGTCCGTTCAAGGTCTGGCCCGAGCTTTCACATTGCTGGCCCTGGGATTTTTCCTGCCCGGCATCCACACCGCATCGGCTCAGGGCCAAGATCCGTTCGTCGCCCAGCTGATGTATGTCCCCTACACCTTTGCACCACTGGGCTGGGCGCAATGCGATGGCCAATCCGTACAGATCACCAGCAACACCGCCCTGTTCTCCCTGCTGGGCACGAATTTCGGCGGTAACGGCCAGACGAATTTCAACCTGCCCGACATGCGTGGTCGCTTTCCGGTCAGTTACGGCCAGGGACCGGGCTTGTCCGATTACGCGGTTGGTGATACGGGCGGCAACACGACTGTAACGCTGCTCACTCAGAATTTGCCGTCGCACAGCCACGGCCTCAGCACCGTCAAGACCGGCCAGGTCAGCGCCAACAGCGCCGCCGCCAGCAGCGCCGTCCCGGCCGCGCATGTGCTGGCCAATACGGGCCGCAATTTCGCTTATAACGCCGCCTCGCCGGATGTCACCCTGGGCGGGACCGTCACCCTCTCCGGCAATACCGGCGCCTCCGGCAGCGGCACGCCGGTGAGCATCATGCCACCGTATCTCACCCTCAATTGCATCATCGCGCTGCAAGGCGTTTTTCCGCCGAGACAATAACAGCCTGTTCAGTCCGGATCGAGCACGGGGGATTTCATGTTCCAGCAAACCATCAAGTCGTTCTCCAGGATCGCCGCGGCCGCAGTGCTGGCGATCGTCGTTCCGGGCACCTGGTCGCCCGCGCAGGCCCAGGGCGACGAGCCATTTCTCGGTCAGACCCTGTACGTCAGCTTCAATTTCGCGCCCAGGGGCTGGGCGTTTTGCAACGGCCAGACTCTGCCGATCAACCAGAACCAGGCGCTGTTTTCGCTGCTCGGTACGACCTACGGCGGGAACGGCACCATCAATTTCCAGCTGCCCAACCTGCAGGGTCGCGCTCCGCTGCACCAGGGCGCCGGCGGTGGCGGCAACTACGTCCTCGGCCAGACCGGCGGCAGCCAGTCGGCGACCCTGACCTCGGCCAATCTGCCTTCACATACGCACAGCGTAAGCCTGACCGCGCAGATCCAGGCCAGCAGTGCCAATGCCACCAGCAGTGATCCCACCGGGCATCTCCCGGCCAATACAGTGCACAACCTGAGCTACTCGACCAGCGCTCCCAATGTCAGTCTGAGCGACACGGTGAGCGTCAGCGGCTTCACCGACGCCGGCGGCAGTGCTTCGCCGACTCCGGTCAGCACCATGCCGCCGTACACGACCGTCAATTGCGTCATCGCGCTGGCGGGTATTTTCCCTTCACGCAATTAAACACAAGCCTGTTCAACACCGATTGAGCACGGAGGGAATCATGTTCCGAATAAAGATCAAGTCGTGCAGCTTGTACCCGGCTCTGCTGGCCCCGGCCGTGTTCCTCGGCAGCCTGCAGTCGGCCCATGCCACGCCCTTCGTCGGGCAGATGGATTATGTCGCCTTCAATTTTCCCCCGAATGGCTGGGCTTCCTGCAATGGCGCGTTGCTGTCGATCAGCGACAACGACGTGCTGTTCAACCTGATTGGTACCACCTATGGCGGCGACGGGGTCACTACCTTCGCGCTGCCGGACATGCGGGGCCGCATTCCTATCCACCAGGGCGGCGGATTCGTTATCGGTCAGCTCGGCGGCAACGTAAGCAGGACGCTTATTGCCAACAACCTGCCGTCCCATGTGCATGCCGTAAGCCTCTCCGCGCCGATGGGCGGCAGCAGCGGCATCGCCACCAGCGCGGTTCCCGCCGGCCACGCCGTGGCGAACACCTCGCGCAACCTGACTTACGCCACTACCGCTCCGAACGTGAATCTGGCCGGCCCCGGCAACCCCCTCACGCCCGCGGCTACGGTCAGCGGTACCACCACGGGTTCGACGGGAGGCAACATTCCTTTCTCCACCGTGCCGCCGTACCTCACGGTCAACTGCATCATCTCGCTGTTCGGAATTTTTCCTTCGCAGAACTAGCCCGCCGGCATTGCATCCTTCCAACCGCCGTGTCGTGCGGCCCGGAGTTTCCCCGGTACGATTCCGATCCATGAAAAACGGATTTTTCAAAAGCATTCTCGTCGTCTGCCTGCTATTGGCGCAGGGCATCACGGCTGCGGCTCCCAAGCCGGCCGACAAGGCCGTGAACAAGGCCCTGGACCAGGCCCAGCTTTCCCTGAGCGGGGGGAAGTACGACGATGCCTACAAGCAGTACCAGGCGATCTACCAGACCAGACAGCATCCGCTGGCGGCTTTCAGCCTGGGCATGTTCTACCGCGCCGGCTGGGGCCGGCCGGCCGATCCGGTGGAAGCCTGTCGCTGGTTCGAGAAGGCGGCATCTGGCAAGCTGCCGGCCTCGGAACATTTCCTCGCCGATTGCCTGCTCGCCGGTACCCATCGCCCCGCGGACCCGGCCAAGGCGGCCTATTGGTACCAGCAGGCTGCCCAGGGTGGTCACCTCATCTCCCTGTGCTCCCTGGCTGCGCTTTACATCGCCGGCAACGGCGTCGACAAGGATCCGCAGAAGGGCCTGGACCTGTGCAAGGGCGTGGCGGAGCAGGGCAGCGTTCCGGCCATGCTGCGGATGGGCTGGCTGCTCCTCGGTGATCAAAACGCCGCCGCCGATACCAAGGACGGCGTGCGCGATCCCGAAGCGGCATATGCCTGGTTCGAGCAGGCGGCGCAAAGCCGTTCCGCGGAAGCGCAGTACCAGCTCGGCGTGATGAGCCGGGATGGCGTCGGCCACGCCGCCGATCCGGCGCTGGCCAGGAACTGGTTCGAGGCCGCGGCCGCGCAGGGCTATGTGCTGGCCGACTTCCCCACGGCGCAGTTGTACTTCAAGGAACCCAACGATCCGGATACCGGCCACCCGCCGGCCGA
>JAQGNS010000246.1 GCA_028291705.1 Nevskia sp.
CGCTTGAGCCCCCTTTACCGCCGCCTGCTGCTGTGGTTCTGCATGGCCAATGTCATCACGCTGCTGGTCAGCGTGGCGGTGACGCAGGACATCGCGCGCCGCACCTACGGCGGCGAGCTGGACTGGCCGGCGCTGGCGCAAGCCGCCGACGATGCCTACGTCCGCGGCGGCCCCGCCGGCCTGACCGACTGGACCGAGGCGACGCGGCACAGCGAGCACTTCCAGGTGATGCTGTTCGAGGACGGCCACGATGTCCTCGGCCGGCCGACCGGGCCGCTGCTGGCGCGGCACCTGCCGCAACTGCTGTCCGGCGACAGCATCGTGCTGCGGCCGGTGCCGGAGGTGCTGCTGGTCGGGCAGAAAGTGGTGGGCGGCGACGGCACGGCGCGGCAGATGATCGCGGTGCGCGGCCCCCGGCCGCAGCACGCCAAGCTGGAACTGCTGCTGGGGGTGCAGATCGCGCTGTCCCTGATCGCCATCGGCGGCGTCGGCTGGTGGGTCGCGCGCAGCATCGCGCGCCCGGTGGCGGCGCTGCAGCAGGCGGCGCAGCGCATGGCCGCCGGTGACCTGTCCTCGCGCGTCGGCGGACGCTATCCCCTGGCCCGCGACGAGCTGGGCCTGCTGGCCCGCGAATTCGATCACATGGCGGGCCGCATCGAAGCGCTGGTGGCGCACGAGCGCGGCGTGCTGCAGGACGTCTCGCACGAGCTGCGCTCGCCGCTGGCGCGCCTGCAGCTGATCCTGGAGCTGGCGCGGCAGGAATCCGCCACCGACGCGGCACCGCACTTCCAGCGCGCCGAGCATGAAATCGCGCGGCTCGACCTGCTGATCGGTGAACTGCTGGCGCTGTCGCGCATGGAAGCGGACCTGCCCGGCATGGCGCGCGAACCGGTGGACCTCGCCGCGCTGGCCGGCGACTGCATCGCCGAAGCGGAGCTGGAAGCCGGTGCCCACGGCGTGCGCCTGCGCCTCGATGCCGGCACGGCGCTGGACACCAGCGGCAACACGCAGTTGCTGGCGCGGGCCCTGGACAACCTGCTGTCCAACAGCATCAAGTTCAGCGCCGGCGGCGAAGTGCTGGTGCGGCTGGCACGCAACGGCGACCGCGCCGAGCTGAGCGTCCGCGACCACGGTCCCGGCGTGCCGGAGGCCGACCTGCCGAAGCTGTTCCGGCCGTTCTTCCGCGGCAGCAACGCCGCGCGCGCCGAAGGCCACGGCCTGGGCCTGGCCATCGTCGAGCGCATCGTGCGCGCCCATGGCGGCCATACCGCCGCCGCCAACGCGGAAGGCGATGGGCTGCGCGTCACACTGTCCCTGCCGCTGGTCGCGGGGATGCCCGGCGCGGGGCTGGCCAAGGCGTAAAATGCGGGCATCGGCGGACGTCTGTTCCGCAAACTGATTCCCGGAGCCGCATGAAACTCGCAACGCTCAAGGACGGCACGCGCGACGGCCGCCTGGTGGTGGTCAGCCGCAACCTCTCGCACGCGGCGCCGGCGCCGCACGTCAAGACCCTGCAGGCCGCGCTCGACGACTGGGACACTATCGCACCGGAACTGGAAGCGCTGTCGGCCCGCCTCAATCAGGGCATGATCGCCGGCACCATGGCGTTCAACGCGGCCGAGTGCCTGTCGCCCCTGCCGCGCGCCTACCAGTGGGCCGACGGCAGCGCCTACGTCAACCACGTCGAGCTGGTGCGCAAGGCGCGCGGCGCCGACATGCCGCCCAGCTTCTGGACCGACCCGCTGATGTACCAGGGCGGCAGCGACACCTTCCTGGCGCCGACGCAGGCGATCCCACTGGCCGACGAGAGCTGGGGCTGCGACCTCGAAGCCGAGATCGCGGTAATCACCGGCGACCTCGCCCTGGGCAGCGGCGTGGCACAGGCCGGACAGGCGATCCGTCTGCTGATACTGGTCAACGACGTCTCGCTGCGCGGCCTGATTCCGAACGAACTGGCCAAGGGTTTCGGCTTCTTCCAGTCCAAGCCGAGCAGCGCCTTCTCGCCCTGCGCGGTGACGCCGGACGAGCTCGGCGCTGCCTGGGATGGCGGCCGTGTACACCGTCCCCTGCTGTCGCAGATCAACGGACGCAAGCTCGGCCAGCCCGATGCCGGCACCGACATGACCTTCGACTTCCCCACCCTCGTCGCCCACGCCGCGAAGACCCGCGCGCTCGGCGCCGGCGCCATCATCGGCAGCGGCACCGTTTCCAACCGCGGGCCCGAAGGCGGACCCGGCAAGCCGGTGGACCAGGGCGGCGTCGGCTATTCCTGCCTGGCCGAGGTGCGCACCATCGAGACCATCCTGCTGGGCAAGCCGCAGACGCCCTTCCTCAAGCGCGGCGACCGCGTGCGCATCGAGATGTTCGGCGAAGACGGGCAGTCGATCTTCGGCGCCATCGACCAGGCGGTGGGTGAATAAGCTCTAAGGGGAGCGCCAATGCTGAAGCTCTACAACTACTGGCGCTCCTCCTCCAGCTACCGGGTGCGCATCGCGCTCAATCTCAAGCTGATCCAGTACGAGTCCGTCCCGGTGCACCTGCTGCGCGACGGCGGCGAGCAGCACAAGCCGGAATATCGCGCGCTGAATCCGCAAGAGATGGTACCGCTGCTGATCGACGGCGATTTCACGTTGGGACAATCGCTGGCGATCTTCCAGTACCTCGAAGCGCAGGTGCCGCAGCCGGCGCTGGTGCCGCAGGACTCGCGCGATGCCGCGCGCATGTGGTCGTTCTGCCAGGCCATCGCCAGCGATGTGCAGCCGCTGCACAACACCCGCCTGCTGCAGTACCTGGGCAAGGAATTCGGCGTGGACGAGGAGCGGCGCAAGACCTGGGTGCGGCACTGGATCGGCCTGAACCTCGATGCCCTGGAACAGGAGCTGCAAGGCCGGACGGCCATGCCTTACTGCTTCGGCGAGACGCCGACCTACGCCGACTGCTGCCTAGTGCCGCAGTTGTACGCGGCCGAGCGCTTCTGCGCGGTGCGCGACTGGCCGCGCCTGCAGGCGATCGCGACGCGTTGCCGCGAGCATGCGGGGTTCATCGCGGCACATCCGGATTTGCAGGTCGATGCGCAGAAGACTTAGCGCGATTGCCCGAAGCGGAATCCGTTCAGGAACACGTAGGATGTGCTGAGCGCAGCCAAGCGCATCGTTTACCGCGATATGGCACTCGACCGCTGCGCTCAGCACATCCTGCGTAGATTGCACTTGATCCGCTCCGCCTTGTTACATCGAACGGAGCAGCGCCCCTCACCCCAACCCTCTCCCCACGTACGTGAGGAGAGGGGGAGACAAGCAGGTGAAAGGAGAGGGAATCAGCCCTTGGCCGCGGCGTCGTAGAACTTGCCGAGGTCGTTCTTGAGCTGCTTCAGGGCCTCGGCGTTGAGATAGATCATGTGGCCTGCCGGGTAGTAGCCGAACTGCACGTTCGGCACCAGCGAGGGGTCCAGATCCATGTGGCTCAGGTCGAACTCGGTGGCGAAGAACGGCGTGGCCAGGTCGAACCAGCCGTTGGCGGAAAACACCTTCAGCTTCGGGTTCACCCGCATCGCCGCGGCGAGATCGCCGGCGGTGCTGGGCAACTGGATCGGGCGCTCGCGGCCCGGCACCTTGTGCTTCCAGTCCCAGTCCTTGTTGATGTCGTGGCCGGACAGGGCGTAGGGCACGTCGCTGGAATACTTCAGGGTACGTTCCAGGTAGTCGTTGAAGGCGGCGGTGAAGGCGCCGATGATGCCGGTGTCGGAAGCGTCGGTGGAGGGAGTCTCGCCGCCGGCGTCCGGGTCGATGCCCTCGAAGCGCGCGTCGTAACGGCCCATGGTGCGGCGCTCGCCACGCAGCAGCTCGGCGCGGAAGCGCGAAGCGCTGACGCGCAGGTTGGCGTCCTCGATGTAGGCCACGCTCAGGCCGGTGTAGCGCGACATCTTGGCGGCCACCGCATCGAGCTGCGCCTTGGGCAGGTTGTGGCCCTGGGCCAGGGCGGCGGCGTATTCCCCGCGGGCGAAGGCCCGCACTTCCTGCTCATAGGCGGAGAGGTCGGCCGGCTTGGGGCTGAGCTTGTCGTGATACCAGGCGATGGCGGCATAGCTCGGCAGGTAGTCGATGAACTCCTCGTCCAGGCCGGGAATGCGCGCGCCGTAATTGAGGATGGAGGAGACCAGCACCACGCCGTTGAGCGAGACGCCGTCGTTCTGCAGCACGTTGGACAGCACCGCCGAGCGCGGCGTGCCGTAGGATTCGCCGATCAGGAACTTGGGCGAGTTCCAGCGCTGGTTGACGGTGATGTAGCGCTCGATGAACTTGGCGAAGGAAGTGGCATCCTGGTCCACGCCCCAGAAGTCCTTGCCAGTGCCCTTGCCCACCGGCTTGGAGAAGCCGGTGCCGATGGCGTCGATGAAGACCAGGTCGGTGCGGTCGAGCAGGCTATCGTCGTTGTTGACCAGCTTGTACGGCGCCGGGCCGGTCGGATCGGGGCTGGCGGTGGTCAGCCGCACCGGGCCGAACGAGCCCATGTGCAGCCACAGCGAAGCCGAGCCGGGACCGCCGTTGTAAAGAAAAGTAACAGGGCGCGCGGACGAAGAATTCTTGCCGCCGTCGGCGGTGTATGCGACATAAAACACGCTCGCCTGCGGCTTGCCCTCGGCGTCGCGGATCAGCAGGGTGCCGGCGGTGGCGGTATAGGCGATGGACTTGCCGCCGACCTGCACTTCGCCGTGGCTGAGCACCGCGGCTTCCTTCGGAATGGGTTCTTCGGCTTTGCCCGAATCCTTCTTGTCGGCGGGGCTTTTATCGCCTTCGGCGGCCTTGGCCTCGGCCTTGTCGGGCTCGGCGGCGGCAGCGGCGAAGGGCAGGATGGAACAGGGCACAGCCGTCAGGAGCGCCGCCGCAAAAGCGGCCGGCAGCAGGGAGCGCAGCATCATTGGTGACTCCGGGAAGGGGATACTGCCTTGTACTCTGCAACGAAAATGTCACGCCGTCGAGTCGCCATGGGTCGGCGCCGGCCCGCGCCGGGCGCGCCCTTCGGGGCGGCTCGTCACCGGCCTGCAATAAAGGATTCACGGCCCTCGGGTAGCTTTGATCGGTCATGAGCCCCGAAGCCTCCCAAGCCGTGTCGCCTGCGGCGCCCCCGGCTGCCACCGACCTCGCCGCCCTGCGCCGCGCGGTGCAGCCGATCGCACCCGCGACCACGGTGGTGGAAGTGGCGGACATCATCAAGCGTCCGGAATACGCCGGCCTGCTGTGCCTGCCGGTGGTGGACCGGGGCGTACCCCTGGGCACGGTCAGCCGCAACCAGTTGACGGACGTCTTCATGATGCGCTTCGGCCGTGAGCTGTACGGCAGCCGGCCGGTGACGGAGGTGATGAACCGCGCCCCGCTGCTGGTGGCCGACAACCTCCCGCTGGAAGCCGCGGCGGAATACATCGCCGCCAATATCGGCAGCCCGATCAGCGAGGATTTCATCGTCACCCGCGACGGCCGCTACAGCGGCGTCGGCGTGGTGATCGACCTGCTCGGCGCGATCCAGGCGCGGGTGGCGCAGAACGCGCAGCAACTGTCCGACGCCTACGGCCAGCTCAAGTCCTCGCAGACCGCCCTGGTGCAGTCGGAGAAGATGGCTTCGCTGGGCCAGATGGTGGCGGGTGTGGCGCACGAGATCAACAC
>JAQGNS010000252.1 GCA_028291705.1 Nevskia sp.
TCGTCGGAAGAGACCATGCCGGCGTCGGCGACTACTACGGCCCCTTCGACGCCCAGACCATTTTCGACACCAGCGTCCCGCAGGACGCCCTCAAGATCGAGATCTTCCGCGCCGACAACACCGCTTACAGCAAGAAGCTGGACCGTGTAGTGATGATGCGTGAAGCGCCGGACCATGCCCCGGAGGATTTCATCAATCTGTCCGGCACCAAGGTCCGGCAGATGCTCGGTGCAGGGCAGGCTCCGCCGCCGGAATTCTCCAGGCCGGAAGTGGCGAAGATCCTGATGGGGTACTACCAGGAAATCGATGCGAAGAAGTAATTCGCACGACGTAAAAAAGCCCGGCATTGCCGGGCTTTTTCTTTTGTGGGAGTGAAATGACTTCCCTCAGTGGGTCTGGAACACGTCTTGGTAAAGCGCCACCCGTTTCTTGATGGCGGCGATTTCAGCCGGCGTGGCGTGCTCCGGGTCCGCCGCATGCGGATACGGCCCGAACTTCATGATCGCCGCAGTCAGCAGCAGCCGCGCCTTGGTGGTGGTCAGATTGTTGCCCTCGATGAACAGGTTGTCCGCGTTCACCTTGACCAGGCCGCGCGCGTCGCCGCGTGCCGTCTTCACCACCGGCAGGCCGCTCAGCACGGCCTTCTCCAGCGCCTTGTCCTGCGAGGCGGACATGGTGGAGTAGGGCGCCAGGCCTTCGCCGACGATGCCCGCCAGCGGATACTTGCCGAGCAGCATGTCGATACTGGCGGCGATGCCCTTCTCGGCGGCCGGGTCGGGCTCGCCGGTATCGTCGTACCAGACATCGCCCTTGAGCATCACCACCTTGGGGATGGCCGCAGGCAGCAGTTCGCCGGCGGCGTTCTTGATCTCCACCGGCACCGTCTTGAACGCGCCGCTCTGCCGCAGCAGGCCGTCCATATGGCCGGGCAACTGGGTCACGCGCACCTCCGAGTTCCAGGTGTGCTTGCGTGTCGGCACATTGGTGACGTAGGGGCCGGCGGTCATCGAGCCGAGGATGCCGCCATAGCCACCGGTATTGACGTAGCCGCCCGGATGCGCGTCGCCTTTTTCCACTTCGCGCGCCGAGAAGATCACTTCGTCCTGCACCATCACCGCGCCGAGGCGGTTCCTGCCGCCGTCGTCCGCCCATACCTTCGACAGGATGTAGTCGATGGAGTCGAGGATATTGCCGTCGCCGTCGGCGCTGACCAGGCCGCGGTTGCGATGCGCCGAGTTGGCCGCGATCGGCAGCGTGGTGTCGACCATGATGTTCAGCCAGTAGGCGCTGTCCTCCACCGAGGGACTGCCTTCCAGCCAGAGGGCGCCGGCATACTGCCCGCTGGAAAGGGCTTTCTGCACGAAATTCACCGAGCGGGCGAGCATGGTGCGTGGCGGCGACGCGGCATAAGGCCCATAGCTGAAGAAGTCGACGCCGAGCTTCTCGGGCGCGATGTCGCCGCTGCCGGTATCGGTGCGCTGCGCCGCGGGCAGGCCCTTGGTGTAGCCGCCGGCGGGCACCGCGCGGTAGAAATCGTAGTCCGCTTTCGCGTTGATCTCGCCGCCGTTGCGCTCGATCTCCTCGAAGATGCGCGAGGCGTTCGGCACGAACGTCTGGCGCGCCTCCGAGAACGGCGCCCCGGGATGCGTCGCCTGACCCTCCCAGGCCTGGCCGCTGGCCTGCCGCCCCATATAGGGCAGCGCGTAAAGTCCGTCCTCGGGCTTGAGCGTCACCGCATAGACCGGCTTGTCAGTCGAATTCTTGCGCTCCTTGGAGAACGCGCCCTTGGCGTCGACGTAACCATCCGGTGGCGCGTAAAGCTCCTTGACGTCCGCTTCCAGAGGATGCGCGGTATACATCTCGACGTAGACCGTGACCGGAGCGGCCAGCCGCTGGTAGCGCGGCCAGTCCGTCATGGTCTTGCCCCACTTGTCCTTGAGCAGGGGCAAGCCGTACTGCTCGCGCGCCTTGTTGCTGGTGATCAGCGGCTTGTTGTTCTGGATGGTGGCGGTGGGGCCGGAGAAGACCGCGATTTTCGGCTTGGCCGTATCCGCGGCCTGCGCTGTCGCCGCGCCGATGCCCATGGCGAGGATGCCGGCGAGAATCGGCGCAAAGCGTTTTGAGGGGGAAAGCATAGGGACGATCCTTGACGTGCGCCGCTGGCGTGGCGCTCGTACCTAGGACGGGATAACCCAGGCTTCCCCTACCACGTAGCTTCGGCGTTTTTTGGACCTGAACGAGACCGCCCCTGTAAGCCCCGTAGGCTGGATTGCAGCGCAGTGAAAACCCAGCAGTATTCCGCTTGGGGCCTGTGACGGCTTTGGCACGGTGATTGCAACATGGCATGCGACGTACCAATTTTACCGGTGCGCTGATAACCATACTTTTCGATGGACGGGGGCGGACGTTTTACTTTCAGGAGTTTTCAAATGGCTATTCAAATGCTCAGCAAGGATGAAGTCTCAGTGGTTTCCGGTGGCGCTCCCACTTTGGCCGGGGGACTGATCGGTATCGTCGAGGCGATCGGCAACGGGCCCATCGGCAAGCTGGTGGGCGGCATTCTTGGTGCCGTGTTGAAGCTGATTTGAACAGATTTTAAATCTGGGTTTTTAAGTCTGGGTTTTACGTATTACCGGGAGAGGGGAACAAGCTGATCCCCTCTCCCTCGTCCGCCGTATTTTGCACTCGTAGTGGTCGCATTCCGAGCCGACCATTTTCTGGATGAGTGTCGACTGACAACTCAAGTGCTTGCAGATGTCCTCCCTCTATCGCAAAGAAGCCCTGGAAGCACAAACACCGGCCCTGCACGGAAAGATCATTCTGATCCAGCCG
>JAQGNS010000268.1 GCA_028291705.1 Nevskia sp.
TGCTGATGCTCGGTGCGCTGGTGAAATTCCTGACGCCCTCGGCGCGCGGCCGCACCTGGCTGGCGCGCTACTGGCTCGGCACCCTGGTCGGCAACGACTGCTGGTGGGGTCTCAACCGGCTGGTCTATCTGCTGTTCCACGGCCCCCGCCGCAACATCGTCATCGAAGGCGAGCTCGATCCGGACAAGACCTGGCTGCTGGTGTGCAACCACCAGTCCTATGCCGACATCCCGCTGCTGGTCGATATCTTCGGCCGGCGCATCCCGTTCACACGCTTCTTCCTGAAGCAGGAACTGCTGTGGATGCCGGTGATCGGCCTGGCCTGCGTGGCCCTGGACATGCCCTTCGTCAAGCGCCATTCCAGATCCGCCATCGCCGCCAATCCGGCGCTGCGGCAGCAGGACCTTGAGGTCACGCGCAAGGCCTGCGAGAAGTACCGCCAGATCCCCGTCACCATGGTGAACTTCCTCGAAGGCACCCGCTTCACCCCGGCCAAGCGCGACGCCAAGGGCTCGCCCTACCGCAACCTGCTGCGCCCCAAGGCCGCCGGCCTGTCCTTCGCGCTCAACGCCATGGGCGACCAGTTCGCCGGCATCGTCGACGTCACCCTGTGTTACGTCCCCAGCCGCTACGGCACCCTCGGCAGCTTCCTGCGCGGCCAGCAGCGCAACATCGCGGTCCGCGCCCGCGTGCTGCCGGTGCCGATGGACCTGGTCGGCGGCGACTACCAGGACGACCCGGAATTCCGCGAACGCTTCCAGCACTGGGTCAATGCCCTGTGGGAACGCAAGGACGAGGAACTGACCCGCCTCAAGACTGAGGCGCTGGCGCGCGCGGCCTGAAGTAGGGGGCTTTCAGTCCCTGAAATTCTCGAACTGCAACGGCAACTCCAGCTCCGCCTTGCGCAGCATCGCGATCGCCGTCTGCAAATCATCGCGCTTCTTGCCGTTGACGCGCAGCTTGTCGCCGTTGATCTGCGTATCCACCTTGATCTTGGCTTCCTTGATCTTCGCCGCGATCTTCTTCGCGTCCACCTGCTCGATGCCCTGCTTGATGGTGACCTTGCGCCGCGCCTCGGCCAGGTTGGTTTCCACGTCGCCGAGCTCGATGCTGCGCAGGTCGATGCCGCGCCCGGCCAGCCGCGGCCGCAGCATGTCGAGCAGCTGCTCCAGCTGGTACTCGCTCGGCGCGAACAGCGTCACCACGTACTCCTCCAGCTCGAAGCGCGCATTGGTGCCGCGCAGGTCGTAGCGGTTGCCCAGGTCGCGCCGGGCCTGGTCGATGGCGTTGGTCAGCTCGTGTTTGTCTACTTTGGAAACGATATCGAAGGAAGGCATGGCAAGGTCGGCGGTTGCGGTGTACGTGCGGCAGTATAGGGCGGGGTCCGCAACCGGGGCCATTTGGTAAGATGAAGCGGCGCCGCCACGGCGTTGGGAACAGGCCCGCCGGGCCCGGACCGTAAAGCGTTGCCAGAATGACCCCAGCCCAGCCCCTCCGCGTGCTCTCCGTCATCCCGCCGATGACGCAGCTCAACACGCCGTATCCGTCCACCGCCTACCTCACCGGCTTCCTGCGCTCGCGCGGCATCGACGCCGTGCAGGAAGACTTGGCCCTGGCCCTGGTATTGAAGCTGTTCTGCCCGGACGGCCTGCGCGCCATCCACGCCCGCATCGAAGCCCTGCCGCCGCGCAAGCGCTCGCACCGGGTCAAGTCCTTCCACGGGCAGTTCGGGCGCTACCTGTCGACTGTCACCCCCGCCATCGCCTTCCTGCAGGGGCGCGATCCGACCATCGGCCACCGTATCTGCGGCCGCAACTTCCTGCCCGAGGGGCCGCGCTTCGGCTCGCTCGACGTCTACACCGCCGGAGAAGATGGTGAAGAGGACGGCGGCGATGCCCTGGCCTGGGCTTTCGGTTCGCTCGGCGTGCAGGACCGCGCCCGCCATCTCGCCACCCTCTACCTCAACGACCTCGCCGACGTGCTGCGCGATGCGGTCGATCCGCGCTTCGAGTTCGTGCGCTACGCCGAATCCCTGGCGCAGAGCCAGGCCAGCTTCGAGCCCCTGGCCGAAGCCCTGGCGGCCCCGCTCAACCTCGTCGACAGCACCCTGCATGAGTTGACCCTGGAAGCGCTGGCGCGCCATCAGCCGCAAGTGGTCCTGATCTCAGTGCCGTTCCCCGGCGCGGTCTATGCGGCCTTCCGCATCGCCCAGTCGATCAAGGCGCGGGACCCGTCCATCGTCACCGTGTTGGGCGGCGGCTTCGTCAATACCGAGCTGCGCGAACTGGCCGAGCCGCGCGTGTTCGACTACTTCGACTACGTCAGCCTGGATGCCGGCGAGCGTCCGCTGCTGGCCCTGCTCGAGCACCTGCGCGGCGAGCGCCCGCTGGAGCGCCTGGTCCGCACTTTCACCCGCAAGGCCGACGGCACGGTGCATTACGTCAACAACGGCGAACCCGATATCGCCTTCGCCGACATCGGCACCCCGACCTGGGACGGCCTGCCGCTGGACCGCTACCTGTCCGTGCTGGACATGCTCAACCCCATGCACCGCCTGTGGTCGGACGGCCGCTGGAACAAGCTCACCGTGGCCCATGGCTGCTACTGGAAGAAGTGCAGCTTCTGCGACGTCAGCCTCGATTACATTTCCCGCTACGACACCGCCAGCGCTTCCATCCTGGTCGACCGCATCGAACAGATCGTGGCCGAAACCGGCCAGACCGGTTTCCATTTCGTCGACGAGGCCGCCCCGCCCAAGGCCCTGAAGACCCTCGCCGCCGAACTGCAAAGACGGCAGCTGTCGATTTCCTGGTGGGGCAATATCCGCTTCGAGAAATCCTTCACCCCCGAGCTGTGCCAGCAGCTCGCCGACAGCGGCTGCATTGCCATCTCCGGCGGCCTCGAAGTCGCTTCAGACCGCCTGCTCAAGCTGATGAAGAAAGGCGTCTCGGTGGAGCAGGTCGCCCGCGTCACCCGCGCCTTCACCGACGCCGGCATCCTGGTCCACGCCTACCTGATGTACGGCTTCCCCACGCAGACCGTGCAGGACACCGTCGACGCGCTGGAATACGTGCGCCAGTTGTTCGAAGCCGGCTGTATCCAGTCCGGCTTCTTCCACCGCTTCGCCTGCACCGTGCACTCGCCGGTGGGCCGCAACCCGGCGGAGTACGGCGTCACCCTGGCGCCGCTGCCGCCGGTGTCCTTCGCCAAAAACGATATCGGCTTCATCGACCCCACCGGCGTCGATCACGACGAACTCGGCACCGCACTGAACAAGGCCCTCTACAACTACATGCACGGCATCGGCCTGGAACAAGACGTGCGCAGCTGGTTCGACGGCCCGGTGCCGAAAACCAAGGTGCCGCGGCACCTGATCGCGAAGGCCTTCGCCGCGGCCTAAACTGTCCACTGTCACCCTTCGCTCCGCTCAGGATGACCAGAGAAAGTAGGGCGGCCTGTGGCCGCCGCCGCGCTGCTACATCTTGCGCAGCAGCATCAAGGAAAACGCCGCCTGCGTGAAAAACGTCTCCCGGCCTTCCAGCGCCGCCCGCTTCTCCGGCTTCGCCTTCCAGGCATAAGGCGTCATCTCCAGCAGCTGCCGGAGCGCCGCCTGCTCCAGGCTCAGGGAGACGCGCACTTCCTGCCGCGTATGCAGTTCGAACCCGCCCTCGAAGCCGGCCAGGAACTTGTCCGGCTCATGCGGCTGCACCGTGTCGAACAGTTGCTCGCGCACACTCCACAGGTGATCCGCCGCCGGCGTCACCACCAGCACGTGCCCGCCGGGCTTCAGCACCCGCTGCATCTCGGCGATCTGCAACTGGCTGAACAGGCTGCACACGATGTCCACGGAAGCATCGGCCAGCGGCAGCAGCGCGGCGCTGCCGACCAGCCAGGTGATGTTGCGGAAGCGCTTCGCCGCCAGGCGGATCGCCGGCTTGGCGATATCCAGACCGATCACCTCCGGCGCCGCCGCAGTCAGTGCTCCGGTGTAGTAGCCCTCGCCGCAGCCGACATCGAGCAGGGCCTGCGCGCCCAGCGGCGTCAGCAGGGCCACGCAGGCTTCGCGCAGCGGCTGATAGTACCCGGCCTGCAGGAACTCGCGCCGCGCCAGCACCATCTCGACGCTGTCGCCCGGCTCCAGGCTGTTCTTGTGCTGCACCGGCAGCAGGTTCACATAGCCCTCGCGGGCCACGTCGAAGCTGTGCCCCCAGGCGCACTTCCATACCGCGGGCTGGCGCTGCAGGGGCTGGCGGCACAAGGGGCAGAGGATGCGGGACATGGGTACGGGCGGTCGGGACTGCGCAAAGCCTAGCGGCTTCTCCGCCCGCGCACATCTGCGGCGTAGATCTGCCGCATAGGTCTGCTCTGGGGCGAACAGGCGCGATGCGGCGCACAGCAGCGCCCGCCGTACCGGGTTAAAGTGCCGGGCAAAGCAGGTCAATAACTCAGGAGGACATATGAAGAGGCTCAAGCCGCTCGACGCGGCCTGGCTGCTGGTGGAGTCGCGCGATACGCCGATGCACGTCGCCGGCCTGCAGATCTTCAGTCAGCCGAAGAACGCCAAGGCCAGCTTCCTGCGCGACCTGATCGACCGCTTCAGGGCAGACTCCACCTTCGTGCCGCCGTGGAACCTGCGCCTGGCCGAATCCCCCCTGAGCGGCCTGTTCCCCGCCTGGGAGATCGACAAGCACGTGGACCTCGACTACCACGTGCGCCATTCCGCCCTGCCCGAGCCGGGCGGCGAGCGTGAGCTGGGCGTGCTGGTATCGCGCCTGCATAGCCATCCGCTGGACCTGAAGCGGCCGCTGTGGGAATGCCACCTGATCGAAGGCCTGGAAGGCGGCCGTTTCGCCCTCTACACCAAGATGCACCATGCGCTGATGGACGGCATGGCCGGCATGCGCATGATCCAGCGCACCATGTCCGAATCCCCGCGCAACCGCGAGATCGTGCCGCCCTGGTCGCTGGGCAGCCTCAAGCAGCGCGGCGACAGCGCCGCCGGCTCGCTGTCGGAACGCCTCAACGCCCTGTACCAGAATGTCCGTGAGCAGGCCGAAACCCTGCCGGAAGTAGGCCGCGCCATGGCCCAGGTGTGGGGCCGGGGCAAGGACGCCGACCCGGCGCTGGTGCGGCCCTTCAACGCGCCCAAGTCGGTGCTCAACGGCCGCGTCACTGCGCCGCGCCGCTTCGCCACCCAGCAATACGAAATGACCCGGCTGCGCGTCGTGGCGAAGAAGGCCGGGGTCACGCTCAACGACATCGTGCTGTCGATCTGCGCCGGTGCCCTGCGCCGCTTCCTCGACGAGTCCGGCGAGCTGCCGGCGGAGGCGCTCACCGCCGGCCTGCCGGTGTCGATCCGCCCGCAGGGCGACGACAGCGTCGGCACCGCCATCACCTTCATCCTCGGCAACCTTGCCACCGACGTGGCCGATCCGCGCGAGCGCCTGGAGAAGATCCGCATCTCCACCGTGCATGCCAAGGAGCATCTCCAGGGCATGCGCAAGACCAGCCTCAACAACTACACCTCGGCCTTCATGGGCCCTTTCATCCTCAGCCTGATGACCGGCCTGGGCGGTCGCGGCCGGCCCATGTTCAACGTCACCATCTCCAATGTGCCGGGGCCGGAGAAGCCCTTGTACTTCGCCGGTGCGCGGCTGGAAGCGATGTATCCCATCTCCCTGCTCAGCCACGGCCAGGCCCTCAACATCACCTGCGTCAGCTACGCCGGCACCCTCAACTTCGGCTACACCGGCTGCCGCGACACCCTGCCGCACATGCAGCGCCTGGCGGTCTATACCGGCGAGGCGCTGGAGGAACTGGAACAGGCTTACAGCTGAAGCCGGGCGGCACTTCCGCAACGGGGGTTTTAAACGCGGCTGCCGCTTCCCGCATCTCAATGCTTGCGGCAGGGAAAAGGGGGAGGGCACATGGCGGTGACAGGCATCGACCGGCTGGGGGAACAGGCCGGCAGCGGCGCGGTAGTGCGGGCGGCCAGCCGCATCGGCTCGATCGACCTGATGCGCGGCATCGTCATGATCATCATGGCGATCGACCACGTGCGCGACTTCTGGGATCCCACGCCTTACGATCCCGCCGATCTGGGCAAGGCCTCGGCGGCGCTGTTTCTGACCCGCTGGATCACTCACTTCTGCGCGCCGACCTTCATGTTCCTGGCCGGCACCAGCGCCTGGCTCTATGCCCGCAACACCGGCGCCACGCGCGGCGAGCTGCAGCGCTTCCTGCTCACCCGCGGCCTGTGGCTGGTGTTGCTGGAACTCACAGTCGTCAGCTTCAGCTGGCGCTTCGACTTCAACGGCCTGGTGCTCCAGGTGATCTGGGCGCTGGGCTGGTGCATGGCCCTGCTGGCGGCCCTGCTGTTCCTGCCCAAGCGCGCCATTGCCGCGTTCGGCCTGCTGCTGGTGTTCGGCCACAACGCCTTCGACGGCATCCACTACCAGGACGTTGCCGCCTACGGCACCGGCTGGGGCTGGTTGTGGGCGGCGGTGCACGAATTCCACGTCGGGCCGGTCACCGCCTCGGGCTACATGGTGGCGCTGGGCTATCCCCTGGTGCCCTGGGTCGGCGTCATGGCCCTGGGCTACTGTTTCGGCGAGCTGCTGGAGCTGCCGCCGCAGGAACGCGACCGCTGGATGCGGCGCCTCGGGCTGGCCGCCATCGCCCTGTTCCTGCTGCTGCGCCTGAGCAATCTCTACGGCGAGTCGCAACTATGGTTGGCGAATCCACGCGGCTCGCTGTATACGGCGCTGGGCGTGCTCAATGTCACCAAGTACCCGCCATCCCTGCTGTACCTGCTGATGACCCTGGGGCCGGTGCTGCTGCTGCTGCCCTGGCTGGAACAACAGCGCGGCGCCTGGGTGCGTGCGGTGAGCGTGTTCGGCCGGGTGCCGTTCTTCTTCTACCTGCTGCACCTGCCACTGTTGCACCTGGGCGCCTGGATTGCCGCGAAGCTCGTTTACGGCGTCGGTGCGCAGCCGGCATTTCTCACCCCGTCCCTGCCTGCGGGATACGAGCCCAGCCTGCTGCGCCTGTACCTGGTCTGGGCGCTGACCATCCTGATCCTCTACCCGTTGTGCCGCTGGTACGCGAGCTACAAGAGCCGGCACAAGGACTACTGGTGGCTCAGCTATCTCTGACCGGGGACGTTCCGGGGAGCGGTCCCGCTCCCCGGAACCGAACCACCCCGGCACTGTTCAATGCCAATGGCAGCGCGGCCAGCGGCTCGCCCTACAAAGGAACGGCGCGATCGCCGTCGTCCGGTTATACCGGACCGGGAATGGCCGAGCCCTACGGCCGGGCGGTGGACGCTTCCGGCAACCTGTGGGTTGCCAACTTCGGCGGCGCCAGCGTGACCGAGTTCATCGGCCTGGCGGCCCCGGTCGTGACCCCGAAAATCGGGCTGCCGCGGCGGCCTTGATGCCCTTTCCAGGAATTGCTTTTCAAGCCTGCCGGGTTTAACGTTTGAGCAGGGGATTTCTGCAACATCGGTACGGCTGGCGCGAAGCACAGCGCGGTACCTGATGCATTCTCAATAAAACGAGTTCCGATCCATCCGGAACCATGCTTGGGGAGAAACATCGTGACCTTGCTCAGGGATCGAAAGCAGCTCGCGCGCCTTGCCGTAGCCCTCACCGCACTGGCGGCAACGCCG
>JAQGNS010000274.1 GCA_028291705.1 Nevskia sp.
AGATGTGCGTCGGCGACTGGCTGACGATGACGCCACCGACTGGACTGCCGGTAATCGACTCCGGCGACTGCGACGCGAACACCACCAGGCCGCCGCGCTTACGGATGGTGCGTTCCCAGTTTTCGACGAGGGGTGCCATGACCGGATCGGCTACCACGGCCCAGCCTTCGTCGATGACGATGATGGTCGGCTGGCCTTCGGACAGCACGCGGTCCACCCGCTCCAGCATGTAGTACAGCGCCGGCACCCGGATGACCGGGTCGTTCAGCACCTCGGTCAGGTCGAAGCCGATTACCTGCTGGTCCAGCGTCAGCCGGTCGTCCTCGTTGTCGAACAGCCAGGCGTATTGCCCTTCGCCATGCCAGGGCTGCAGGCGCTCCATCAGGCCGCCGGCACTGATGCGCGGGATGAAGGCGGCGATGACGGCCAGGCGCCGCTCGGCTTCCGGCAGCCTGAACGTGTCGTTTACCGCCTGCCGCACCAACTGCGATTCCTGTGCCGAGAGCTTTTCCCCGCGTGCGGTCAACAGCGTTCCCAGCCAGTTAGCCAGGAAGGCACGCGTCACCGGCGAGTCGGGCAGGCGTAGCGGATTGAATCCCGTGGGCTGCCCCTGGCGGATGACGCTATAGCGACCGCCGACCGCCCGAATGAACAGATCCGCCCCACGGTCCTTGTCGAAATAAATGATCCTCGCGCCGGTGCGCAGGGCCTGGCTCAGCAGGAAGGTCATCAGCGCCGTCTTGCCGCTGCCGCTGGCGCCCACGATGATGGTGTTGCCGTTGTCGCCGTCGTGGAAGTTGAAGAAATACGGGGTGCCGCTGACGGTTTCCAGAATGGTTATGGCCGGACCCCACTGGTTCCCGGCCGGCTTGCCGTAAGCGTAATTGTGCAGGGAGGCGAAGGCGGCGAAGTTTTTGCTGGAGATCGGCGCCGGCCGGGCGATGTAGGCGAAGTTGGCGGGGAGCTGGGCCCAACGGGCCAGCTCCATGGCGCCGCCGGATTCCCGGACGGTGATCAGGCCCAGGTCAGTCAGGCGCTTGTCCACCTCGTTGCAGGCGCGGTCCAGCTCGTCCACGCCCTCAACGATCGGCACGACCGAAAAGTGATGGCTGCCGTAGACCAGGCGGCCGCTTGCCAGGTCGTCGCGGGCTTCCTCGATCTCATCGATTTGGGAGAGTGCGGGATCGTCGATGTTTTCCATGATCCGGGCCTGTTTGGCCAGTGCCTCCAGTGCGGTCGCCCTGCCGATGAAGGCGAAGGACTGGGTGACGATGGCCTCGCACGGCAACGTGAACAGCGCGTCCAGCATCCCCGCATGGGTCTGCGCCCCGTATTCCTTGATCGTCAGGACTGCGCCGAAGCGCGACCAGCCGGGGCCACGCATCTCGAAGGCCTCGCCGCCGAGGAAGTCGGTGGCGCCAGACAGGTAGCCATCGAGAGAGACCGCCGGCACAGCGACCCCAAGGTACTGGTCCAGGGATTCCTGCGGCAGGGCCACCGGGCGATCGCGGCCGGTGAGCAAGTGATGGACGAAGCGCAGCGGCTCCGATAGCAAGCCGAAGTCGGACTCGATGGTGCCGAGCCGGCGTGCGCCGTAAGGCGCCAGCTTCGATTCCAGGTTGCCGGCCTGCTGGTGCAGCTCCTTCAGGGCTTGGCGGTGCTCGCGCTGACCCAACTCGCGGTCCTTTGTCGGTGAGATTGCCCGCTGCAGCCGCAGCGCCAGTCCGGCGGCGCCCTTGGGGGCGCGCCGGACCAGGCTTAGGTAGATGTCGTTGACGTAGAGCTTCTTGTCCCGCAGCCGCCCGAACCACTTCCGGTCCAGATCGGCGGCGAAGCCGGCCGGAATCCTGCCGCCGACCGTGGGCTCGACTCTCCGCCGGACGATGTGCTGCCACAGCGCATAGTCGCCGCCGGCCAGGGCACGCAGCAGGGTATTGCGGGTGGCCTTAAGCCGGTCCAGCTCGGCGGTGTCTTCCGTCTCGAAGGACTTGCCGTCCAGCTTGAGGATCTGGACCAGGTCACCGCTGCGCGTTTCCAGCGTCCAGGGATCGACTTTGCGGACGTAGGGGATGTGTTGCGCGCTGCTGGCTTCTCTTGCGGCAATTTGCGCCGCCGGGCTGCGTTTCGCCGCGGCTTTCAGGATCGCGGCGCGGCGGGTCATGGCGGCTTAGTGAGGCAGGTACAGGTTGCAGCGATAGCGCGGCCGGTTGCGCACCGGCCGGGCGCGCTGCGCGACCCGGAACAGGATGTCGAAGAAGCGCGCATCCCACTTGCACAGCAGCATGCCGGCTGTGTGTAGCGGCAGGACGATCAGCAGGTATAGCAGGTTGTTGCCCATCAGGAACAGCACCGTCGCGCCCATGCCCTCGATGACGAAGTACGAATAGGTGACCCCGAACATCATCAGCGGGCGGGTCATGCCGACGACCAGGGCGTCGCGCTCGGCGTACTGGGAATCCATCAGCTTCCCGCCGAGGTGGTGAAGAACGAGACGATGGCATTGGCGCCGAAGATCAGGACGATGCCGCCGATGATCGAACCGGCCCAGGCCCAGCGCATGCGGCCCATCATCGCCAGGATGCCCAGGGCGATCACCGCGATGGCCGCCAACGTGCGAATCGCTGTGCTCTGCAGAAAGGATTGGATGGCCGTGAGCGTGCCGCTTATCGGGGCAATGTCTTGGGCATATACAACCACCGGCATCCAAGCCAACGCGAGCAACAGCCCAAACATTTTTGTGTATGAAGCCTTCCTTGGCGTCATGATCATTCTCCTTTGGTGGTCAGGTTGCGGTAGTCCACACCCTTCGGGTTGAAACTGATGATGTAGTCGTCGCCGCAGACGCGGATGATGAAGCGCATCAAGG
>JAQGNS010000319.1 GCA_028291705.1 Nevskia sp.
TGATCGCCTTCAACTGGACCTTCAAGGTCGGCGTCGAGGTGCTGTCGACGCCGCTGGTCTACTGGGTCGTCGCCCGCCTCAAGCGCGCCGAAGGCGTCGACACCTTCGACCGCCACACCAACTTCACCCCATTCTCGCTGCGCGACGAGGGCGAGACGCGCAAGTACGGCTATCGCGTGCCGCCCGGCTCACCCTGATTGCTTTGGGTCGTGTCCCGGCCCTCTCGCTTCCGTCTGGGGTAAATGCAGCCACGGATCCGGCTGCATCGTTCATTAGCGTAACGCCACCACGGCTCCCGGCGCCTCTCTCAATCGAGGAGAGGCGCCAGAGCCCATCCTGTCAAAGCGGCAGGGAGTAGCGCAGCGTGGCGTAGACGGCGCTGCCGGGCTGGTTGTAGCCGGAGACGGTCTGGTAGTGATGGTTCAGTACGTTTTCGCCGCGCAGGTCGAAGCGCAGATCCCGCGTCAGGTGCACGCCGGCGCTGAGATCGAGCATGCCGTAGCCGCCGGTGGTGGTGTTGCCGAAGTTGATGGCATCGACGTCGTGGCGCTGGCTGCTGGTGTAGAAGTTGCCGCCCACATCGAAGCGGCCCAGACGGCGATTGAGTTCGGCGCTGAGGATGGAGCGGGCGCGGCGCAGCAGCTGGGTATGGGTGTCGCGGTCGCGCGGATCCTGCCAGATGCCCTTGACGTGCGCGGTCCAGTCGGCGTCGGTGAAGTTCCAGTCGAGCTGCAGGCCGTCATTGCGGCTGTGTTCCACGTTGACCGCGGTGAAGTCGGGCGGCACGTACTCGATCAGGTCCTGCACGTCGTTGCGAAACAGGCGCAGTTCGGCGCTCTGGTGCGTGGTAATGGTCTGCCTGACACCGACCTCGTAATTGAGCGCCTTTTCGGGCTGCAGATCGGGATTGCCGCCGAGACCGAAGCGGTCTTCCGCAGTCGGCGAATGAAATCCGCTGCCGGCGGTGGCGATCAGCCGGGTGCCCTGGAGCACGTCGAATCCGTATTCCGCATTCCAGTTGAAACGCTCGCCGAACGCGCCGTCATGCAGATAGTTGACCGCGGCCACGACATGCTGGGAACCGTAGTTGAACTCGTCCTGCACATAACCGTAATCGGTGTCCTTGGCTTCCGCGATCGGTGCGCCGAACGACGATATCGCGTCGACGCGCTCGCGCGCGGCACGCAGGCCGAAGGACAAGCGGTTGTATTGACCCAGCGCCAGCACGTTGTGCCAGTCGGCTTCCGGGCGGATGGTGCGCACGAAATCCGGCGCCTGGTTCTGTGCCAGGCGATCGAGGCTGCGGCTGAGCGTGAGTTCGCTCAGCCAGTTGTCGGTGAGATGCGTGCTGGCTTCCAGCGCGAAGATCTGGTTGCGGAAGTCCTGATCGGCGGGGGAGAAGCCATTGGTGGCGAAGGTAACCGGATCGGAAGTCTCGTTCTGGTAGCGGTCATTGCCTTCGGCGTCCCAGGCCCTGGCCTGCAGGTGCACGCCGCCCAACTGGATCTCGGCGTTGCCGTTGAGGGTGCGGTTGCGGAAGGCGCGGTTGTCGTCCGAGCCCGGCAGGGGGCCGGCGAAGGGCGGAATGCCATTGCTGCGCTGCTGCTGCGCGCCCAGCGCGAAACCGAAGGCGTGGCCGTCCACCGTACCGGCATCGCGGATCGCCGCGCCGCCCTGGATGGTGCCGAAGGAACCGCCGCCGACGTTGGCGTCGAGCTGCGCCGGTCCCGATTTGCGCGTGATGATGTTGACCACCCCGCCGATGGCGTCGCTGCCGTACAGCGCCGAACGGGGGCCTTCCACCACCTCGATGCGCTCGATCATCTCGGGATTGATGTTCGGCAGCGCCGCGCCGCCGGTGGTGCCGTTGTTGACGCGCACACCGTCGAGCAGCACCAGGGTGTAGTTGCTGTTGCTGCCGCGGGTGAACAGCGAGGCCTGCTGCCCCGGGCCGCCGGAGCGGGCGACTTCAAGTCCGGCGTACTGACGCAGGATGTCGGCGACATCGCCGGCCTGGGCGCGCTCGATCTCGGCGCGGTCGATGACGATGGTCTGCGCCAGCGTATCGGCCTCGTTGACCGGCGTGCGCGTACCGGTGACCACCACCGGCTGCAGCTGGGCGTCGGGAGAGGGGGGAGCAACGGGATCGGCGGCAAAAGCGAAAGCAGGCGCAAGCGCCAGCCCGACTACGGCGAAGGTTTTCATGATGGCTCCGGTAGCCTGCGTCCCCGCAGGCCTGACGGTGAATACATTCAGCCGGACCGGGGTGATCCCCGTGCCACGGCTGACCCCATCGCGGGCCGGTCTCCGGACTCATGGGTGAACGAGCGCCCTGTATCGAGGCATTCCATTCCAGCGGCGCCTTCCCGGATCGCTCCAGTGGCTTGTTGCCGCCTTTTCCCATCTACCGTTGCGGGGGCAGTGCCGGGATTGGCTGTGGCGGGCCACAGTCCGTACCGGCTTCCCGTTTAATCCCCGGCATTTGCGGCCGGGGACACCTGCGAGGCCGCCATTCTAGGCCACGGCCGGGGGTTTTGCGCTCATCCGACGGGACGAGACGGTATTCCGGGCGCCCCGGCTCCAGGCAGAAGGAGTGCATCGGTGGGTCCGTTAGCCCTTGTTTCAAAACAAATATTCGGCATGGCCAGGACCGTCACCCGGAACCGTGGGTTGGCCTGAATCGCGCATGCGTTTACAGTGCGCCCCAGCCAGACCTTGTCCCCTCCAGCCATCGAAGCCCCCCATGACCGCCATCAAGCAGGACGACCTGATCCAGAGCGTCGCCGACGCCCTCCAGTACATCTCCTATTACCATCCCGTCGACTACATCAAGAACCTCGCCGCCGCCTACGAGCGCGAGCAGTCGCCGGCCGCCAAGGACGCCATCGCCCAGATCCTGATCAACTCGCGCCTCTGTGCCGAGGGCCATCGCCCGATCTGCCAGGACACCGGCATCGTCACCGTCTTCCTCAAGATCGGCATGAGCGTGCGCTGGGACGACGCCACCATGGGCGTCGAGGACATGGTCAACGAAGGCGTACGCCGCGCCTACAACCACCCGGACAACAAGCTGCGCGCCTCGGTGCTCGCCGATCCCGCCTTCGCCCGCAAGAACACCAAGGACAACACCCCGGCCGTGGTCAACGTTTCGGTGGTGCCGGGCGACTACATCGATGTGATCGTCGCCGCCAAGGGCGGCGGCTCCGAGGCCAAGTCCAAGTTCGTCATGCTCAACCCGTCGGACTCCATCGTCGACTGGGTGCTGAAGACCGTGCCGACCATGGGCGCCGGCTGGTGCCCACCCGGCATGCTCGGCATCGGCATCGGCGGCACCGCCGAGAAGGCCATGCTGCTGGCCAAGGAAGCCCTGATGGAGTCGATCGACATGCCGCAGCTGATCGCGCGCGGCCCGCAGAACAAGCTGGAAGAACTGCGCATCGAGCTGTACGACAAGGTCAACGCCCTGGGCGTCGGCGCGCAGGGCCTGGGCGGCCTCACCACCGTGCTCGACGTGAAGATTCTCGACTACCCGACCCATGCGGCCAACCTACCGGTGGCGATGATCCCCAACTGCGCCGCCACCCGCCACGCCCACTTCGTGCTCGACGGCTCCGGCCCGGTGGCGCTGGACCCACCCTCGCTCGAAGACTGGCCCAAGCTGACCTACGACACCTCCAAGGGCCGCCGCGTCAACCTCGACACCGTCACCCACGAGGAAGTGGCGAGCTGGAAGCCGGGCGAGACCATCCTGCTCAACGGCAAGCTCCTTACCGGCCGTGATGCCGCGCACAAGCGCATGATCGACATGCTCAACAAGGGCGAGAAGCTGCCGGTCGACTTCACCAACCGCTTCATCTACTACGTCGGCCCGGTCGACCCGGTGCGCGACGAAGTCGTCGGCCCCGCTGGTCCCACCACCGCCACGCGCATGGACAAGTTCACCCGCCAGATGCTGGAACAGACCGGCCTGCTCGGCATGGTCGGCAAGTCCGAGCGCGGCCAGATCGCCATCGACGCCATCCGCGACAACAAGGCCGTGTATCTCATGGCCGTCGGCGGCGCCGCCTATCTCGTCTCCAAAGCCATCAAGGCCTCACGCACCGTCGCCTTCGCCGACCTCGGCATGGAAGCCATCTACGAGTTCGAAGTGAAGGACATGCCGGTCACCGTCGCCGTCGATTCCAAGGGCACTTCGGTACACCAGACAGGGCCGAGGGAATGGCAGGCGAAGATCGGGAAGATTCCGGTCGTCGTCGCCTGAGCAACTATGTTCCCCCTCTCCCCATGAACATGGGGGGAGGGTCGGGGTGAGGGGTCGCTTTTAGCCGGTCAGCAACTCATCTCCATTCGCCGAAACCCCTGTTTTTCATCATGCGTGCCATGTGTGCCAAGGTTTTTTGTTGGCACGCATGCGGTGAGCGATGTTCCTTTTCACAGGAAAAGGGCCGCGAAAGTCTGGCTGCATCCATGCGTTGAGTTCAGAAGAACTGGATCCCCGCCTGCGCAGGGATGACGAAGAGGGCTGAGGAGCGCCCAAGAGCGACACTTCGGCTTTTGATGTTGTTTTGCGCTTTTGCCGTGCTTTTGATTTACCCCTCCCCACCTTGGCCGAGAAGCGCAGGGGACCGAGTAAACACCGATAGGTGTTTGCTCGGCGCAGACATCGGGTCGCATTTCTTTTGGTTACTTTTCTTTGGGCGAAACCCAAAGAAAAGTAACCCGCCTTCAGGGCGGAACC
>JAQGNS010000320.1 GCA_028291705.1 Nevskia sp.
TCGCAGCGGTCTTCCAGACTGAATTGCTTGAACTTTTGTCCCATCGCAACACCTCCAACATAGGGTGTTGCATTTCGTTTGTGAATTCAGCGAATCCAGTTTTAACGAGCTTCGGACTCGGGTGAAACGGTTGTGCGCGCGCAGGCGCGCGCACCAATCGCCAAAGCATCAAGTCTTGGCTTTAACCGCGCGCCGCTTCTTCGCCGCCGCCTTCCTGGCCGGCGCCGCCTTCTTCGGAGCAGCCTGCTCCTTCAGCACTTCACTGACCCGCTGCGTATCTTCCACGTTCTCGAACTGATCCGAGATCAATTGGCCCACTTCGCGATTGATCCGCCGGATCGCGTCGTAGACCATGCCGATGCTGCGCCGCTGCTTCTCGCGCAGCTTGAGCTTGTCGTCTTCCAGCAGTCCGGATTTCTCCAGTGCGTCGAACGGCAGCGCAGCGATGTGCTGGTGGATCTGTTCCACCGAAGTCGCTCCGCGATCGACGGCTTCCTGGATGAAGTCCTTGAGCAATTCCAGCCGTTGCAGCGTTTTCATCCGGTCTCCTTCGAAGTGTCAGCTCGGTGCCTGCAGGCAGGTTACCTGTAGTCGGAGCGCGGAGGAAGACGCGTGTCTAGGCGGCCATGCGCAGCGGCACTTCCTCGGCAACCGGCTCCAGGCGGCCACGCCCGGCATCGCGCGTCGGCAGGGACAGCTTGAAGATGCGCTTCCAGGTGCTCAGGGTCTGTTGCAGGAAGGTGCCGGTGTTGTAAGGCAGGCCGTACTTCTCGCAGATGGCGCGCACTTCCGGCGCGATCTCGGCGTAGCGGTGCGCCGGCAGGTCCGGGAACAGATGGTGCTCGATCTGGAAGCTGAGGTTGCCGCTCATGATGTGCATCAGACGGCCGCCGCTGAAGTTGGCGGAGCCGAGCAGCTGGCGCACGTACCAGTGGCCGCGCGTTTCGTTTTCCAGCACCGACTCGGGGAACTGCTCCACGTCTTCCGGGAAGTGGCCGTTGAAGATCACGGCGCAGGCCCAGACGTTGCGCGCCAGGTTGGCGGCGACGTTGCCGACGAACACCAGCGGCGCCATCGGGCCGGCCAGCACCGGGAACAGCACGTAGTCCTTGGCCAGCTGCTTGCGCATCTTCTTCCACATCGGCTTGAAGTCTTCCTTCAGCTGCGCCCCGGTCTTGGTCTTGTAGATCAGGTACTCCTCCAGCTTGAGGTTCTGCACGGCGACGAAGTGCTGGAAGAAGGTGTGCAGGATCACCGTCAGCGGCACGTTGGCCAGGAAGCGCGGTTCCCATTTCTGCTGGGTGGACATGCGCAGCAGGCCATAGCCCACGTCATGGTCGCGGTTGAGCACGTTGGTGTAAGTGTGATGCTCGACGTTATGGGTCTGCTTCCAGTTCTTGGCGGTGTCGGCGGAATCCCAGTCGAAGTTCTTCGAGTTCAGCGTGGGGTCGCCCATCCAGTCGTACTGGCCGTGCATGACGTTGTGCCCGATCTCCATGTTGTCCAGGATCTTGGACACGGACAGGGCAGCCACGCCGAGCGGCCAGGTCGGCGGGATCATCATCATCACGCGGCCACCCACTTCCAGGCGGCGCTGGCGCTTGACCAGGGTGCGGATGTAGTTGGCATCGCGCTCGCCGAGATCGGCCAGCACGCGGTTGCGGATGTCGTCGAATTCGGCGCCGATGGCGGCGAACTGCTTCGGGCTCAGCTTGCTGAAATTGCTCATGCGTCTATCTCTCCGAAATCGAATGGGGGCTCAGACGTCCAGCGTCACGGTGCCGACCGGCACGCTGACGCAGATCTGGATGTCTTCCTCGCCTTCCTCACCGAGTTGCCCGGTGCGGGTGTCGCGCACCCGGCCGGACAGCTTGCGGCAGGTGCAGGTATGGCAGATGCCCATGCGGCAACCGGCTTCCGGCCGCAGGCCCGCGGCCTCGGCCTGGTCCAGCAGGCTGGCGCCGTTGTTGGCCGCCAGGCGCTCGCTGCGCGCGAAGCGCACATCGCCCTCGGCGTTGGCGCTGTCGACCACCACCGGCGCCGCGGTGAAATTCTCCAGGTGCAGGCGCTCGGCGATGCCGTCCTCGACCCACAACTGCTGCACCGCCTTCATCATGCCCGGGGGGCCGCACAGGAAGGTGCTGGCCTCGGCGTAGTCCGGCACCGCGGTGACCAGTTGCTCACGGTTGAACAGGCCCTGCAGTTCGCCGCACTGCTCGACAGCGGCGAAGCCGCGCAGCAGTTCCACGTTGGGATAGCGGGCGGCGATCTCGGCCAGTTCCTCGGCGTAGATCAGATCCTTGGCGGCATTGCAGTAATGCAGGAAGGTGATGCGGCCGGCGTGGCCCTCATCGCACAGCGTGCGCAGCATCGCCATCACCGGAGTGATGCCGCTGCCGCCGCTGATCAGCAGCACGCGCCCGGGGCGCTGCTCGGGCAGGGCGAAGGAGCCGTCGGCCTGGGACAGGGTCACCACCATGCCGGGACGCGCCTGCTCGCGCAGGAATCTGGAAACGAAGCCGCCGGCATGGGCCTTGGCGGTCACCTCGATCTTGCCGTCCGCGGCATGCACGGAATTGGCCGGCGAGTAGCAGCGGGTGCGGCGCACGCCGTCGATCTCCACCGTCAGGCGCACGAACTGGCCGGCGCGGAAACCCTGCCAGTTGCCGTTGGGGCGCAGGATCAAGGTGACGCTGTCGGCGGTCGGATGGCTCACGGCGGTGATTTCGGCGCGCACTTCGTTGACCGACCAGGTCGGGTCGAACAGTTCCAGGTAGCGGTCCACGCCATGCGGGGTGGTCATCGCGGCAACCACACGGGAACCCAGGACGCGGCGCAGGCCGGTGCTGAGGAAGCGGGTGTTGGGACTGGTGGCGATCATTGGCGACTCAGGTTGTGAACAAGTGTGCACAGTCTGCTCCGGCCCAGAATTAAAGTCAACACTTGTACACTGAAACTATGGGGGTAATAATGAAAAGCGCAAAAAGCGTATATGGATCAATGGGTGTATAGTGTTAACAGATGTTCTTGACCCGAGCTTGATCGTGCCCAGTCGCGAGGATTTCCCTCCCAGCACTGCTCCCGAAAGGGAGGAAGCGGGCGGGCGTGGGTCGCGTAAACAGCGCACCCGTGAGGCCCTGCTGGAGGCTGCCCTGCGCCTGATGCGCGAAGGCCGCAGCTTCACCGGCCTGAGCCTGCGCGAAGTGACGCGCGAGGCCGGGGTGGTGCCCACCGCCTTCTATCGCCACTTCCACGGCATGGAAGAACTGGGACTGGCCCTGGTGGAAGAGGGCGGGGTAACGCTGCGCCGCCTGCTGCGCGAGGCGCGGCGCACCGACGTGCAGTTCACCGACATGATTCGCGGCTCGGTGCTGGTCTATAAGCGCTACGTCGAGGACAACCGCCTGCAGTTCCTGTTCATCGCCGGTGAGCGCGCCGGCGGCTCGCAGCAGATCCGCGAAGCAATCCGCCGCGAGGTGACGCACTTCACCAACGAGATGGCGCAGGACCTGCGCGGCCTCGGCGCTTTCCCCGGCCTGTCCACCGGCACCTTGCAGATGATTTGCGGCCTGGTGGTGAACTGCATGCTCAACGCCGCCATCGACATCCTCGACCTGCCGCTGAACCAGCCGCAGCAGGAACAGGAATTGCTGGACAACTTCGTGCGCCAGGTGCGCCTCATCTTCCTCGGCGCGCAGCGCTGGAAGGAAAAATCCCCGGAACGTGGTGCGGCAGCGGAAAAAACAGCCTAGCTGCCAGCCGGTTCTGAACTGCCGCGTGCGTGGCGACTAGGCTGCTTCGCCGCCGACTCTCGCTGGCTGCGGCAGATTCAAGCTCACCCGCAACCCTCCGCCCTCGCGGTTGGCCAGCGCGATGCGCCCGCCATGCGCTTCGACAATCTCCCGTCCCAACGCGAGCCCCAGGCCGGTGCCGCTGCGCTTGGTCGAATAGAACGGCAGCAGGGCATTGGCCAGCACCTGCTCGCTCATCCCGGTCCCCCGGTCGCGCACCTCGATGCGCAGCTCCGCGCCCAGGCGCATGATTTCCATTTCGACGCCTTCCGCCGGGCCGCCGGCTTCATGGGCGTTCTTCAACAGGTTGATCAACACCTGCTCGATCTGCGTGCGGTCGAACCAGCCCTCGCTCTCCGGCAACTTTCCAGTCAGGCGGAAGCTGCGCTGTCGCTCCAGGGCCTCGAGGAACGGCTCCCATCCGATGCGTTCCGGCGCCGGCACCGGCAGCTTGGCGAAGCTGGCATAGCCGTCGATGAAGAAGTGCAGATGTTTGGCCCGCTCGCTGATGGTGGCGAAGACCCCGGGCAGGCGCTCCACGTCGCCGCGCCGCGCCAGCTCGGCGCCGGAGTGCGCCATCGAGGAGATCGGCGCCAGCGAGTTGTTCAGCTCGTGGCTGATGACGCGGATCACCTTCTTCCAGGTCGCCACTTCCTGCCGCGACAGCTCGCGCGTCATGCGCCGCACCAGGTACAGGCGGTGCGGCCGGCCCTGTAAGCGGAAGCCGCGCTGCGACAGGTGGAAGGTCTCCTCGATGCCGTCGAGCTCCAGCGAGAACAGCGCATCCTCGCCGCTCTTCATCGCCTCGCTCAGTTGCGGCGGGCAGCCGCGCAGCACCGCGGTGAAATCCAGGCCGATCAGGCTGCGCCCCTCGTTGAACAGGTGGCGTGAAGCCAGGTTGGCGTAGGCCACCCGCTCCTGCAAGTCGACCAGCACCAGGGCCACCGGCGTGTTCTGCACCACCGTGTCGAGCAGCAACTCGCGCTGCACCAGGTGCTGCCGCTGATCCCGCAACACCTGGCCCAGCTCGTTGTGCAGGCGCGCCAGGTCACCGAATTCATCACGCCGCGTGGCCGACAGCGAGAAGCTGAAATCGCTGTCGCGATAACTGGCCACAGCGCCTTCCAGGGCGCGCAACAGCCGCGTCACCGGATCGCTCAGCAGCCCGCCCAGCCATAGCGCGACAGCCAGCAGGATGGCGCCGCCGAGGGGTACAGCCACCCAGGGATTGCCGATGGCGAGAACCAGCGCTGCGCCCAGCAAGGCGCCTGCCGCCATGGCCGCGGCGAGTATCAGGCTCAGCTTGCCTTGCAGCGAAAACAGGCGCATCGGTTCGAATGGCGGGTGAAAGTCGTCGCGGCGATTGTGGCGCAGCAGCCGGGCGATGGCGAACGGGTCAGCTAAGCGTCGGGCGGTGTCAGGCCGAATTTCTCCAGGCGCCGGTACAGCGCCTGGCGGCTCAGCCCCAGCGACTGCGCGGCCCGGCTGACCACGCCGGAGGCTGCCTTCAGCGCGGCCTCGATCTGTTCGCGGTCGGGTTCGTTGCTGGCGCCGGGGGCGATGCGCCGCGCCGGCAGGTTGAGATCGGCCGGGACGATCAGGCTGTCGCGGCACAGCAGGCGCGCGCGTTCGATCGCGTTCTTCAACTCGCGCACATTGCCCGGCCAGGCATGGGCCAGCAGCGTCTCGCGCGCTTCGTCGGAGAGCCGGGCCATGCCGCCGAGGAAGTGCTCGGCCAGGGGCATGATGTCGTCAGGCCGCTCCGCCAGCGGCGGCAGCACCACCTCGATGACGTTGAGCCGGTAATACAGATCCTCGCGGAAACTGCCGGCGACGATCATCTCCGCCAGCTTCGAATTGGTGGCGCTGAGCAGGCGTACTTTGACCTTGCGCGTGCGCGAAGAACCGAGGCGCTCGAACTCCCCGGTCTCCAGTACCCGCAGCAGCTTCACCTGGCTGGCCAGCGGCAGGTTGCCGATCTCGTCGAGGAACAGGGTGCCGCCGTGAGCCAGCTCGAAACGGCCTTCGCGCATGCGCGTTGCGCCGGTATAGGCGCCGGCCTCAGCGCCGAACAGTTCGGCCTCCACCAAGTCGTGCGGCAGCGCGCCGCAGTTCACCGCGACGAAGGGGCCGTCCTTCACCGCCGAGTTGGCGTGGACGATGCCGGCGATCAGTTCCTTGCCGGCGCCGTTGGGGCCGGTGATCAGCACCGGTGCATCGGCCCGCGCCACCTGGCAGGCCAGCTCCACCACCCGCTCCATCGCGGTCGAGGCATAGACCAGTCCGCGCAGATCGTAGCGGCCGGCGAGCTGCTCGCGGCGCTTGCGCCGCTCCAGGCGATACCGCGTGGCATCGCGTGCGCTCTCCGCCAGTTCCAGCAGGTTCTCCACCGTCGCCAGCAGGCGATGATCGTCCCAGGGCTTGGCCAGGTAGTCGGCGGCACCGGCCTTGACCAGCTCCACCGCCGCTTCCAGGTGGGTCCAGGCGGTGAGCAGGATCACCGGCAAGTCCGGCTGCTCCGCGCGGATCGCACGGAACAACGCTGCGCCTTCCACCCCCGAAGTAGTATCGGCGGTGAAATTCATGTCCTGCACCACCAGGTCCACCGGTCCGTCCTTCAGCCGGGCCAGCCCTTCCTGCGGCGTCAGCGCCACGCGCGTGTGGATGTCGCGCAGCGAGAACAGCAGCGACAGCGCCTCGCCCACCGTGGGGTTGTCGTCGATGATCAGGACTGTACGCATCGGGCGTTCATGATAGACGGGGGCAACAGGGACAGCGGGTTGCGGGACATGGCCCCGGAATCATAATGCGCGCGGCTTCAGCTTGCGCGCGTCGCCAGGGCCGGCGGGGTCGAGGCGGCGCGCAGCGCCGGCCACAGCACCGCGAACTGCCCGAGCATCATCACCGCTACCGCGCCGCATAGCACGTAGAGCAGATCCAGCCGCTGCATCTCCAGCGCCTTCACCATCCACAGGTTCAGGCCCACCGCCAGCGCCATGCCGAGCAGCGCGCCGACGCTGGCGATGATGCCGTTCTCGGTCTGGAAGTAGGCCAGGATCGCCCGCCGCGTCGCACCCAGGGCGCGGCGCACGCCGATCTGCCGGCGCCGCTGCGTCACCCAGAAGCTGGTCAGGCCGACGATGCCGAAGGCCGTCACCGCCAGCAATGCGGTGCTCACCGTGCCGAGGATGATGGCCAGGGCGCGGTCGTTGCGGTAGGCATCGGCGCGGATCTGGGCGTAGGACCGCACCTTTTCGATGACGCGGTTGCGGTTGACCTCGAACAGCTTCTTCTGCGCCGTCTGCATCACCGCATCGACCTGGCCCGGCTGGGCGCGCACGATGTAGCTGTATTGCTTGGCGATGAAGATGTACGGGTCCAGCATCGAGTTCTCGACGAACTTCTCCGCCCAGGCGTTCGATACCCACGGCGTCTTCAGCATGTCGACGATGCCGACGATCACGATCGGCTGGTCCTCGACGTAAACCGTTTTGCCCAGCGCTGAGCCGTCCGGAAACAGTTTTTCTCCCAGCGCTTTGGTCACGATGATCACACCCGGCCGCGCCTTGTCGCGCTCCGAGCGTTCGCCGATTTCGTCGGACGTGAAGTTGCGGCCGGCGATGAGATGGGCGCCGAGCGCATTAAGGGCATGGTCATCGGTGAAATAGCGGGCCGTGTGCGCGGTCGAGTGCTTCTGGTTCGGTGCCAGGCTGACACCTTCGCTCCAGCCGCCACCACGCAACGGGTAGGCGTTGGTGGCATAGGCGTCGACCACGCCGGGCAGGCCGCGCAGCGCGGCGAGGTCGCCGCGGATCATCGCGCCGATCTGCTCGGGCGAGCCGACCCACTGATTGCTGAGGCTGAAGGTATTGGCCTCGTCGACGCCGCTGGGCCGCGCCATCAACACCACGCGCTGGTGGATGATGAACAGCGCATTGCACAGGATCGCCAGGGTCAACGCCATCTGCAGGGCGATGAGGAAGGCGCCCACCTTGTTGCGGCGCATGGCGGAAAGAATCGGACCGAAATGCATGTCAGTCTCCGTATCGAAAGAGGCTAGTTAGCCTTGAGCTGCCAGGCCGGCTGCACCTGGGTGGCGCGCCAGGTGGGATAGAGGCCGGCCAGCATCGCCGCCAGCACCGCCAGCGCCACCGTCACCAGTACATCGACCAGGTCGAGATGGGTCAGAGCCGCCATGTCCTTGCTCAGCAGCCCGCGCATGCCGGCCAGGCCCACCGCGGTGAGCGCCAGGCCGACCAGGCCGCCGGCCAGGCCGATCACCCCGGTCTCCACCAGGCATTGCGTGAACACCGCGCGTCGGTTGGCGCCGATGGCGCGGCGCACGCCGATCTCGGAAGCGCGAGTCATGAACTTGGCCAGCATCAGGCCCACCGCGTTGACCAGGCAGACGAAGAGGAAGCCGAACGACACCACCACCATCACGCGCGACTCGTCCGGCACCACGTGCTGCACATCGAACCACTTGCGCACATCGTAGAGCCGGGTCAGCGGGGCCCAGTGGAAGCGGCCGTTGTGCTGTTGCTCCGCGGCGTAGCCGTCGAGCAGGGTGCGGTAGTGCTGCACCTGTTCGGCCGTGTTCAGTTCGGCCCAGAACTGCACCCAGGTGCACTCGGAGCGCATATGCCCTTCGAAGCCTGGATCGACCACGGTCGGGCCGGCGCAGTTGTTGTTGCCCCAGATATCCATCTGGCGGCCGATGGCGGTATTGAAGGGCAGGAACAGCGCTTCCACCTCGCCGAAGGTCTGGTCCATCACGTCGTACATGCGCGGTTGCGGCGACCAGTCGTCGAGCACCCCGACCACGCGGTAGTCGTGATTATCGAGATTGACCGTTTTGCCGACGCTGTTGGCGCCGCCGAACAGCTTGTCGTTGAGCTTGCGGCCCAGTACCACCACGTCGGCCCGCGCCTCGTCGTCGGCTGCGCTCCACGGCGCGCCGTACTTGAACGGCACGTCAAACATGGCGAAGAAATCCGCGCCGGTGGCGCGCGCGTCGGCCTGGAACGGGTTCTGGGTGGGGTCGGTCGGCATCACGGCGAAGCCCGTGGCGTACATCGCCGCCTGGCGCGGCGCCGCGTGGAGATTCATCAGCGCGATGGCATCGGTGTAGCTGAGCATGTCCTGCCCCGGCTCGCCGGTTTTCTCGCGCTGGTCCGGACCCCAGTTGTCGATCAGCGGCGTGAACAGCTGTGCGGACTTCTGCGGGATCGGGTCGCCGGACATGGCGCGGAACAGGCTCAGCGTGGTCATCGAGGCGCCGATGCCCAGTCCGATGGCCGCGACCATCAGGGCCGTCAGCATCGGGTTGCGGCGCAGGCTGCGCAGCGCCAGCCAGATGTAATAGCGGAACATGGGAAGCGTCTCCTATGAAACGGTCTTGCCGGCGGCCGAGGGCCGCACGGTCGATTGGATGAACCTGCGCGATGCGTTCATCGCCGCGCCAGGTGATGGTCGTAGCTGAGCACGCGCGTCAGTTGCCACGTACCGTTGTCGTTCTTCCAGACATGGATGAAGCTGGCCAGGCCCTCGCACTTGCCGCTGGCCAGTTCGCAGAAACGGTGCTCGCCGGTTTCGATGGCGCCGAAATCCTTGACCGGGAACACCTGCAGCGTTCCGGGCACCAGTTCGCGCCGTAGCTTGCCGCAGATGTTGTTCTGCACGCTGTCCACCAGCTTCTGCCGCGACTGCGTCAGGCCACCCTGGTCGTGGTAGAACTCCACGTCACCGGCGACGAGGTCGCCGAACTGCTTCAGGTCGCAGCGGTTGTAGCCGTCGAACAGCTTGCCGTCGAGCGCGGCCACCGTATCGAACAGCGGATCCACTGCGACGGGATGTAGCGCGGCATCGCTGCCCGCGGCGTGGTGGTCGAAGCTGAGCACGCGCGTCATGTGCCAGGCATCGCCCTGCTGCTGCCAGATCATGGCAAAGCGGGCCATGCCTTCGCACTTGCCACTGGCCAGTTCGCAAAAGCGGTGGTCGCCGATCTCCATGGCGCCGTAGCCCTTGACCGGGTACACCTGCAAGGTTCCGGCAACCAGTTCGCGCCGCACCTTGCCGCAGATGTACTTGCGGGTATTGTCCACCACCTGTTGCCGGGTCCCCGTCATGCCGCCATGGTCGTGGTAGAACTCCACGTCAGGGATGAAATAGCCGCCGAACTTGTCCATGTCGCAGCGGTTGTAGGCATCGAACACGGCGCCGTCGAGCGCCGCTACCGTGGCCGACAGATCCTGTGATGCTTTCGCTGGCGCGGCCGCCCACACGTTCGCCAGCGGCGCGGCCGTCAGCAACAGCAGCAGGCAGAAGCCTTGGCGCATGGCGCGCATCCTTATGCCGAAGCCTGCCGTGGCTCGGCATGCACGCCGTGGAAACGCGGTTCCTCGGTCAGGTCCACTACCTGCCCGTCGATGATGTGCACGTTGCGCTGCGCGCGCACCGCCAGTTCCGGATCGTGCGTCACCATGACGATGGTGGCGCCGTCGCGGTGGATGCCCTCGAGCAGTTCCAGCACGCCGCGCGCCATCTGTGTGTCGAGGTTGCCGGTCGGTTCGTCCGCCAGCAGCAGGCGCGGCGTGCCGGCCAGCGCGCGGGCGATGGCCACGCGCTGCTGCTGGCCGCCGGACAGTTCGGCCGGGTAGTGGCGCGCGCGCGCCGACAGGCCCACGCGCTCCAGCGCCTCGCCGATGCGCTTCTTGCGCTCGGCGCCGTTCATGCGGCGGTAGCGCAGCGGCACGTCGATGTTGTCGAACACGTTCAGATCGGGAATCAGGTTGAAGGCCTGGAAGATGAAGCCGATCTTCTCGTTGCGGATACGCGAGCGCGCATCGTCGCCGAGCTTGCTCACGTCCTCGCCGTCGAGGTGGTACTGGCCGCCAGTCGGCGTCTCCAGCAGCCCGGCGACGTTGAGGAAGGTGGTCTTGCCCGAGCCGGAAGGGCCGGTCACCGCGACGAACTCGCCTTCGCGTACATTGAGGGAAAGATCGCGCAGGGCGTAGGTCTCCACCACTTCGGTGCGGTAGACCTTGGCCAGGTGGGTCATCTTCAGCATGTCGTCAGTCCTTTGTGGAGGCGTACGGGGGGCAGGGTCTGCGTCACCGGCATTTCACCGTCGGTGCGCGCGCGGCGCGTCGCCAGCCGCCACTGCGGCGACTGGATGGTCTGCAGTTGCGGCGCGGCGATCTGCGCCAGGTACAGCTCCGGTTGCGGCTGCCCGGCCATCAGGGCGCAGGCGAACATCGCGTGCGCCGACGCTGCCGTGGCCATGCCGCCTATGCCGATCATCAATCCATTCTTGCTCATGACTATCTCCTGTTGCTGCTTGCCGTATCTGTTGCCCAAGGGTGAATGCCGCGGCCTCAGTGGCCGATCACCACGCTGGGCGCGTTGTTGAATTCATCGGTGCCGGAGGTGACGATGCGCTCGCCCGGCTGCAGGCCGTCCAGGATCTCCACCTTGGACAGGCTGCTCGCGCCGACGCTGACCGGGTGCCGTTCCGCCAGGCCGTCCTTGACCAGGTAGACGAAGTGGCCGCCCTCGGCGTCCAGCCACGGCCCGCGTGCCACCATCAGCACATCCTTGCGCTGGTCCAGCACCACCCGCACCGACAGCCGCTGGTTCTGGCGCAGGCCATCCGGCGTGCCGCCGGCGAAGCGCACCCGCGCCGCCACTTCGCCATTGACCACTTCCGGCGAGACCGCGCTGACCGCGCCGTCCCAGTTGTTGCCGGCACCGCTGATCTGCGCCGGCATCGCCACCGCCAGGTCGCGCGCGAGGCTTTCCGGCACCTTCATTTCCATTTCCAGGGCGGTCAGGTCCACCACCGTCAGCAGCGGCGCGTCGCGGGCCACGTTGGCGCGCTCGGCAATCAGCAGCTGACCCACCTGGCCGGTAACCGGCGAGCGCAGGTTCAGCGCATCCACCTGGCGCTGTAGATCGGCCACCAGTAGCACCTCGCGATCGCGCGCCAGCTTCTTGCTCTGCACATCGAAGCGCAGCTGCTCGGGCTCCATCTGCAGTTCCTTGCGCGCATGCTCCAGGTCGAAGTTGGCCTTCTCCGCCGCATCCTTGGCGCGCAGCAGGGAGAGCTCCGAATAGGCGCCTTCCTTGTAGGCCTTGTCGCTGCGCTGCACCTCGCGCGCCGCGGTCTGCTGATCGACCTGGGCGCGGTCGAAGTTTTCCTGCACCGTCATCTGCTGCTTGCGCGCGTCGAGCTGGGCGCGCTGGTAATCCACTTCGAAGCCCCCCAGGGCCGCCTTCTCCTGCGCTAGCTTGCTGGAGAGATCCGGGCTGTCGATCGTCGCCAGCACGTCGTTCTGGCTGACCTTGTCGCCGGCGTGCACCTTCAGCGTCACCGTGCCGGCGGAAGAGGCGTACAGGGTCGGGCTGATGGCGGCGACCACCTTGGCCTCGGCGGCGATGTCGCGGGTGAAGTCGCCGCGTTCCACCGTGGCGAAGCCCAGCCGCGAGGCGCTGACCGAGCCCTGCGCCGAGAACAGCCGCATCACGCCCGGCGCCGCCACGGCGATCAGTCCCAGCGCCACCACGGCAACCGCAATCCAGATCCAGGGCGCGCGGCGGCGCCGGTTCTGCGCGGTCGCCAGCGGGATATCCTGGGCTGAGGTGTCACGGAACATTGCAGGGCCTCCGGGCCGTGTGGGACTTCGTCTGGCAGTAGTAGGCGCAAGCGCCGTGCCGGGCAGAGACCACATTCAATTCATTGATATTGAACATTTTTATTTACCGGCCGTACTCACGACAGTGTCCGCGGACAGGCCGCCGGACACTGCGGACGGCGCGGCGGACACGGCAGCGCCGCGCACCAGGAAAGCGTCGATGGCGCCGAGGTCGGCCTCGCTGAGGCGCCCGGCCAGCTGCTTCAGGGTCAGCGAGTTGGTCAGGTAGTCGTAGCGCGACTGGTAATAGCTGCGCAGCGCGTCGTAGTAATTGGTCTGCGCCTGCAACAACGAAAATTCGTTGCGGGTGCCTACTTCCAGCGCGATGCGGCTGGCCTCGACGGCGTCACGGTTGGAGTCCGCCGCCTGCTGGTTGCTGCGGATCTTCTCGATGCCGGAGACCACGCCGCGGTAGGCCGCATGGGTTTGCCGCTCGACGTCGCGGCGCTTGCCCTCGTACTGCGCGCGCAGCTGCTCGTAGGTGTTCTTCGCCTGGCGCACCAGCGAGGCCACCGTGCCGCCCTGGAACAGCGGCCAGTCCACTACCACGCCGACGCGGTCGTCGCGCTCGTTGTTGCCGAGCTGGCTGGAATAGTCGTACTTGTTGACCGAGCCCTGCAGCGACAGCGTCGGCAGGCCGCGGGCGCGGTTGGCGCTGATGTCGCGCTGCGCCGCCTGCGCCTGCAGGTTCGCCGCGCTCAGCGCATAGTTGTCCTGCAGCGCGCTCTGCACCCAGTCTTCCGGCCGCGCCGGGTCCGGCTGCGGCAGCGGAATCTCATCCTTCAGCGGCGCGATGTCCTGCGTCTCGCGCGCGGTCAGTTCGGCCAGCGCGCGGCGCGCATCGTCCAGCGCCGAGTCGGCGTCGATCACGCTGGCTCCGGTGACGTCGTAGAAGGACTGCGCCTCCTTCACATCGGTCTGCGGCGACAGGCCATTCTCCACCCGCTTGCGCGCCTGCCGCAGCATCTCGCCGTAGGCTTCGCGCTCGAGCTGGTTGGTGCGCAGCGTGTCTTCCGCCGCCAGCACGTTGAAGTAGGCGGTGGCCACGCGCAGGATCAGGCTTTGCTGCGCATCGCGATAGCTCGCCTCGGCCTGGGCCACCTGCAGATTGGCCTCCGCCAGTTTGTGGAAGGACTGGAAGCTCCAGATCTGCTGGTTCAGCGTCAGCGCATACACAGAGCTGTTGCCGAATATAGTGCCGCTGCCGGAAACCTGCGGCGCACTGGAGCCCGGCAGCGAAGTCGTGTTGCCGCTGTCGCCGCTGCTGCTGATCTTGTCGCGGGCGAAATTGGCGTTGGCGTCGAGCTGCGGCAGGAATGCCGCCAGCGCCTGCGGCCGCGCCTCGATCGCCGCGCCGCGCTGATGCAGGGCCGCGTCCAGGGTGGTGTCCTGGGTCTGTGCCTGCCGGTAGGCGTCGAGCAGGTCGTTGGCACGCACCGCTCCCGGCGTTGCCCACATCACGCAAGCCATGCCGCCCAAAACGCCGATCACCCGGTTCCGCATGTGCCGCTCCGCTGTCTGTCGTGACAGAGAGGGAGCACGGCCCGTACCAATCTATTTGTGATTGATTTAGAAGGATTTTATGCGGAATATCGAAGCGTAGAAGTGTCCGCGGACAGTTTGGCGGACAGCATGGACAGCGCCGCTCAGTGGCTGAAGCCGGCGACCAGGTCCTGGAACTCGCGCATGCCGCGCGCGGCGAGGACGCGCTGCGCCTGGCGGCGCAACTCCGCCACGTTCGACTCCATGATGATGCGTTTCACTTCGAGCACGCTGGCCGGATGCATCGAGAACTCGGTCAGCCCCAGGCCGAGCAGCAGGCGCGTGTGGCGCGGGTCGCCGGCCATTTCGCCGCACATCGCCACCGGCACGCCGGACTGCTCGCCGGCCTCGATGGTCATGCGGATCAGGCGCAGCACCGCCGGGTGCAGAGGGTCGTAGAGGTAGTTCACTTCCTCGTCGACGCGGTCGATGGCCAGCGTGTACTGGATCAGGTCGTTGGTGCCGATCGAGAAGAAGCGCGCGTGGCGCGCCAGCAGCGGCGCCGCCAGCGCCGCCGCCGGCACCTCGATCATCGCCCCCACCGGGATGTTGTCGGCCACGGTCTGCCCTTCGGCGCGCAGCTGCTCGGTGGCGGCGACGATGATCTGCTGCGCCTGGCGGAATTCCTGCACGCTGGAGATCATCGGCAACATGATCTGCATGGCGCCGTGGGCGGAGGCACGCAGCAGCGCCCGCACCTGGGTGCGGAACAGCTCCGGCTCCTTCAGGCACAGGCGGATGGCGCGCAGGCCCAGCGCCGGGTTGTTCGGCGTCGGTCCCTGGCGGCTGCCGGAGTCGACCTGCTTGTCGGCACCGAGATCGAGCGTACGGATGGTGATTGGCCCCTTCACCGCGGCCACCACGCGCGAATACGCCTGATACTGCTCCTCCTCGTCCGGCAGGCCGCGCCGGTTCATGTAGAGGAACTCGGTGCGGTACAGGCCCACGCCCTCGGCGCCGAGATCGGCGGCATGCACCGCGTCCTCGCTCATCTCGATATTGGCCAGCAGCTTGATCTTGACGCCGTCGCGCGACACCGCCGGCTTGTCGCGCAGCTGCGACAGCGCGGCGCGGTCGGCCTGCTGGCGCTGGCGCTTGGCCTGGAAGAAATCCTGCGCCTGCGCGTCCGGATCGGCCAGGGCATGGCCCAGGTCGCCGTCGACGATCAGCAGCTCGCCCTCGCGCAGCAGGCGCCGCGCGTTGTGCAGGCCGACGATGGTCGGGATGCCGAAGCTGCGCGCCAGGATCGCGGTGTGCGACAGCGGGCCGCCGTACTCGGTGATGAAGGCGGCCACGCCCTGCTGCGACAGCAGGATGATGTCGGCCGGGGTGACGTCGTCCGCCACGATCACCGGCGGCTCGCCCTGCTCGGGGCGTTGCGCGGGGACTCCCTTCTCCTGCTTCAGCAGGATGCGCAGGATGCGCGCGGAGACGTGCTGCACGTCGTCCTTGCGCGAGCGCAGGTACGGGTCCTCCATCTGCTCGAACACCGCGGTGAGCGCATCGCGCTGCTTCTTCAGCGCCGCCTCGGCGTTGCACTGCGCGCTGCGGATCAGCGCCACCACCGCCTCGGTCAGCGAGCGGTCGTCGAGCATCAGCAGGTGGGTGTCGATGAACGCCGCGATCTCGCCCGGCGCGCCGCCGGGAATCTGCCCGCGAATCTGCCGCAGCTGCTCCTTGGCACGCCGCTGCGCGCCGAAGAAGCGCGTCACTTCGTGCTCGATGTCCGCCGGCTGCAGCGTGTACTCGGGAATTTCCAGGTCGCCGCCGTGCAGGCGCTGCACCCGGCCGATGCCGATGCCGCGCGAAACGCCGATGCCTGAGAGCCAGAGACTCATGCCGATATCCGTGGAGGCGCCGGGCGCGGCCTCACGCCTCCTCGTCGAAGCGATTGGCGATCAGCGCGGCCAGCGCTTCCAGCGTTTCCGCCGCGTCCGGCCCCTGCGCCACCAGGGTGATGTGGCTGCCCTGTGCCGCCGCCAGCATCATCACGCCCATGATGCTCTTGCCGCTGACCTCGCGGCCGTCCTTGCGCACCACCACATCGCTCTGGTGCTTGGCCGCCAGCGTCACCAGCTTGGCCGCGGCGCGCGCGTGCAGGCCCAGGCGGTTGACGATGGTCACGGTCTTTTCGATCGGCTGGTATTCGCTCTTGTCCATGTTGGTTTTTCTTATGTCCTGGTGGCGGGCGTGGGGCAGACCACCACGCCGCGTTGTCCGCCTTCCACCGCGGCGCGGGTCATCGCCGCCAGGTCGAGTTGCGGGTAATTGAAGATCTTCACCAGCATCGGCAGGTTGATGCCGGCCACCACCGCGGTGCGCGGCGCTTCGGAAAGGCGGGTGGCGATGTTGCTGGGGGTGCTGCCGAAGGCGTCGGTGAGCAGCAGCACGCCGGCGCCGCGGTCGAGCCGCTCGATCATGCGCCGGCCTTGCAGCAACAGCACGTCGGTGGCCTGCACCCGGCGCACTTCCAGCACGTCGGTCTGCAGCGGCAGCGCGCCGATCATGTCGGTCATGGTTTCCAGCAGGAAATGACCGAGCTTGCCGTGCGTCACCAGCAGCAGGCCGACGCCGTTGAGGTCGACCCCGCTCACAGCCCCAGCTCGCGGTGCTTGGCGATGACCTGGCCGAAGCGGCCCTGGAACGAGGCGGCGAGCTGTTCCACGATGTAGACCGAGCGATGCTGGCCGCCGGTGCAGCCGATGGCCACGGTGACATAGCTGCGGTCCTGCTGCTGGAACGCCGGCAGCCAGTGCGCCAGGAAGCTGCGGATGTCGTCGAGCAGCGCGCCGGTCTCGGTATGGCTCTCCAGGTATTTCGCCACCGCCTCGTCACGGCCGTTGAGCGGACGCAGTTCCGGCACCCAGTGCGGATTGGGCAGGTTGCGCACGTCGAAGACGAAGTCGGCGCCGTCCGGCAGGCTGTTCTTGTAGCCGAAGGACAGGAACAGCACCGCCAGCCGGCCGCTGCCCGCCTCGGGCTGGCGCGCGTGGATGGCGCTGCGCAGGTCGTGCAGGTTCATCGCCGAGGTGTTGAGCAGGTCATCGGCCAGCGCGGCGATCGGCTCCAGCAGCTTGCGCTCCAGGCGGATCGCCTCCACCAGCGAGATTTCCGGGCCGGACAGCGGGTGCTTGCGCCGCGTCTCGTTGTAGCGGCGCAGGATCACCTGGTCGTCGGCGGTGAGGAACAGCACGTGCACATGCACGCCCTGCGCGCGCAGCGCCTTCAACACCTCGGGGAAGGACTTGATCTCCGCCGGGTTGGCGCGGGCGTCGACGCCGATGGCGAACTCGCTGTAGCGCGGTTCCGGGTGGCTCACCGCATGCGCGATCAGCGGCTGCACCAGGTCCAGCGGGATATTGTCGATGCAATAGTAGCCGAGGTCCTCGTACAGCTTGAGGGCCACGGTCTTGCCGGTTCCGGACAGTCCGCTGACGATGACTAGGCGCATGCAGCTCTCAAGGTTTCTGCCGGTTGGGGCTTACTCTGGATGTTCCAGGCGGCGCCGCTGCCGCTCCACCAGGTCGTCGTCGGCGCGGTAGCCCGACAGGCGCAGCCGGTGGTCGCGGCAAGCCGCCTCGACCAGTACCGCGAGATTATGCCCGACCCGGCGCGGCAGCGAGATTTCCGGCACGGTGACGCCCAGCACGGTGTAGCTGGCGCGGCGGCCGTGCAGGCGTTCCTCGGCGGTGGCTTCGGCGCGCACCCCCAGGTCGATCACCAGGTCCAGCGGCGCCGCCGCGGCCACCGCGGCCTCGCCGTACAGGGCCCGCGCATTGAGGATGCCGAGGCCGCGCACCTCGATGAAGCCGTCCAGCAGGGGCGGGCAGCTGCCGATGACGCCGGCGGCGTCCGCGGTGCGGCGCCATTCCACGATGTCGTCGGCGATCAGCTTGTGGCCGCGGGTCAGCAGCTCCAGGCCCAGCTCGCTCTTGCCGGCGCCGCTGGCGCCGCGCAGGAGTACCCCAAGGCCTTCGACTTCGAGGAAGACGCCGTGGGCGGTAGCCTGCGCTGAGGAACGGGTGGGCGTGACGGCGTCCGGGGTGGCGGGCGGCTAGTGCGTCAGCAGCGCGAACAGCGCCGCTTCATCCTTGGCTTCGCGCACCTGGGTGCAGAAGGTGTCGTCGGAAAATTTCTCGGCGATGGCGGCCAGGTGCTGCAGGTGCTCGCCGGTGGCGTTCTGCGGCACCAGCAGGCCGAATACCAGGTCCACCGGCTGGCCGTCGTGGGTTTCGTAGTCCACCGGGTGCTTCATGCGCACGAAGGCGCCGACACTGGAACTGATGCCGGCCATGCGGCCGTGCGGGATGGCCACGCCGTGGCCCAGGCCGGTGCTGCCCAGCTTTTCGCGGCTGGCGAGGCTGTTGAGGATGTCGACATGGCTGACGCTGGGGGTGCCCTGCGCCAGCAGTTTCGCGATCTCCTCCAGCGTGCGCTTCTTGCTGGTGACCGCGACGCCGCTGGCGACGCGGCCACCGCTCAGGATTTCTGCGAGTTTCATGTTTTTTCGGTGCTTTTCCTTAAAAACAAGGCCCGGTGGGGGCCGGGCCATGTTCGTTCCTGTTGCCGGTACGTTACGACTTTGTCGGCGCCCGCGCCAGGGTCCGGCGCGAGTGCCGCCGCGGGCTAGACCTCCTGGTGCTTGATGGTCTCGCGGTCGTGATGATTGCGCAGCTTGTCCTTGAACTTGCGCGTCTGCTGGTCCAGTTTGTCGATGAGGCCGTCGATGGCCGCATACATGTCGCCGTTGATGGCTTCGGCGTGCAGATTGGCGCCGCGGGTGTGCAGCGTCGCCTCCGCCTTGTGCTGCAGCTTGTCGACCGAGAGGATCACCGAGGCGTCGATCAGGTGATCGAAGTGTCGCTCGACCTTTTTCAGCTTGTCCGTCACGTAATCGCGCAACGGTGGGGTCAGATCGAGGTGGTGGCCGCAGATGTTCAGGTTCATTCATCGACTCCTTGCGAACTTGGCCGATACGGCAGGCCGGTCGGATGACCGGGCCGCCCGTACACGACCGGGCAAACGGTGGATGCGAAATCCGGGCCGTTGATCGTCCGCCGGTCGTTCAGCTGACCGGACGGCGCTCGTGCGAAGGCGGAATACGCAGGGCCTCGCGGTACTTGGCGACGGTGCGGCGCGCGACCTGGATGCCTTCTTTCAGCAGCAGTTCGGCGAGCGTGGAGTCGGACAAGGGCTTGGCTGCGTCCTCCTGGGCGATGAGACGTTTGATCATGGCCTGGATGGCGGTTGCAGAGCAGGTACCTCCTTCAGTGGTTTGGACATGGCTTGAGAAGAAAAATTTCAATTCGTAGAGGCCGCGCGGCGTCAGCATGTACTTGTTGGCGGTGGCGCGCGACACGGTGGACTCGTGCACGCCGAGCCGCTCGGCCACGTCGCGCAACACCAGCGGGCGCATCGCTTCCTCGCCGTATTCGAGGAAGGCGCGCTGTTCCTCGATGATGCACTGGGCGACTTTCAGCAGGGTTTCGTTGCGCGCTTCCAGGCTGTTGATGAAATAGCGCGCTTCCTGCAGGTGCTGCTTCAGGGTCAGCTGGTCGCGCGAGGTGTCGGCGCGCTTGATCATGCCCTGGTAGTAGGAATTGATGCGCAGGCGCGGCGTGTGCTCCGGGTTCAGCGCCACGCGCCAGCGGCCTTGGTGCTTGGCCACGAACACATCGGGCGCGACGTACTCGTTCTCGTGCGACTGGTAGGGGCGGCCCGGATGCGGCTGCAGCGACTGGATCAGTACCAGCGCCGGACGGATCGCCTCCAGGTCGAGCCCGGTGGCGCGGGCCAGCTGCACTTCGTCGCGCCGCGCCAGCAGCGCCATCGGCGCTTCCAGTACGCGCTGCGCCTCGGCCAGGCCCGGCGTCTTCGGCGGATATTGCTGCAATTGCAGGCGCAGGCACTCGGCCAGGTCGCGCGCGCCCACGCCGGGCGGATCGAAATCCTGCACCAGGCGCAGCACCTTCTCGATCTGTTCCACCGGTACGCCCAGCGACTCGGCCAGGCGCGCGCTGAGGGTGTCCCAGTCTTCCAGATAGCCGTCGTCGTTGATGGCGTCGACCAGATGCAGCGCGATCTCCGCCTCCAGCGCGTCGAACGGGGCGATGCTGGCCTGCCAGCCCAGGTGCTCGCGCAGGCTGGTGCTGCCGTGCAGGTTGGCCTGCAGGTAGTCGTGCAGGCCGTCGTCATCGCCGCTGCTGCTGGAGGATGCGGCGGCGGGGCTGTCGTAGATATCGCCCCAGTCGGCATCGACCGGCATGTCCTCGGGAATTTCCTTGCTGGACAGGTCCAGCGTGGTGTTCTCGCCCGCGGTTTCAGCTTCCTCGCTGCCCTCGGCGGCTTCGCTCACCTCGACTTCAGCCACCGCCTCCTCGGGGTTTTCCGGCTCGTCGGCGGTGGATTCCAGCATGACGTTGGATTCCAGCGCCTGGCGGATCTCCTGCTGCAGGTCGAGACTGGACAACTGCAATAGCCGGATCGCCTGCTGCAGGGCAGGCGTCATGGTGAGGCTCATTCCGGTGCGTAGCGACAGCGACTGTTTCACGACGCTCTCAGCGTTTTATCCATGATTGGCATTGTACTTGCACAAAATCGATGTGGCTGGAGTATGATCGTAAAAATTTCCTGCTAGGGCATCAGAAACAGCCCGGCGGATCGGAACGAGGCCACCGGCGGTCGCCATGGCCCGGGCTTCTGCCCCCCAGCGCATCTTCCCGCTTCCCCCGATCCGGCGCCGCGGCAAGGACATTGCCGGCTCCGGACTACATCTTGAATTGCTCGCCCAGGTAGACCCGCCGCACCGTCTCGTTCTCGAGCACATGCGCCGGCGCGCCGTCGGCGATGACCAGACCCTCGTTGAGGATGTAGGCGCGGTCGCAGATGCCCAGCGTCTCGCGCACGTTGTGGTCGGTGATCAGCACGCCGATGCCGCGCGCGGCCAGGTGCTTGACGATGTGCTGGATGTCGAGCACGGCGATCGGATCGACGCCGGCGAAGGGTTCGTCGAGCAGGATGAAGCGCGGATTCGCCGCCAGGGCGCGGGCGATCTCGGTGCGGCGGCGCTCGCCGCCGGACAGCGACATGCCCAGGCCCTCGCGCACGTGGCCGATGTGCAGCTCGCTCAGCAGCCGCTGCAATTCCGACTTGCGCCCTTCGGTGTTGAGATCCTCGCGGATCTCCAGGATGGCCATGATGTTGTCGGCCACCGACAGCTTGCGGAACACCGAGGCTTCCTGCGGCAGGTAGCCGATGCCCATGCGCGCGCGCGCATGCATCGGCAGGCGCGTGATGTCGGCGCCGTCCAGCGCGATGCTGCCGCCGTCCGGCTTGACCAGGCCGACCATCATGTAGAACGAGGTGGTCTTGCCGGCGCCGTTGGGGCCGAGCAGGCCGACGATCTCGCCGGCGCTGACGTTGAGCGAAACATCGCTGACCACAGTGCGCCGGCGGTAGCGCTTGACCAGGCCGCGCGCCGCCAGCAGCGACTGCTTCGCCGCCTGCGGCGTTCCGGCCGGCGGGTTCACGGCCGCCAGATGGGGTTCGCGGCGCTCGCCGCTGCGGACCGTGCTCATGGCTTGGGCGGGCTCGGCTTGGCCGGCTGCGGAATGGGCTGCTGCAGCGTGGGGCCCTGCGCCGCCGGCGCCGCTGGCGCCGGATTGAGGCCGCCGGCGGGTGTCGCGCCGGGTTGCGCGCCGTTCGCAGCGGATGCCGGTGCGCCGGGAATGCTGGCCTGCGGCAGGACGATGGTGACGCGGCCGCCGGGGCCATCCCCGCCGGAGGCCTCGTAACGCTGTTCCAGCAGGTGGTAGGTAATGGTTTCCGCCGTGGTCTTGTCGTTGCCGCGCGTCATCAGCGCCTCGCCGACGAGGTCGATGGTGCCGTTGCGCGAATCGTAGGTCATGGTCTTGGCGTGGGCGGTCACCGGCGGATTGTCCGGGCCGTTGCCGGCATGCGCCATATGCGCCGGCGAGCCGGTGATCTTGGCGACGTACTGGCCGTCGGCGGCGCGCTTCAGCTCCAGCCGGTCGCCGTCCATCTTGAGGGTGTCGGAGTCGAGGGTGACATTGCCGACGTAGACGGCGGTATTACCCTGGGTCAGCTCGGCGCGGTTGGCGGCGATGGTGACCGGGCCGGTGGGCCGCATGTCGGCGGCCGAGGGCAGGCGCGTCAGCTGGTCCTTGGTCTGGTCCACCTTGCTGGGCGTAGGTGAACCGGCGGCCACGGTGGTGGGATGCGCCGCCGCCAGTTGCGTCGGTGCGGTGCTGTCCTGCGCCCACGCCAGGGCCGGCAGCAGCAGCGCCAGGGCGGCGAGGGTCCGTTCAGTGCGCTGCTTCATGGGGCCCCGTCGTATAGATCATGTGCACGTTATGCAACAGTTGCAGGGTTTGTTCGGCCCAGTCGGAGCGCAGGCCGACGGCATTGCCGTTGCGCAGCGGACTGTGCAGTTCCACCGGGGCGTCGGTATCGACCTCGTGCCGGTCGGGGTCGATCCACAGGCGGTCGGTATGGATCGCCACGGCTTCGCCGTTGTCCGGCCAGTGACCGTTGGCCACCACCGGGCCCTCCAGCATGAAGCGCCGCTGGTGCGCCGGCAAGTTCGCCGCCGGCGCGGTGACGTGCCAGGTCTTTTCTTCGTCGTCGAGCAGATCCAGTTGCAGGTTCTGGGCGCGGCCCGATTGATCGTCGAAGTAATCGATGGCCTCGGCCTGGCCGTACAGGCTGACGCCGCCGTCGACGTCGAAGCGGGTCAGTTCGGCGCCGTTCACCGTGTAGCGCGGCAGCGTCGTGGGCGCTTCCGGCGTGTCGATGTTGGAGTTGTCCATGCGCTGGAAGGTGTAGAACAGTCCGGCCAGGCCCGGGAGCAGCAGCAGGGGGATGATCAGGCGCGTCCATTTGTTGCTCATGAATGCGCTCCTTCACCCGCCTCGTCTTTCCCCTGCGCCTTGAGGATCATGTCGGCGGCTTCGCGCACCGCGCCGTTGCCGCCGTTGAGGCGGCTGGCCCAGTGTGCGGCGGCCAGGGCCTTGGGGTGCGCATCGGCCACGGTCAGGGCCAGGCCGGCGCGGCGCATCAGCGGCAGGTCCGGCACATCGTCGCCCATCACCGCCACTTGGCGGTCTTCCAGGCCCAGCGTCTGCAGCAGACTTTCATAGGCCGGGATCTTGCGCTCGACATTGAGCCAGATATAGCGCACGCCGAGGTATTCGAAGCGCTGCTGCATCGCCGCCGAGGGCCGGCCGGAAATCACCGCCACCTCGATGCCGGCCTGCAGCAGCAGCTTGATGCCGAGACCGTCGCGCACGTTCACCGCCTTCCACTCGCTGCCGTCGGGGCCGAGATAGAGCTTGCAGTCGGTGATGACGCCGTCGATGTCGAACACCACGCAGCGGATTTCGCGCGCGCGTTCGCTGAGAGTGGGCTCCGACATCAGACGACCCCGGCGCGCAGCAGGTCGTGCATGTGGATCACGCCAATCACGTGGTGCTGCTCGTCCTGCACCGTCAGCACGGTGATCTTGTGCTGGTCCATCAGGTTGACCGCTTCCACCGCGAGCTGTTCGGCGCCGATGCTGCGGCCACCCTTGGTCATCACCTCGGCGATCTTCACCTGGCGCACGTCGAGGCCGTTGTCGATGACGCGGCGCAGGTCGCCGTCGGTGAAGATGCCGAGCACATGGTCCTGCGCGTCGACGATGGCGGTCATGCCCAGTCCCTTGCGGGTCATTTCCAGCAGGGCTTCGGACAGCGAGGCGTCCGGCCCCACTTTCGGCACGCGCGCGCCGGTGTGCATCAGGTCGGAAATCTTCAGCAGCAGGCGCCGCCCCAGCGAGCCGCCCGGATGGGAGCGGGCGAAATCCTCCTGGGTGAAGCCGCGTGCTTCCAGCAGCGCCACCGCCAGGGCATCGCCCATGGCCAGGGTGGCGGTGGTGCTGGCGGTCGGCGCCAGGTTATGCGGGCAGGCTTCCTGCTCCACCGAGACGTCCAGGTGCACTTCCGCGCTGCGTGCCAGGGTCGAGCCGGGCTTGCCGGTCATGGCGATGAGCGGCGCGCCCATGCGCTTGATCAGCGGCAGGATGGTGAGGATTTCGGCGGTTTCGCCGGAATTGCTGATGGCGATGACCACGTCCTGGCGCGTGATCATGCCGAGGTCGCCGTGGCTGGCCTCGCCCGGATGCACGAAGAAGGACGGCGTGCCGGTGCTGGCCAGGGTGGCGGCGATCTTGTTGGCGATGTGGCCGCTCTTGCCCATGCCGGTGACCACCACGCGGCCGTTGCAGGCCAGCATCGCCGCACAGGCCCGCGCGAAGGCCGCATCCACCCGCGGCAGCAGGCCGGTCAGGGCGTCGCGCTCGATCTCCAGCACGCGGCGGCCAGTGGCCTGCAGCGCTACGGGGTCGGCGGGTTGGACGTGGTCGTTCAATTGTTTATGCCGGAATCGGACAACAGGGGGATGCAATGTTACCGGATGACGGGAAAAGTGGGTGAAGGCCTTCCGGAGTGACTAAATGTCACTCCGGAAGGCCTGAACGCCCGGCCATGGGCCCTGCAATGCGCTTGCGGAGCACAGCTCCGCGCACTGCAGGGCGGGCACGCCACGGATGGCGTGCCCCGGCTTGCCGGCGAAGCAGGAAGCGTAGCCGAGCAAGGCCGGGCCGGGCTTTCAGAAAAGCGTAAAAGTCCCGCCATGGATGGCTAATCTCAGTCCGGTATACGAATACACAAGTCCTTAATTGTTTTTGATGTCCGCATAGGCCAAAAGTGCCCGCTCGCGGGAGCCGGCCAGATCAACCAACGGTTGATCGTAAGGAGCGGGTGCGGCGATCTTCGCGAGCCAGGGCGCGTGCAGCGCAGCGTCCGGTAATGTTTTGAGTTCCGGTACCCAGTGTCGGAGGTAGACGCCGCGCCCGTCGAACTTGCCGCTCTGCAACACCGGGTTGAAGACGCGGAAATAGGGCGCGGCATCGGCGCCGCTGCCGGCGATCCATTGCCAGCCCTGCGTGTTGTTGGCCAGGTCGGCGTCGACCAGGGTGTCCCAGAACCAGCGCGCCCCTTCCTGCCAGGGAATCAGCAGGTTCTTGGTGAGGAAACTGGCGACGATCATGCGCACCCGGTTGTGCATCCAGCCGGTGTGCCAGAGCTGGCGCATGCCGGCGTCGACGATCGGCACGCCGGTGCGGCCGCGCTGCCAGGCGCGCAGGTCGGCGGCGTAGTCGCGCGGCTTGCGCCAGGGAAAGGCGGCGAATTTCGGGTTCAGCGGTTGCAGTGGCGTGTGCGGGTAGTGGTACAGCAGGTGGTGCGAGAATTCGCGCCAGCCCAGTTCGCGGATGTAGTGGTCGACGTTGGCGGCCACTCCGTGCCGGGTGTCTTCCGCGGCCACCCGGCGCAGCCGCGCCACGATCTGCCCGGGCGAAATCTCGCCGAAATGCAGGTGCGGCGACAGGCGCGAGGTAGCTTCCACCGCCGGCAGGTCGCGCTCTTCCTTGTAGTGAGCCGCCGCCTCGTCGCAATACTGCTCCAGCCGCTTCCAGGCGCCGGCTTCGCCCGGCGCCCAGGTTTCGCGCAGGCCGCCGTCCCAGCGGATGTCCGGCAGCAGGCCCAGCGCCTTGAGCGTCAGGCCTTCCGGCGCGACCGCGACCGGGCTGAGCTTGCGCACCGCCGGCAAGGGCGGCGGATGCTGCGGCAGGCGCGCGCTGGCATTGCGCCAGTACGGCGTGAACACGCGGTAGGGGTCGCCATTGCCGGTCTTCAACTGCCAGGGCTCCACCAGCAGGGCGGCGTTGAAGCTCTCCGCCATCAGGCCGTCGTCGCGCAGGGACTGCTTGATGGCCTGGTCGCGCGCGATCAGCGCCGGTTCGTAGAGGCGGTTCCAGTACACTGCCGAGGCGTCCACCGTCCGGGCCAGTTCGCGCAGCTGGCGCAGGCTGGCGCCCTGCCGCAGCAGCAGCGGCGCGCCGGCCTTGGACAGGGCTGCCGACAGGGCTTCAAGGGAATGGTGCAGCCACCAACGCGCGGCACCGCCGGGCGCCCAGGGCGCCTCCTCGTCGGGAGCGTGGATATAGACCGGCAGCACCCGTTCGTGGTGCTCGAGGGCGTGGCGCAGCGCCGGGTTGTCGGCCAGGCGCAGGTCGCGGCGGAACCAGACGATGGCTGCGGTCATGAGTCGAGGGTGGCGGAAATTGCCGCGTTTGTCAGGGGCTTGAAGCAATACGCGGCGATCCGGCCGGCCGGATGCGGCGCGAGGCGTATAATCCGCGCCCAATGAATACCTCCTCAACGGACGCCCTGAGCATCGACGGCGTTCGCAAAGCTTATGGCAAGGTGCAGGCGCTGGACGGTGTCAGCTTCAACATCCGTCGCGGCGAGTTCTTCGGCCTGCTCGGTCCCAACGGCGCCGGCAAGTCCACCCTGATCAGCATCATCGCCGGCCTGGTCCGCGTCGACGAAGGCCGCATCGGCGTGCTCGGCCACGACACCGTGCGCGACTGGCGCAGCGCGCGCCGCCTGATCGGCGTGGTGCCGCAGGAACTGGTGTTCGATCCCTTCTTCAAGGTGGTCGACATGCTGCGCATCCAGGCCGGCTACTACGGCTGCGGCCGCGAAAGCTGGCCCTGGATCGACGAGATGCTGGTCAAGCTGGATCTGGAGAACAAGCGCAACGCTTCCATGCGCACCCTCTCCGGCGGCATGAAGCGGCGCGTGCTGATCGCCCAGGCCCTGGTGCACCGGCCGCCGGTGGTGATCCTCGACGAGCCCACCGCCGGTGTCGACGTCGAGTTGCGCCGTACCCTGTGGAGCTTCATGAGCGAGCTGCACGCCAAGGGCACCACGGTGGTGCTGACCACGCATTACCTGGAAGAAGCCCAGGACCTGTGCGAGCGCATCGCCATCATCGACAAGGGCAAGGTGCGCGTCATCGAAACCACCGCGCAGCTGCTCGACCGCCACCCGTTCCGCTTCCTGCGCATCAAGCTGGCCAACGAGGGCCTGCTGCCGGAATCGCTGCGCCCGCTGGTCTCGGGCGAGAAGAACGGCTCGATCGAGCTGCGTCTGGACCGCGAGAAGCATCCGATCAGCGGGGTCTTCACCGCCCTGCGCGCCGCCGGCCTCGACCTCGAGGACGTGCATACGCGCGAGCCGGACCTGGAGGACATCTTCATCGAGCTGACCCACGACAAGTCCCGTCCCGCCGTCGCCGGGGGTGCCCGGTGAACCAGGAAAAGAAGCCCACCCTGCTGCCGCCGGAAACCGACCTGGCGCGCTTCTCCGACCGCGTCGGCTTCGTCACCCTCACGGTCAAGGAGATCAAGCGCTTCTGGAACGTGCTGGGGCAGACCGTCACCGCGCCGGTGGTCACCGCGCTGCTCTACCTGCTGGTGTTCGCCCAGGCCATGCAGGGCCGCGCCCAGGTCTACCCGGGCGTCAGCTACACCGAGTTCCTGGTGCCGGGCCTGGTGATGATGACGGTGATCCAGAACGCCTTCGCCAACAGCTCCTCCTCGCTGACCCAGTCGAAGATCATGGGCAACCTGGTGTTCCTGCTGATGGCCCCGCTGGGCGCCTGGGAATGGTTCGCCGCCTACGTCGTCGCCGCCCTGGTGCGCGCCGCCCTGGTGGCTTCGGTGATGTTGCTGGTGGCGCTGCTGTTCGTGCCGCTGCCGGTGCATGCGCCGCTGGCCCTGCTGGCCATGTTCCTGTTGTCCGGCGCCAGCCTCGCGGTGCTGGGCCTGATCGCCGGCATCGTCGCCAGCAAGTTCGACCATCTGGCTGCCTTCACCAACTTCATCATCACGCCGCTGTCCTTCCTCTCGGGCGTGTTCTACTCGGTGCATGCGCTGCCGCCGTTCTGGTACACCGCCTCGCACTTCAATCCCTTCTTCTACATGATCGACGGCTTCCGCTACGGCTTCTTCGGGCAGGCCGACGTGCCGATCGGGCTGAGCCTGCTGTGGGCCGCCGGCTTCCTGGCCTTGCTTTCCACGATCTGCCTGTGGATGCTGATGACCGGCTACAAGCTGCGTCGCTGAGACTTTCAAGATGATGACCAAAGACCAAATCAAGCAACTGATCCAGGCCGGCATGCCGGACGCCGTCGTCACCGTCACCGGCGATGACGGCCAGCATTTCGAGGCCGAGGTGATCTGGCTCGGCTTCACCGGCAAGTCGCCGGTGGCGCAGCACCGCATGGTCTACGACACCCTGGGCGGCCGCATGGGCACCGAGATCCACGCCCTCAAGCTGCGCACCCACGCCCCCAAGGCGCCCTGCGCCTGAACCCCCTTTCGGGAGTGCCGCGAGAATTCGCGGCATTTGCACAAAAAAGACACCAGCCGGTTATTGCCGGCGGGTAGTCTTCGTTTCAGTTTTTACGGATAGATACGCTTAGTGGACAAATTCCTGATTCAGGGCAATGGCCCGCTGCACGGTGAAGTGATCGCATCGGGCGCCAAGAACGCCGCCCTGCCGATCCTCTGCGCCGCGCTGCTGACCGACGACACGCTGGCCATCCGCAACCTGCCGCAGCTGTGGGACGTGGGCACCACCCGCCGCCTGCTGACGCAGATGGGCGTGACGGTGAGCTCGTCCGGGCCCGGCCAGGTCGAGATCAACGCCCGCTCCATCACCACCTGCATCGCGCCCTACGAGCTGGTCAAGACCATGCGCGCCTCGATCCTGGTGCTGGGCCCGCTGCTGGCCAAGCGCGGCGAAGCCCAGGTGTCGCTGCCCGGCGGCTGTGCCATCGGCGCGCGGCCGGTGGACCTGCACCTGCGCGGACTGGAAGCGATGGGCGCCGAGATCGACGTCGAGGGCGGCTTCATCAAGGCCCGCGCCAACCGTCTCAAGGGCGCGCGCATCGTGTTCGACGTGGTCACCGTCACCGGCACCGAGAACCTGCTGATGGCCGCGGCCCTGGCCGACGGCCAGACCGTGCTGGAAAACGCCGCCTGCGAGCCCGAAGTGGTGGACCTGGCCAACTGCCTTATCGCCATGGGCGCGAAGATCGAGGGCGCCGGCACGTCCACCATCCATGTGCAGGGCGTGGAAAACCTGCACGGCGCCTCGCACAGCGTGATTCCCGACCGCATCGAGACCGGCACTTTCCTCATCGCCGGCGCCATCACCCGCGGCCGCGTGCGGGTGACGCAGACCGATCCGGGCATGCTCGAAGCCGTGCTGGACAAGCTGCGCCAGGCCGGCGCCAAGGTCAGCACCGGCGCCGACTGGATCGAGCTGGACATGCTGGGCCGCCGCCCGCGCGCCGTGGACATCCACACCACGCCGCACCCGGGCTTCCCCACCGACATGCAGGCGCAGTTCATGGCCCTGGATTGCGTGGCCGAGGGCGTCGGCACCATCCGCGAGACCATCTTCGAGAACCGCTTCATGCACGCGCAGGAGCTGATGCGCCTGGGCGCCGGGATCAACATCGAGGGCAACACAGCCGTGGTCACCGGCGTCGAACGCCTCAGCGGTGCGCCGGTAATGGCCACCGACCTGCGGGCTTCGGCTGCGCTGGTGCTGGCGGCGTTGTCCGCCGACGGCGAGACGCTGGTGGATCGGGTTTATCACATCGATCGTGGTTACGAGCACATCGAGGAAAAGCTGCGCAAGCTGGGTGGAAAGATCCAGCGTGTAACTGCGTAACCGCTTAACCCAATAGCTCTCTGGTTGTTCCCCCTCTCCCCACGTATGTGGGGAGAGGGTCGGGGTGAGGGGCCGCTTTTTGCCTGATCAGGTATCCGCCTCCGTTCGCCGAAACCCCTGTTTTCCCCCATGCGTGCCATGCGTGCCAAGGTTTTTTGTTGGCACGCATGCGGTGAGCGATGTTCCTTTTCACAGGAAAAGGGCCGCGAAAGTCTGGCTGCATCCATGAGTTGAGTTCAGAAGAACTGGATCCCCGCCTCCGCAGGGATGACGAAGAGGGATAGGGAGTGCCCAAGAGCGACACTTCGGCTTTTGATGTTGTTTTGCGCTTTTGCTGTGCTTTTGATGGTCCTCCCCGTCTGGCTGCGCCGAGCATCGGAGGACAAGGTGGAATAGCCGCGCGCAGACGCGGGCGAGGCATGGATGCCGAAGCCGTTTTAGACAGGCCAGGGATGGCCTGTCTAAAACGCCCACCTTGGCCGAGAAGCGCAGGGGACCCATCAATCACCGACAGGTGATTGATGGGCGCAGACATCGGGTCGCATTTCTTTTGGTTACTTTTCTTTGGGCGAAACCCAAAGAAAAGTAACCCGCCTTCA
>JAQGNS010000345.1 GCA_028291705.1 Nevskia sp.
GGCCTGCCCACGGTATGGGCGGCGCGTCACCTGGCGATGAACGGCAAGCGCCGCCTGATGGGCTCCTTCTGGCACGGCTCGATGGCCAACGCGATGGCGCAGTCGATCGGCGCGCAGGCCGCGTTCCCCGGCCGGCAGGTGATCTCGCTCTCCGGCGACGGCGGCTTCAGCATGCTGATGGGCGACTTCCTCAGCCTGGCGCAACTCGGCCTGCCGGTGAAGGTGGTGGTGTTCAACAACGGCGCGCTGGGCTTCATCGAACTGGAGCAGAAGTCGACCGGCTTCCTCGACTTCGGCACCGGCTTCAAGAACCCCAACTTCGCGGCGATGGCGGAAGCGGTGGGCATCAAGGGCATCCGCCTCGAAGACGCGGCCGACGTGGAGCCCGGCATCAAGGCGGCGCTGGCGCATGACGGCCCGGTGCTGGTGGATGCGGTGGTGAATCGGCAGGAACTTGCGGTGCCGCCCAAGATCACCAGCGAGATGGCCACCGGCTTCACGCTCTACATGCTGAAGGCGGTGATGAGCGGACGGGGCGACGAAGTGCTCGACCTGGCGCGGACCAATCTCTGGCGCTAGGGAAGCAGCGACAAGCCGCCGCGGTCGTCGATGCGTCCGCGGCGGCTGCGATCCGGCGTGACCTTTCGCGAACGGCCTACTTCGCGCGCTTTGGCTTTGCCTTGCCGCGGGAGGTGTTGAGGGTGATCGCGGCGCGGATGAGTGTCTTGAACGCGCCCGCGTCGACCTCCTCACCCTCGTGGATATCGATCGCGCGTCGGGTGTTTCCGTCCAGGCTCGAGTTGAAAAGCTTGGACGGGTCCTTCAGCGATGCGCCCTTGGCGAAGGTCAGCTTCACGATCGCCTTGTAGGACTCGCCGGTGCAGAGGATGCCATCGTGCGACCACACGGGCGTGCCCATCCACTTCCACTCCTCCACCACGTCCGGGTCTTCCTCCTGGATGAGCTTGCGCATCCGGCTCAAGGTCTCGCCGCGCCAGTCGCCGAGTTCGGCGATTCTCTTGTCGATCAGCGCGGACGCCGGCTGGCCTGCGGCGGAATCCGCTTTTGTCGCCGGCTTCTTCATGTTCGCATCCCGGAGCGGGAATCCTCGTGGGATTCAGCGCGACCGCCGCGCCACTGGGTGACATACGGCAGCACGAACATGTACAGGCCGCTGCAGAGAAGCAAGGCGAGCGAGGGCAGCGGCGAGTAAGTTACCCAAGCCGGAGGTGTCCCCTGAGCCCGGACGACGAAGTTGGCGACAACGGTCGCCGTGAAGATGATGGACAGCCAGCGGTGGGTCTGCCGATTCCACTTGTTCCAGTTCAAGGCGAGCTCCTTTGAAGACGGAACCTGACGGTTCCCGCGATTCACGATTTCCGGGCAGTCCCGGGCACCCCGCCGGACGTGTCGGTACCGAACTGTTTCCCATACTCGGCTTTCAGCCGCGGCCAACCGAATTTCATCGCTTCGCCGCCGACGATGCGCCCGATGGGTTCATCGGCAAGGAGCCGATCGAACACGTCGAGGCAGATGTGCCAGCCGGCCGCGCCCATCGAGATGAAATCGCGACCTATGCTGTGCCAGAGCGTGAGACGCGTGCCCTCGCCGAAAGACTCGAGTTGCCAGCGCATGTCGTTGTCGCCCCAGCGGTACTCGAGCAGGTTCGGCGCCTCGGCGCGCGTCACCTGCGTCTCCGAGATTTGCGGCGTCGGCGTTCCGACCGTGGAAAGCCTGACGGGGCCGACGGCAGCGAGGCTGCGGTCGGCATCGAATGGTGCCCATTCACGCAGATTGGCCGGTTCAGTCAGCGCTTGCCAGACTTTCTCGGGCGGATGGCGCAACTCGCGGACGAGGACGAGCGTCCACTTCTCTCCAACGTTCCGGACTGCAGCGCCGAAGGCAGGGCCCGGCAGGTATTGATCACGGCGACTCATCGTTTCCTCCCCTTGCGGCGTGGCGCGGGATGCATCTGGTCAAGGTGGCGTTCCAGCGCATCGACCTGTGCCGACCAGTAGCGGCGGAACGGCGCGAGCCAGGCGTCGATCTCCATCAGCGGTTCCGGCTTGATCCGGTACAGGCGCCGCTGCGCGTCGATGCGCGATTCCACGAACCCGGCCTCCCGCAGCACCCGCAGGTGCTTCGAGACCGAAGGCTGCGAGAGATTCAATTCTTCCTCCAGATCCCCCACGGAACGTTCGGAGGATGCGAGCAGGCTCAGGATGGCGCGACGGCTCGGCTCGGCGATGATGGCGAATGTTGATTCCATGTCAGTTATATAACTACACAAGTATATTCAAGTCAAGCGAGCACAGGGCGAGCAAAGGTCGAAGACCGCCCGCGGAGCGATTGTTCCGCGATAAGATGCGCCGGAATCAACAGCCGCGGCACTGCCCCACCCGGCCGGCCCTCCGTTCCCATCCATGATCTTTTCATCGCACCTCCCATGAGCATCGTATTGACGGACTTTGCCATCGGCCGCCTGTTTCCCCGGCAGAAGCGCGGCAACACGATCCAGGACTGCTCGGCCGAGGAATTCGAGCGTTACCTGAACGAGCACGCGCCGTTGAAGGTGCTCGACGGCTACGCCGAGTTTTGCAAGCTCCATGTCCACGCCAACTGGACCACCACGCGCTGCCTGACAATCCCCATCACGCAGGACAACCAGCATCTGCTGCGTTCCGGCTACGAGGCGCGCAACCCTGCGGAGCTGCCGGTCCTCACGCGCTGGTTCGAAGGTGTGCAAGCGCCCGTCGCCGGCTATCTGATCCCGATCCTGTACAGCCGCGACCAACTGCACAAGGAAGGCGAAAAGATCCAGGCAGACTGGGGTGTCGTCGGTTGCCTCTACACGCTGGAGCCGGAGGAGGTTCCGATGGCGCCGATCACGATGCTGCGCAACGCGCTGGGCGTTGCGGAGGGCGGCTCGGGCGTCGCGCTGGATCGCGCGGCCTATCAGCGCAGCGTGGCGTTCTGGGAGCGCAATGCCAACTGGCGTGATTCCCCGGCAGGGTCGAGGCCTTGAGCAAGGAATCGGCGGATCTGTGCCCGTGTGGTAGTGGCGATGCGCTCGATGCCTGCTGCGCGCGCTGGCATCGCACCATGGAAGCACCGACCGCGGAGGCGCTGATGCGCTCGCGCTATAGCGCTTACGTGTTGCAAAACGAGCCCTACCTGCTGGCCACCTGGCATACCAGCACACGGCCGGGTTCGGTCGGTCTCGAAGCGGGCACGAAGTGGCTGGGCCTGAGCGTGAAGAGCGCCCGCGACACGGGCCCGGATAAAGCAGAGGTGGAATTCGTGGCGCGCTACCGCGTCGGGGGCGGCTCGGCGGTGCGGATACGGGAGCGCAGCCGCTTCGTGCGTGTGGAGGGGCGGTGGTTTTATGTGGACGGAGATCAGCAGGGCTGAAAAGGAGCTATAGGCTTGCGGTTCTACCGGCTCCACCTGGACGCGGTCTTGGCAGCTACCCGGCCGGGTGGGCTGGCGGTTCTGCATTGCGGCTAAACTCTCGCGTATAACGTCCGGCGCCACGCCGGCATAGCGATAAACCGAGGAGACGCCGCATGTTCAAGCACGCCTGTGCCGGAGTTCTGGGCTTTGCCGTGGCCGCATCAGCGCTGGCCGCCGGCGGCGCCGCGCAGGTCGACGGCGCCCGCATCATCAAGGCGGACGGCGAGCCGGGTAACTGGCTGACCACCGCCCGCACCTACAACGAGCAGCGTTTCAGCCCGCTGAAAGACATCGACGCCGGCAATGTTTCCAAACTCGGCCTGGCCTGGACCTATCGCCTCGACGTGGATCGCGTGGTGGAGGCCACCCCGGTGGTGGTGGACGGCACCATGTACACCACCGGCGCCTTCAGCATGGTCTATGCACTGGACGCCGCCAGCGGCGCGTTGAAGTGGAAGTTCGATCCGCAGGTGCCGCGCGACATCGACCGCGACGGCTGCTGCGATGTCGCCAACCGTGGCGTGGCGGTGTGGAAGGGGCGGGTTTACGTCGCCTCCTACGACGGGCGGCTGTTCGCCCTGGACGCCGCCAGCGGCCGCAAGGTCTGGATGCGCGACACGGTGATCGACCACAAGCGCAGCTACACCGTCACCGGCGCGCCGCGCATCATCAAGGGCCAGGTGATCATCGGCAACGGCGGCGCCGAGTTCGGCGTGCGCGGCTATG
>JAQGNS010000347.1 GCA_028291705.1 Nevskia sp.
CGGGCGAGCTGGTGTTCGTGCGGCTGGACCGCCTGCCCGATCTCCAGGCCGAGCTGGGCGACCAGGTGACGCTGATCCCGGAATTCCAGCGCGGCGGCGTGGCGCTGCTGCTGCGTCCGCCGGCGCCGACTTCCGGCCCGGTGAAAAGCGGCAGCTCACGGCCGTCGTGACATGTTCGGCGCCAGAGCCAGGGCCTATCGCCGCCTGTTGACCAATGACCTCGCCGCGCGCCGCGACATCCTGGCGTGGCGGCAGCCGGGCGCGGTGGCGACGCTGCGCTGGTGGTTGGGGGCGGCGCTGATTGTTGGCACGGTGTGGTTCGTGCTCAGCGGCTACCACGCCGTGTTCCATCCGCTCAATGCTACGTGGACGCCTGTGGCGGACTGGCTGGCCGAGTGCATCACCTATAGCGGCGACACCCTCTTCGCCCTGACGCTGTTATTGCTGCTGGCGCGGCGTTTTCCGCAGATCGTGTGGCTGGCGCTGCCCAATGCGCTGATCGCCACCGTGCTGTCGCGCGGCCTGAAGGCGGCCTTCAACGCCATGCGCCCCGGCGCCGTGTTGCCGGCTGATCATTTCCATCTGGTCGGCCCGCTGTACCTGACGCACAGCTTTCCCTCCGGGCATACCGTCACCGCTTTCGTCACCTTCGGCACCTTTGCCTGGTTCCTGCCGCACAACTGGATGCGCTGGTGCGCCTTCACCCTGGCCCTGCTGGTGGGCCTGAGCCGCGTGGGCGTGGGTGCGCACTGGCCGCTGGACGTGGTGGCGGGCATGGGTGTAGGCACGCTTGCGGTGCTGCTCGGCGCGCCGCTGGCGCAGCGCTGGCAGGCCTGGGGGCTCAGCGCGCCGGCCCACTTCCTGACGGTGGCCGTGCTGGCAGGCTGCGCCCTGGCCCTGCTGCTGGGCCAGCCGGCCTATCCCCTGGCCCTGCGGTGGGCCCATGGCGTGGCCGTGCTGGCGCTGGCGCTGACGACCTGGGATTACCTGATCGCGCCGGGCATGCAGGCGATCGACCGCCGCGCCGCCGTTCCGCGGTAGTCCGCTCGCGCTGCGACGTCGGCAAAACCGCGTCCCGGGCGCCATTTACGGCACAGGCTATGCGGTTTTAACGCCGCACCCGATTTTGTTTATCGCGCCCTGACGATTCAGCCGCGCGCGCCCTCTCGATTTCCTATCGGCCCAGGCGCTCCAATAAGCGTCGGCCGCCATTGCCATATCCGGCAGCGGCGGATGGACGCGGGAGGCGCTCATGTCCTCGAACCAGTTTTTCCATATCCTGCTGCAGGCGCCGCTGGTGATTGGTCTTGCCTTCGGCGCGCTGGCGTTCTCGCTCGGCCTGGCGCTGCTGCTGGCTGGCGGGCACTTGCCCAGCGCCACCGCGCTTCCCCGGGGCGATGCCAGCAAGCGCTAGGCGCAAGCCGCGCATCACCGTTCGAATGGGCCAGGCACGCGGAAACCGCGGCAGTGCTGCCCGCAGTGCAAAACACGATCTGGAAATTTCCTAGTCCTGTCGAAGACAGGCGGCCCGCGCCAGCGACACCCCGGCACCCGGCTACACCGCTACCGTTGCTCCCTTCCGGGCCTGGCGGAGTTCACAGCTTGCCGTCGCGAGGGCACCGGCGCGGACCGGGGCGCATTGTCCCTTGTATGGGCCGCGACAGCAAGGACGGACCGGACTGATGCGGCCCTCATCACCGCCCCCACCATCGTGGATGCGGCGATGGGGGCCGAACCCGGCTCGTCGGGCCGCTTATTTGTGGCTCTTCAGCAGCTCCGCGACCTTGTCGATGTACTTCTGCAGCGCGGCGTCCTTGCCGGTGCCCTTGAGCTTGGTCCAGGCGTCGAACTTGGCGCGCCCGACCATGTCCAGCATGCCCGGCCGCGAGCCGCTGACGTCGCCCTGGCTGCCCTGCTTGAACAGCGCATAGAGCGTCAGCATGTCCTCGTTGCCCGGACGCTTGGTCAGGGTCTTGACATCCGCCTGGGCCTTTTCAAACTGCGCTTTCAGGTCTGCCATGTTTGCTTCCTCGCGTTCTTGGAATAGTGGCCGGCTACAGGTCCCCGCATGCAGGCCCGGAACCGGAGACGTTTTATAGCAGGCGCGCCCGGACCGCTCAAACCGGATTCACGCGAGTGCGCGCCAGCACCCGGGAATCAGATGCGATCGAGCGTGAGGAAGCTGTAGGCATGGGCATGGCGCTCGTCGGCGACGTGATCCACCCGCGCCGTTTCGCGCCACTGCGTTGCGTCGTAATCCGGGAAGTGCGTATCGCCTTCGACCTGCGCATGCACCCGCGTCAGCTCCAGGCGGCTGGCCAGCGGCAGGGTCTGCCGGTACAGCTCGGCGCCGCCGATCACCAGCAGCTCACCCTGCGGCGGCGCTGCCAGCGCCGCGTCCAGATCGCGAAACACCTGCGCACCGGCGGGGGCGAATACCGGATCGCGGGTCAGCACCCAGTTGGCGCGGCCTTCCAGCGGCTTGCCCAGGGATTCGAAGGTCTTGCGTCCCATCAGCACGGTGTTGCCGAGGGTGAGGCGGCGGAAATGCTTGAGATCTTCCGGCAGGCGCCAAGGCAGGCCGCCGTCGCGACCGATGACGCCGTTTTCGGAGACGGCGACGACCAGTGTCAGCAGGGACTTCAAACCGCGACCGGCGCCTTGATGTGGGCGTGCGGCTCGTAGTCGCTGAGCACGAAGTCTTCCGGGCGGAAGGCGAACAGGTCCTTCACGTCCGGGTTGAGCGTCATCGTCGGCAGCTTTCGCGTGTCGCGGCTGAGCTGGAGGCGCGCCTGCTCGAGGTGATTGGAGTAGAGGTGGCAGTCGCCGCCGGTCCAGACGAAGTCGCCGGCACGGTAGCCGCTGACCTGCGCCACCATCATGGTGAGCAGGGCGTAGGAGGCGATGTTGAAGGGCACGCCGAGGAAGATGTCGGCGCTGCGCTGGTACAGCTGGCAGGACAGCTTGCCGTCCGCGACGTAAAACTGGAACAGGGCGTGGCAGGGCATCAGGGCCATCTTGTCCAGCTCGCCGACGTTCCAGGCCGAGACCAGCATGCGGCGTGAATCCGGACTCTTCTTCAACAATTCGAGCAGCTGCTTGATCTGGTCGATGTGGCGGCCGTCGGCGGTGGGCCAGGAGCGCCACTGCTTGCCGTAGACCGGGCCGAGGTCGCCGTTCTCATCGGCCCATTCGTCCCAGATGGAGACGCCGTTTTCCTTGAGGTAGGCGATGTTGGTTTCGCCGCGCAGGAACCAGAGCAGCTCGATCAGGATGGAGCGGATATGCAGCTTCTTGGTGGTGAGCAGGGGGAAGCCCTGCTGCAGGTCGAAGCGCATCTGGTGGCCGAACACCGAGCGGGTGCCGGTGCCGGTGCGGTCAGACTTCTCCGCGCCGTGGTCCAGCACATGCTGCATCAGATCGAGATACTGCCTCATGCCCTACACCTCCAGCTTTTTGACCGGCGCGCTGACTTCCGAACCCGGGATGCCGCCGCGCAGCCCCCAGTTGTCGGGCGCCACTTCGTCGAGAATGAACTTGGTGTCCTGGGGCGGCACGCCGAAGGCGCCGAGGGCCTGCACCAGCGCCTGGTACAGCTCGCGCTTCACCGCCAAGGTGCGGCCGGGGTACAGCGAGATTTCCACCACCGTGTAATTTTCCGTGGCCTGCGGGCCCACGGCGAACTCCTCGGCGGCGAAGGTCTGCAGGCGCACGGTGCGGTCGTGGCTGGGCACCTTGAGCACGTCGACCAGCACCTGCTGCACCGCCTCGACCATGGCGCGGCGCTCCTCCGGCGGACGCGGCTTGCGGACGGAGATGAGCGTGCTGGGCATGACCGACTAAGCCGTCGCCGGCTTGCGGTGATAGGCCATCCAGATGAAGGCCGCGCCGAACAGGAACATCGGAATGCACAGCTGCATGCCCATGGTGAACCAGCCGCTGCCGTAGAGGTAGCCGAGCTGGGTATCGGGCAAGCGCACGAACTCGATGAGGAAGCGGAAACTGGCATAGAGCAGCAGGAACAGGCCGCTGATGGCGCCGCGCGGGTGCGGCTTGCGGCCGAACCACCACAGGATGGCCAGCGAGACCAGGCCTTCGAGTAAAGCTTCGTAAAGCTGGCTCGGGTGGCGCGGCAGGTTGTCGTGGGCGCCCTGGAACACCATGCCCCAGGGTAGCGTGGTGGGAGAGCCCCACAGCTCGCCGTTGATGAAGTTGCCGAGGCGGCCGGTGAACAGGCCGAAGGGGGTCAGCACGGCGGCGAAATCCGCCACCTCGAAAAAGGTGAGCTTCTGCTGGCGGGCGAAGACCATCATCGCCACGATCACGCCCATCAGGCCGCCGTGGAAGGACATGCCGCCGTCCCAGATGCGGAAGAAGGCCAGCGGGTCCTGGCCCAGGGTCCAATGGCCCTGCGCGTCATAGGCGTAGAACAGCATGTAACCGGTACGGCCGCCCAGGATCACGCCGAGCACGCCGTAGAACAGCAGGTCGCCGACCCGCTCCTTCGGCCAGTTGACGTGGGCCCAGCGGGCGCGGATCGAGCCCAGCCACCAGAAGCCCCAGAAGCCGAGCAGGTACATCAAGCCGTACCAATGCACTTTCAGCGGGCCGAGGTGGATGGCGACCGGATCGATGTTCGGATGGACGAGCATGCGCTGAGCTTTATGGGTGCTGGATTACAGGTGGTGGAAGCCGGGCCGGCTGGCCGCGGCCGGCACCGCTATTGTACCGGTCACTCCTGCGCGGCGGCGCAGAAAAAGCCCTTGAGATAGCGCGTTTCGGGGATGGCCGGATGCACCGGGTGGTCCGGCCCCTGGCCGCCCTGTTCGAGGATCTGCAGGCGGCGGCTGGTGGCGCGCGCCTCGCGCAGCAGCACGCGCTGCAATTCAGCCGGCTCCAGGTGGTAGGAGCAGGAGCAGGACACCAGGAAACCGCCCGGGGTGAGCAGGCTGAGGGCGGCGCGGTTGAGGCGTCCATATAAGGAGAGCCCTTCCTCGTGGTCGCGCTTGCGCTTGATCAGGGCCGGCGGGTCGACGATCACCAGCTCGAAGCGGCGGCCGTCGGCGGCGAGCTGCTTCATCACGTCCAGGGCCTGGCCCTTGAGCAGCTCCAGCTTGGCGCCGTTGAGTTCGGCGTTGTGGCCAGCGGCTTCGAGGGCCGGGGCGGAACTGTCGATGCAGCTGACTTCCTTTGCACCAAAGCCGTGCGCGCGCAGGGCCCAGCCGCCGACATAGCTGAAGACGTCCAGCACCCGCGCGTCGCGGGCGTAGCGCCCCAGGCGGTCGCGGTTGTCGCGCTGGTCGAAAAACCAGCCGGTCTTCTGGCTGCCGTGCATGGCGATGTCGAAGCGCACGCCGCCCTCGTCGATGGTGACCGTTTGCGGCACCGCACCAATGTCCTCGACGTAGAGCGGCAGGTTCTCGGCCTCGCGGGCCGAGGAGTCGTTGCGCAGCACCACGCCGCGCGGCTTGAACTCGGCCTGCAGGGCATCGAGCAGTTGCGCCTTCAGGTTCTCCATGCCGGCGGTGCCGATCTGCACCACGAAGACGTCGCCGTAGCGGTCGATCACCAGACCGGGCAGGCCGTCGGCCTCGCCGTGGACCATGCGGTAGTAGGGGTGGGTGTAGAGGCGGTCGCGCATCGCCGCGGCGGCGCGCAGGCGACGGGCGAACCAGTCGGTATCGATGCTGGCGTCGCCCTGCCCGGTGAGCAGGCGCGCGCACAGCAGCGCATGCGGATTGACGTAGCCGGTGCCCAGCGGATTGCCGCGCGAGTCGACGATGCGGCACAGGGCGCCGGCCGGCAGGGTCTTGAGCGGGGTGCGGTCGGTGTCGATCTCGTTGGAGTAGACCCACAGGTGGCCGGCGCGCAGGCGGCGCTCTTCGTTGGGCTTCAGACGCAGGAGGATGTCGGACATGAGAATGGTTCGCTATTATTTTGAGCAGTGCGGCGGGACGGATTGCACGCGGCGCCGATGAGGATGGGCGCAGTGTACTTGACGCGCATCAACGACGAGCGTGGGGGCGATGCCGGAGAATCCCCTGCAACGAAAGGTTTTGCGCAGGATCCGGACCCGGCCCACCCTGGCAATTCCGGACCGCGGGACCCGATGATCCACTCACCGCAACCGGGGCCCGGAGTGTCTAACTCAGGTAAAGGGGATCGCACAAGCTGCGATCGGAGGAACGTTCGCGTATCATACGCGCCATCTGATTTTGGCCGCCGCCAACGACGCCCGGGGCTGTTCCACCGGACTTTGCGTGGACGGCGCATCGCAACCTATCGTGAGACTGGGGCGTGCATTTCCTAATCGAAAATTTACCGCGCTCGCCGCAAACCTGGGCCTTGCTGGTCTATACCGTGGCGGTGCTCGGCGTGGTGTTGCTGATGCTCGGCCTGTCCTGGGTCCTGGGCGGCCGCAATACCGGCCGCGCCAAGAACGATCCCTTCGAATCCGGCGTGGTGTCGGTGGGCAGCGGTCGCCTGCGCATCTCCGCCAAGTTCTACCTGGTGGCGATGTTCTTCGTCATCTTCGACCTCGAAGCCGTATTCCTCTATGCCTGGGCGGTGTCGCTGCGTGAAAGCGGCTGGTCCGGCTTCATCGAGGCGGCCATTTTCATAACCGTGCTGCTGGTTGGCCTGGTTTATGTATGGCGGCTGGGTGGCCTGGATTGGGCCCCGAAACCCCGCCTGCAGCGTCTGCGCGAAGCGCAGGCGGCCGCGGCGACCGACAAGACTTGAGAGTGCAGGCATGGAATATTCGCTGACACGCATCGACCCCAACGCCAAGCGCTCGGCCACCCCGGCCGGCGTCAACGAGGGCACCGGCTACATCGAAGAGCAGGTGAAGCGCACCGTGCTGACCACCACGCTGGACAAGGTGGTCAACTGGGGCCGCAAGAATTCGATCTGGCCGTACAACTTTGGCCTGTCCTGCTGCTACGTGGAGATGGCCACGGCCTTCACCGCGCCGCACGACCTGGCGCGCTTCGGCGCCGAGGTGATCCGCGCTTCGCCGCGCCAGGCGGACCTGATGGTCATCGCCGGCACCTGCTTCGTGAAGATGGCGCCGGTGGTGCAGCGCCTGTACGAGCAGATGGTGGAACCGCGCTGGGTCATCTCGATGGGCTCCTGCGCCAACTCCGGCGGCATGTACGACATCTATTCCGTGGTGCAGGGTGTGGACAAGTTCCTGCCGGTGGACGTTTACATCCCGGGTTGCCCGCCGCGCCCGGAAGCCTTCCTGCAGGCGCTGATGCTGCTGCAGGATTCGATCGGCAAGGAAACCCGCCCGCTGTCCTGGGTGGTGGGCGACCAGGGCGTGTACCGCCAGCCGATGCCGGCGCAGCGCGACGTGAAGCTGGCCGAGCGCCGCGCCCAGACCACCCTGCGCACGCCCGACCAGATCTAAGTCATGGCAGACGACGCTCCCGCACCCCTCAATCCCGCTACCGCGCCCGGCACCCTGCCGGAAGTGGTGCGCGAGCTGTACGCGCGCTTCGGCGAGAATGCCTTCACCTTCCAGCCGACCAAGGACGACGTCCCGACGCTGTGGACGCCGAAGGAGCGCTTCGCCGAAGTGCTGGCCTTCCTCAAGAACGGGGTGCCGCGTCCGTACAAGATGCTGCTGGACCTGAGCGCGGTGGACGAGCGCCTGCGCCGCAACCGCCTGGGCCCCTCGGCCGACTTCACGGTGTTCTACCACCTGCTGTCGATCGACCGTAATTCCGATGTCAGGATCAAGGTCGCCCTGTCCGGCGATGCGCCGAGCATCCCCTCGATCCACAAGCTATGGGCCAACGCCAACTGGTACGAGCGCGAGGCCTGGGACCTGTTCGGCATCGTCTTCGAGGGCCATCCGAACCTGCAGCGCATCCTGCTGCCGCGCACCTGGAAGGGCCACCCGCTGCGCAAGGACTACCCGGCGCGCGCCACCGAATTCGATCCGTTCATGCTCGATGCGGCGAAGCAGGACCTCGAGCAGGAAGGCCTGAAGTTCAAGCCCGAAGAATGGGGCATGAAGCGCAGCACTTCGGACCACGACTTCATGTTCCTCAACCTCGGCCCCAACCATCCGAGCGCGCACGGTGCCTTCCGTATCGTGCTGCAGCTGGACGGCGAGGAGATCGTGGACTGCGTGCCGGACATCGGCTACCACCACCGTGGCGCCGAGAAGATGGCGGAGCGGCAGTCCTGGCACACCTTCATTCCCTACACCGACCGCATCGACTATCTCGGCGGGGTGATGAACAACCTGCCGTACGTGCTGGCGGTGGAGAAGCTGGCCGGCATCACCGTGCCGGACCGGGTCAAGACCATCCGCGTGATGATGGCGGAGTTCTTCCGCGTTACCTCGCACCTGCTGTTCCTGGGCACCTATATCCAGGACGTGGGCGCGATGACGCCGATCTTCTTCATGTTCACCGACCGCATGAAGGCCTACGACGTGATCGAGGCCATCACCGGTTTCCGCATGCACCCGGCCTGGTTCCGCATCGGCGGCGTGGCCCATGACCTGCCGCGCGGCTGGGACAAGCTGGTGCGCGATTTCGTCGAATGGCTGCCCAAGCGCCTCGACGAATACGAAAAGGCGGCGATGAAGAACGGCATCCTGCGCGCCCGCACCATCCACGTCGCCGAGTACAACACCGCCGAGGCGATCGAATGGGGCGCCACCGGCGCCGGCCTGCGCGCCACCGGCTGCGACTACGATCTGCGCAAGGCCCGTCCCTACTCCGGCTACGAGAACTTCGAGTTCGAAGTGCCGCTGGGCAAGAACGGCGATGCCTACGACCGCGGCATGGTGCGCCTGGAAGAGATGCGGCAGAGCGTGCGCATCATCAAGCAGTGCCTCGACCACATGCCGGCCGGCCCCTACAAGGCCGACCACCCGCTGACCTGCCCGCCGCCGAAAGAGCGCACCCTGCAGGACATCGAAACCCTGATCACCCACTTCCTCGGGGTGTCCTGGGGACCGGTGATGCCGCCGGGCGAATCGTGCCAGCTGATCGAGGCCACCAAGGGCATCAACAGCTACTACCTGACCAGCGACGGCAGCACCACCAGCTACCGCACGCGCATCCGCACGCCCAGCTTCCCGCACCTGCAGATGATTCCGCAGATCATCAACGGCAGCATGATCCCCGACCTGATCATGCTGCTGGCCTCCATTGACTTCGTGATGGCCGATGTCGACCGCTAACAACATGGAAAGCACACAGCCGATTATCAAGCTGGCCGACCTGCCGCGGCAGGAACCGTTCGTGCTGCACGCCGACGACCGCGCGGCGATCGAGCACGAGACGCATCACTACGAGGATCCCCGCGCCGCCACCATCGAGGCGCTGAAGATCGTGCAGCATCGCCACGGCTGGGTGCCGGACGGCGCCATCCCCGCCATCGGCCAGGTGCTGGGCATCCCCGGCTCCGACGTCGAAGGCGTGGCGACGTTCTACAACCTGATCTTCCGCCGCCCGGTGGGCCGCCACGTGATCAAGGTGTGCGACAGCGTGTCCTGCTTCCTCACCGGCTACGACGACGTGAAGAAAGCCTTCAGCGCCAAGCTCGGCGTCGAACTGGGCCAGACCACGCCGGACGGCCGCTTCACCCTGCTGCCGATCTGCTGCCTCGGCGCCTGCGACAAGGGCCCGGTGCTGATGATCGACCAGGACACGCATTTCGACGTCGCGCCGGACCACATCGATCAGTTGCTGGAGCAATACAAGTGAGCGCGCTCCCTTACGCCCCCCACCCAGACGGTGATCGCAAGCCCCTGACCTACCGCGTCAACCTGGCCAGCCCGCCCGATCTCAAGGCCTATGAGGCGCAGGACGGTTACGCAGCGCTGCATAAAGTGGTGAAGGAAGCGCCGGCCGAAGTGACCAAGGCGGTCAAGGACGCCAACCTGCGCGGCCGCGGCGGCGCCGGCTTCCCCACCGGGGTGAAGTGGGGCCTGGTGCCGATGGGCGCCGATGCGCCGAAGAACAAGTACATCGTCTGCAACGCCGACGAGATGGAGCCGGGCACCTTCAAGGACCGGCTGCTGATGGAAGGCCTGCCGCACCAGCTGGTGGAGTCGATGATCGTCTCGGGCTACGCCATCCAGGCGACCCGCGGCTACATCTTCCTGCGCGGCGAGTACGTGGTCGCCGCCGAACGCCTCAACAAGGCCGTGGCCGAAGCCAAGGCCGCCGGCTACCTGGGCCAGAACATCCTCGGCTCGGGCTGGAATTTCGAGCTGTTCGTGCACACCGGCGCCGGCCGCTACATCTGCGGCGAAGAAACGGCACTGATCAATTCGCTGGAAGGCCGCCGCGCCAATCCGCGCGCCAAGCCGCCGTTCCCGCAGATTGCCGGCCTGTGGGGCAAGCCGACGGTGGTCAACAACGTCGAAACCCTGTCCAACGTGCCGCACATCGTACTGCGCGGCGGCGCCTGGTTCCAGGGCCTGTCGCAGGGCAAGAGCAAGGACGCCGGTACCAAGCTGTACGGCATTTCCGGCCGCGCCAAGAAGACCGGTTGCTGGGAACTGCCTTTCGGCACCAGCGCCCGCGAAATCCTGGAAGAGCACGCCGGCGGCATGAAGGACGGCCTCAAGCTGAAATGCTGGCTGCCGGGCGGCGCCTCCACCGATTTCCTGATGCCCGAGCACCTGGACCTGGCGATGGATTTCGACACCATCGCCAAGGCCGGCAGCCGCATGGGCACAGGCCTGCTCACCGTGGTGGACGACAAGCAGAACATCGTCTCGGTGGTGCGCAACCTGGAAGAATTCTTCGCCCGCGAATCCTGCGGCTGGTGCACGCCCTGCCGCGACGGCCTGCCCTGGACCGAGAAGCTGCTGTATGCGCTGGAGCAGGGCCAAGGCCGCGAAGGCGATATCCAGACCCTGGAACAGCTGACCCACTTCCTCGGCCCCGGCAAGACTTTCTGCGCCCACGCGCCCGGCGCGATGGAGCCGCTGCAATCGGCGCTGAAATACTTCCGCGCCGAATTCGAGGCCGGCATCGCCAAGGCACCGGCGCAGGCAGCGGCTTAACCGAAATACGGAAAAGAGAAACGACGTGGCGATCATTCACGTAGACGGCAAGCAGTACGAAGTGGACGGCGGGGACAACCTGCTGCACGCCTGCCTGTCGCTGGGCCTCGATATCCCCTACTTCTGCTGGCACCCGGAGCTGGGCTCCGTCGGCGCCTGCCGCCAGTGCGCGGTGAAGGCCTACCGCGACGCCAACGACAAGCAGGGCCGCATCGTCATGTCCTGCATGACGCCCTCGGCCGATGGCACTTATATTTCCATCGCCGACGAAGAGTCCAAGGCCTTCCGCGCCAGCGTGGTGGAATGGCTGATGACCAACCACCCGCACGATTGCCCGGTGTGCGAGGAAGGCGGCCACTGCCACCTGCAGGACATGACGGTGATGACCGGTCATGCCACGCGCCGCTACCGCTTCACCAAGCGCACCCACCAGAACCAGTACCTGGGGCCGTTCATCAACCACGAGATGAACCGCTGCATTTCCTGCTACCGCTGCACGCGCTACTACAAGGACTACGCCGGCGGCACCGACCTCGGCGTCTACGGCACCGCTTCCAATGTCTACTTCGGCCGCGAGACCGACGGCATCCTGGAAAGCGAATTCTCCGGCAACCTGACCGAGGTCTGCCCCACCGGCGTGTTCACCGACAAAACCCACGGCGAGCGCTACAACCGCAAGTGGGACATGCAGTTCGCGCCCAGCATCTGCCAAGGCTGCGCGGTCGGCTGCAACACCAGCCCGGGTGAACGCTACGGCGAAATCCGCCGCATCGAGAACCGCTACAACGGCGCCGTCAACCACTACTTCCTGTGCGACCGCGGCCGTTTCGGCTACGGCTTCGTCAACCGCAAGGACCGGCCGCGTCAGCCGCTGGTCAAGCGCGACGGCAGCTTTGTCGCGCTGTCGCCGAACGAGGCGGTGCTGCATGCGGCCAACCTGCTGAAGTCGGCCAGGCGCGTCATCGGCATCGGCTCGCCGCGCGCCAGCCTGGAAGCCAACTACGCCTTGCGCACTCTGGTTGGCGCGGACAATTTCTTCGACGGTCACTCCGCCGTCGAAGGCAAGCTGGTGCAGAAGGTTGCGAAGATCCTCAGCGAAGGGCATGTGCGCATCCCTTCCCTGCGCGTGATCGAGCAGGCCGACGCCGCCTTCGTGCTGGGCGAGGACGTCACCAACACCGCGCCGCGCATCGCGCTGGCCCTGCGCCAGACCGCGCGCGGCCGCCAGACCACGCTTGCCGCGCAGAAGCACGTCGCCGAATGGCAGGCCATCGCGCTGGCCGACATCGGCCAGCACGAGAAGAACCCGCTGTACGTCGCCAGCGTCGATGCCACCCGTATCGACGACATCGCCGCGCAAACTTTCCGCGCCGCGCCGGAAGACATCGCCCGCCTCGGCTTCGCCGTGGCGCACGCGATCGACGCCACCGCGCCCGCCGTGACGGGTCTTGATGAAGCCGCCACCGCCCTGGTCAAGACCATCGCCGACGGCCTGCTCGCAGCCGACAAGCCGCTGGTGGTCTCCGGCACCGGCACCGGCCTGGAGTCGGTGATCGACGCCGCCGCCAACGTGGTGCGCGCACTGCAGGCCAAGGGCAAGCACGTCGAGCTGAGCCTGGTGGTGCCGGAAGTGAACAGCATGGGCCTGGCGCTGATGCAGGCGGCCGGCCTGGACCAGGCGCTGGAAGCCCTCAAGTCCGGCGCCGCCGATGCCGTGGTGGTGGTGGAAAATGATCTGTATCGCCGCGCCGGCAAGGCGCAGGTCGATGCCGCGCTGAAGAACGCCAAGGTGGTTGTGGCCGATCACCAGATGACCGACACCGCCCAGCAGGCCGAGGTGGTGCTGTCCGCCGCCAGCTTCGCCGAAGGCGACGGCACCGTGGTCAATAACGAAGGCCGCGCCCAGCGCTACTTCCAGGTCTACGACGCCACCTACTACGATCCCAAGGTGACGATCCGCGAGGCCTGGAACTGGCTCAACGACCTGCGCGCGCAGTTCAGCAACGTCGCCTCCGAGTGGAAGCACTTCGACGATGTCAGCGCCGCCTGCGAGCAGGCGTTGCCGCAGCTGAACGGCATGGTCAAGGCCGCACCGAACGCCCAGTTCCGCATGAACGGCCTCAAGGTGGCGCGCGAGCCGCACCGCTACAGCGGCCGTACCGCGATGCGCGCCAACATCTCGGTGCACGAGCCGCGCGCCAGCCAGGATACGGACACCGCCCTCGCCTTCTCCATGGAAGGCCATCACGGTACCGAGGCGGGCGACCGCCCCTCCGCCCTGATTCCCTTCGCCTGGGCGCCGGGCTGGAACTCACCGCAATCCTGGAACAAGTTCCAGGACGAGGTGGGCGGACATCTGCGCGGCGGCGATGCCGGCGTGCGTCTGTTCGAGCCGCAGGCCCACGCCGCGGTCAAGACCTACTTCGACGCCATTCCGGCCGCGTTCACCGCCAAGACCGGCGAATGGCGCACGGTGAACCTGCACCACATCTTCGGCGGTGAAGAGCTTTCCGCACGTGCCGCGCCGGTGGCCGAACGCGCGCCCAAGCCCTACGTCGGGCTCAACCCGGCCGACGCCGACAGCCTCGGCATCGGCGCCAACATGCTGATCGACGTGGCCCTGGCCGGTTCGGCGGTGCGTCTGCCGCTGCGCCTGCTGCCGACGCTACCGCGCGGCACGGTGGGCCTGCCGCTGGGTGTCGAGGGCATGGCTTACGCCGAGGCCGGCGCCACCATCAAGCTCTCGCGGGTAAATGCGGCATGAGACCTTCCATGTCAGCCTCCGAACAGAACGAATCGCTCTCCCGCCTTCGTAACCCCGCGCCTCCGTATGCGCGGGTCTCACGCCTGCGCCGACTCGCGACGCTAGGATCCCCATGCTCCGCACGGGGCCCCTCCACGCTGCTCGCGCCGCTATGATGACCTGGCTCTCCAGTCCGCAGGTTCTCGAACCGATCATCGCCTGCCTCAAGGCGCTGGTGCTGCTGTTCGGCTCGGTCATCGTCGCCGCCATGCTGATCTGGGTGGAGCGCCGCCTGCTCGGCGTGTGGCAGGATCGCT
>JAQGNS010000377.1 GCA_028291705.1 Nevskia sp.
GGCAGCTACACGGTCTATGCCGATGTCGGCCGTCCCTACGTGGTGTGGAACGTGTTCGCCACGCCGGAGTTTTCGCTCAAGCCGGTGACGCACTGCTTCCTCATCGCCGGCTGTGTCGGCTATCGCGGCTACTTCGACAAGGCGCGCGCGGAGGCGGAGGCGAAGGAACTGGAAGGCCAGGGCTACGAAACCTATGTCGGCGGCGTGCCGGCGTACTCCACCCTGGGCTGGTTCGACGACCCGATCCTCAACACGATGATGCACTGGGACGACGATGCGCTGAACAGCACCATCTTCCACGAACTGGCGCACCAGAAGCTGTACCTGAAAAGCGATACGGCCTTCAACGAGTCCTACGCCACCTTCGTGCAGGAGGAAGGCTTGCGCCAGTGGCGCGCGGCGCGCGGGCTGCCGCCGGGGGACAGCGTCCCGGAACAGCGCGGCGATGACTTCACGCAGCTGGTGCTCGAGGCCCGCGCGCGGCTGGAGAAGGTTTACGCCAGCGGCCTGCCGCCGGAGCAGATGCGCGCCGCCAAACGGGCCGAGATCGAGCGCCTGCGCGCCGGCTATCGCAGCCTGCGCGACACGCAATGGCAGGGCTACAAGGGTTACGATGTGTGGATGGATGCGCCGATCAACAACGCCCGCCTGCTGCCGTTTGGGCTGTACCACAAGTGGGTGCCGGCTTTCGCCGCGCTGTATGTGCAGCAGGGTGGGGACTGGGTGAAGTTCTTCGCTGCGGCGAAAGCTTTGAGCAAGCTGGACACCGCGGCGCGCACGGCCGCCCTGGAGCAATTGGCGCCACCCGCTCCGGGTACCGGCGGAGCCGCGCCATGACGCGGATCCATGTGCCGGAGCCCCTGTCGGTGGACGCCCGCTTCGCCCTGCCGGAAGCCGCCGCGCGGCACGTGGCGCAGGTGCTGCGCATGCGCCAGGGCGAGCTGCTGACCCTGTTCAACGGCGCCGGCGGCGAATACGTCGCGGTGATCGAGGCGGTGGACCGGCGCGCGGTGCAGGTGCACGTGGAGGACTACCGCGATGTCGAGCGCGAGTCCGGCCTGTCCATGACCCTGGCGCAGTGCGTCTCCAAGGGCGAGCGCATGGACTACACCATCCAGAAGGCGGTGGAGCTGGGCGTGTCGGCCATCGTGCCGCTGCTGTCGGCGCGCAGCGTGGTCAAGCTCGACAGCGAGCGCTGGGAAAAGAAGCTGGAGCACTGGCGTGGCGTGATGCTCTCCGCCTGCGAGCAGTCCGGCCGCACCGCGATCCCGCAGGTCCAGCCGGTGCAGAAGCTCGATGCCTGGCTCGCCGCTTCCGGTACGGGACCGCGCTTCGTGCTGGCGCCGGGCGGGCATCATTCATTGAAGCAGTTGCCGCAGGCGCAGGCGGCGACCCTCCTGGTCGGGCCCGAAGGCGGGCTCAGCGACGAGGAAATCGCGCTGGCGGTGCATCGCGGCTTTACCGCCATCGGCCTGGGGCCGCGCGTGTTGCGTACCGAAACCGCGGGGGTGGCCGCCCTGGCTGCCCTGCAAGCTCTGTGGGGCGATCTGGGTTAATAGCGCATAATTAGGAATGTTGTTCCTGGGCTAGACGCACATGAATTCAAGTTATACGGCAGTAGTTAAGCAAGATGGCGATTGGTGGATCGGCTGGGTGGAAGAAGTCCCGGGCGTGAACTGCCAAGAGTCTTCTCGCGAAAAATTGCTTGAGACATTGCGCCTTACCTTGGCTGAAGTAATCGAGATGAATCGAGATGATGCTCGTCTAGCGGCGGGTTCTGGCTACGAAGAACTGACAATTACAGCTAACGCTAATTAGCCGTTAAAAATGCGATTTCTCAATCGCTAAGAAATAACTTCGCTTTTATGTTTTAAATCCTCTTAAACATTTCTAAGCGCAAAAGCGCCTTTACAATAGATTTTAACTATTAATAATTAATTAACAATAGTCGCACAAAGTTTAGGAAGCTAAACTTTGATGTTAAATATGTTGTCGATTTGACAACGTTGCTGTTTGTAAACAATATAGCTATACTTTTGTACAGCAAGGCTGCTTCCAAAGGCTTAGGTGTATGGAATGAACGAGCAAAAGAGAAGGCCGAGATCAGGTGCTATTCGCACTGAGGTCATCGCAATGCGTTTGGACCCCAAGCTCAAGTACCTCGCGGAATTGGCCGCAAGGAAGCAACGCCGCTCTTTGGCAAATTTTGTTGAATGGGCGATCGAAGATGTCCTCACTCGAGTCGCAGTCCAAGAAGGTGCGAGCTTCCATAGCGACAGTAGCGTCACTTTCGCTGAGGCTGATCTTTGGGATGTAGATGAAGCAACACGATTTGCAAGGCTGGCTATCAGATATCCTGAATTACTCACGTACGATGAGCAGCTTCTTTGGAAGCTAGTTCGTGAGAATGGCCATTTTTGGAGGTTGAATTACAGCAGCACACAAGCGTCGTGGAGTTGGGAAATCCAAGAGAGAAGCTTGCTCATGGAAAAGCTACGGCAATACTGGATAACTTTGAAGGCTGTGTCTGCTGGAGAGCAAGCGCCGACTTCTCTTCCAGATTGGGTGAATTCAAAGCCAAAGAAGCCGGTTGGGAACGTGCCTGATCCGGGAGGCTTTGAAGACGATGACATTCCATTTTAGTAGCCCAAGGAAGCATAAGGGCCCACTCGCATGAAACGTCGCGATCTAATCCGTCATCTTACCAGCCACAATTGTGCGCTAGCGCGCGAGGGCGCTCGGCATTCGTTGTGGCATAACGTGACGCTGAACCGGCGTAGTTCGATTCCCCGCCACGCCGAGGTCAACGAGTTGCTTGCGCGTAAGATATGCAGGGATCTTGGCGTCCCTGAACTTTGAACACGCACTTCTGAGTGAACCAATCATGCTGATTACCAATGCCGTGCTGGTCAACGAAGGCCGCCGTTTCGAGGCGGATCTGCTCATCAAGGGTGAGCGCATCGAGAAGATCGCGCCGAAGATCTCCGCGCCCGGGGGGGTCAAGGTGCTCGACGCCAAGGGCAGGTTCCTGCTGCCGGGCATGGTCGACGACCAGGTGCATTTCCGCGATCCGGGGCTGACCCATAAGGGCGACTTGTCGACCGAGTCGGCGGCGGCGGTGGCGGGCGGCACCACCAGCTTCATGGACATGCCCAACGTCATTCCGCAGACGGTGACCCGTGCCGCCCTGGCCGACAAGTACCGCATGGCGCAGGGCCGCGCCCACGCCAACTATGCCTTCTATTTCGGTGCTACCAACGACAACGTCGAGGAAATCGCGCGGCTGGAGCCGGGCGAGACGCCGGCGGTGAAGATCTTCATGGGCGCTTCCACCGGCAATATGCTGGTGGACAACCCGGTGACGCTGGAAGGCATCTTCGCGCGCTCGCCGGCGATCCTGCTGACGCATTGCGAAGATACGCCGATGATCAAGCGCAACGAGGAAGCGGCGCGCGAGAAATACGGCGAGGACGTGCCGTACTCCGAGCACCCGCACATCCGCTCGGTGGAAGCCTGCTACAAGTCGACCGAGCTGGCGGTGGGCCTGGCGAAGCGACACGGCGCACGGCTGCACGTGCTGCACCTGACCTCGGCGCGCGAGCTGGACTTCTTCCAGCCGGGACCGGTGAAGGGCAAGCAGATCACGGTGGAAGCCTGCGTGCACCACCTGTATTTCGACGAATCGCGCTATGCCGACCTCGGCAGCCGCCTCAAGTGCAACCCGGCGGTGAAGAGCGCCAGCGACCGCGTCGCCCTGGTGGCGGCGGTGCGCGAGGGCCGCATCGACATCATCGCCACTGACCACGCACCGCACACCAGGGAGGAAAAGGCGCAGAAGTATTTCAAGGCGCCGTCCGGCCTGCCGCTGGTGCAGCATTCCCTGCTGGCGCTGTTCGAGTTGATCGCGCGCGGCGAGCTGGACCTGGAGACGGTGGTGCAGCGTGCCATGCATGCGCCGGCCGAGCGCTTCGGCGTGCAGGAGCGCGGCTTCCTGCGCGAAGGTGCCTATGCCGATCTCGTACTGGTCGATCCCAACAAGCCGACCGTGGTGACGCCGGAGAGCGTGCTGTACAAGTGCGGCTGGTCGCCGTTTGACGGCCATACCTTCGCCGCCAGCATCGCTTCGACCTGGGTCAACGGCGAGCTGGCCTGGGATGGCAGCAAGGTGCTGGCGCCGCGCGGGCAGCGGCTGCGCCTCGGCGCCTGAGTCGTCCCGATGAAACAGAAGACGCGCTGCACCTGGGCCGGCGAGCAGCCGCTGATGCAGGCCTACCACGACGAGGAATGGGGCCGGCCGCAGCATGACGACCGCGTGCTGTTCGAATTCCTGATCCTGGAGGGGGCGCAGGCCGGGCTGAGTTGGAGCACCATCCTCAACAAGCGTGAGAACTACCGCCGCGCCTTTCACCAGTTCGACGCGAAGAAGATCGCGCGCTATGGCGACAAGGATCGCGAGCGCCTGATGGGCGATGCCGGCATCGTGCGCAACCGGCTCAAGATCGGCGCGGCCATCGGCAACGCCCAGGCTTACCTCGAGCTATGCCGCACCGAAGGCAGCCTGGACGCTTGGCTATGGCGCTGGGTCGACGGCAAGCCGGTGGTCAACCGCTGGACCGGCATGGGTCAGGTGCCGGCGCGCACCGAGCTTTCGGACCGCATCAGCAAGGATTTGCTGAAGCGCGGGTTCAAGTTCGTCGGCACCACCATCATCTATGCCTATCTGCAGGCGGTAGGGGTGGTGAACGATCATGTGGTGGAGTGCTTCTGCCACGCCGAGTTGAATGGGCGCGGCAAGAAATAACAGTTGCCCGAGATAGAGTTCCCTCTCTCCACATTCATGGGGAGAGGGGATTCAGGGCCGACCTGACGTTTTCATTCGGCGTCGACGTACCGCCAGCGCGTCCCCTGCGCGGAATCCTCGATCAGTACGCCGCGGGCCTTGAGGTCGTCGCGGATGCGGTCGGCTTCCTTGAAATTCTTCGCTTTCTTGGCGTCGGCGCGTTGCGCGATGAGGCCTTCGATTTCCGCCGCTGCGGGAGCGCCGTCGCCGTGGGCGCTGGGCAGGGCGAACCAGGCTTGCGGCGACTGGTGCAGCAGGCCGAGCAGGTCGCCGGCGTCGCGCAGCTGGGCGGCGAGGCGGGATTTGTCTTCTGCGCTTTCGGCCTTGTTCAGCGCGCGCGCCAGTTCGAACAGTTCGGCCAGGGCGGCGGGGGTGTTGAGGTCGTCTTCCAGGGCGGCGACGAAGGCGTCCGGGGCTTTGGCGTCGGAGGGAGCCACTTCACCGGCATCGCGCAGCGCGCCGTAGAGGCGATCCAGTTTGCGCCGCGCATCGGGGATGGTTTCGTCGTTCCAGTCCAGCGGCTGGCGGTAATGGCCGGTGAGCAGGCCCATGCGGATGGCTTCGCCGGGGGCGTGCTTGAGCATTTCGTGCACCAGCAGGACGTTGCCCAGCGATTTGGACATCTTCTCGCTGTTCATGGTGACGAAGCCGTTGTGTAGCCAGTAGCGGGCGAAGACCTGGCCGCCGTGGGCGCAGGTGGACTGGGCGCGCTCGTTTTCGTGGTGCGGGAACACGAGGTCGTGGCCGCCGCCGTGGATGTCGATGGTGTCGCCGAGCAGGGCCTCGGCCATGGCCGAGCATTCGATGTGCCAGCCGGGGCGGCCGCGGCCCCAGGGCGAATCCCAGCCGGGCAGGTCGGGGGTGGAGGGCTTCCACAGCACGAAGTCGCCGGGATCCTTCTTGTAGGGCGCCACTTCCACCCGCGCGCCGGCCAGCATTTCGCGGGTGTCGCGATGGGACAGCTGGCCGTAGTCGGCGTAGGTGGCGACCTGGAACAGCACGTGGCCTTCGGCGGCGTAGGCGTTGCCGGAGGCGATCAGGCGCTCGATCATGGCGATGATCTGCGGGATGTGCTCGGTGACCTTGGGTTCATGGTCGGTGGGGGCCACGCCCAGGGCGGCGAGGTCCTCGTGAAAGGCCGCGGCGTAGCGGCTGGTGATGACGCCGATCTCGACCCCTTCCTTCACCGCGGCGGCGTTGATCTTGTCGTCGATGTCGGTGATGTTGCGGGCGTAGGATACGCCGGGGTAGCGGCGGCGCAGCACGCGGGCCAGCACGTCGAACACCACCGGCGGCCGGTAGTTGCCGATGTGGGCGTAGTTATAGACCGTGGGGCCGCAGACATACATGGTGACCCGCTGCGGGTCCTGCGGTTCGAACGTTTCCTTGCGGCCGGTGGCGGTATTGTGGAGCTGCATCGCGGCGGGCTATCCAATTGGGCGGGCAAAAGCCGCGCAAGGATACCCGCGCCGTGGGGTGACTGTCAGATTTCGGGCCGGCCCTGAGGTCGGATCCGGGGTCGGACCTGGGCCCGGAGGCACCGGAATGGGGCGCGGGCCGCGATTTAAAGCAGGCGGCTGACCGCCATGCCCAGCACGATTCCCGCGGCAAAAGCCCAGCCGGCCCAGATGTAGCGCCGTTTGTACCGGTTCCGTCCGAGACGGTTATCGTAATACGTCATCATGCGCTGAACCCTGCCCCCGCTGTCCGCGATAGCATGCGGCCTGTTACGGCGAGTTCCGATGAAGGTAGTAAATACTTACTACACTTGATTGACAGTACGTCCACAGCGCAGTTCGTAGCAGCTTCCATGCCGCACTCCTTGTAGGCAGCCCGCTATGCGGGCCGCGCGGGTTCAGAAAATGGCGCCGTCCTGGCGCTACCCTGCTTAGATTGTACCGAAGGACACCTCTTGAAGCTGGAAACCTGGTTCACTTTCTTCATCGCGGCCTGGCTGATCTGTCTCTCGCCCGGCCCGGGCGTACTCTCGAGTGTGACCGCCGGCATGCGCTGGGGGTTCCGCCGCGCGCTGTGGAACATTCTGGGGCTCGAAGTCGGGTCAATGATCCTGATCGGCACGGTCGCCACCGGTCTCGGCGCGGTGTTGTCGGCCTCGGTGGTGGCGTTCAACCTGATCAAGTGGTGCGGGGCCGCCTACCTGGTGTATCTCGGGGTGCAGCAGTGGCGCGCGCCGGTGCGGCCGCTGGTCGCGGAGGGCCTCGGCGAGGCGATGCCATTCGCTCCTTACTCCGTCTTTCTGCGCGGCCTGTTGATCAACGTCAGCAATCCGAAGGCGATCCTGTTCACCCTGGCGGTGACGCCGCAGTTCGTCGACGCCGCCTTGCCGCAGTGGCCGCAATACCTGACCATCATGGCGACGCTGTTGTTCACCGACTCGGTGTCGATGTCGATCTATACCGCGCTGGGTGCACGCGCGCTGCAGGCGTTGCGTTCGCCCGGCGTGATCCGCTGGACCAACCGCGGCTTCGGCAGTCTCTTCATCGGTGCCGGCGCGGCGCTGGCCGCATTCCGGCGTTAGAGGGTTCCATGGCCCGCTACAAGAATCGTTACCCGCATACCGGCCACGGCCTCGGCGCCGCGCTCAAATGGATGCGTGAGTTCAGCAAACAGAAGTGGGACCCGGTCGAGTTCCCGCTGGCGCAGAACGATCCAGCCTGGCTCAAGGCCAACCGTGGCCAGGACAGCTTGACCTGGGTCGGCCATTCCACCTTCCTGTTGCAGCTCGGCGGCCTCAACCTGCTGACCGATCCGCATTTCAGCGGGCGCGCCTCGCCGTTTTCCTTCGCCGGACCGGCGCGTATGTCCCCGCCGGGCCTGGGCTTCGACGACCTGCCGGCAATCGACCTGGTGCTGGTGTCGCACAACCACTACGACCATCTCGACGAGCAGAGCGTGCGGCGCATCGCGCGGGACCATGCGCGGGCGCAGTTCGTGGTGCCGCTGGGCCTGGCGAACTGGTTCCGCGCGCGCGGCATCGAGCGGGTCACCGAGCTGGACTGGTGGCGCTCGGCGGAACTGGGCGCGGCGCGCGTCAGCGCGGTGCCGGTGCAGCACTTTTCCGGGCGCGGCCTGCATGACCGCGACGCCACGCTGTGGTGCGGCTTTGTGGTGGAACTGGCCGGCCGCAGGATCTTCTTCGCCGGCGACACCGGCTACTCGCGGGATTTCGCCGACATCGCCGAGCGCTTCCCGCCGATGGACCTGTCGCTGTTGCCGATCGGCGCCTACGACCCGCGCTGGTTCATGTCGTCGGTGCATGTCGATCCCGCCGAGGCGGTGCGCATCCACCAGGACCTGCGCAGCCGGCTGTCGGTGGCGATGCATTGGGGCACGTTCCGGCTCACCGCGGAGCCGCTGGACGAGCCGCCGAAGCTGCTGGCGCAGGCCTTGTCCGCTGCGGGTATCGCACAGGAAAGATTCACCGTGTTCCGCCATGGCGAAACGCGGCTGCTGGATCTGGATGCGGGAATCACGCTGCCGCGATGATGCGTTGTCGGTAGCGGGGGATCTTCATTTCGTAGGTCGGCTCAAACGCAGCGGAGCCGACGGTGCACGCCGATTCCATTGACGTAGGTCGGCTCCCGGCGCAAGCGCCCTTGAACCGACCTACACGGAAGCTCAGGCCCGCAAGCGCGGATTCCTAGTTGAGCGACACGCCCAGAAACACACCGAAGTCGGGCGAGGCGAAGACGCTGGCCTTCTCCTGGAAGCCGAGGCTGACCGAGGTGAGTTTCGAGATGCGGTAGCTGGTGCTGAGCGTCAGCGGCGCGGCGACGTGGTCGAGCGCGCCCAGTTCGCTGCCCTTGTACGGCGCGGCATGGATGTAGACCTGCAGCTTGGCGTCCCAGTTCGGGGTGAAGCGCACCCCCAGGCCGGCGGCGCCGAAGGGCAGGGCGTGCTTCTGCAGTTCCGGCAGCACGTCGCCGCTGCCGGTGTAGCTGTAGCCGGCGGACCCGTACAGCGTCAGCCAGTGGAAGAAGCCGCGCAGCGGCA
>JAQGNS010000424.1 GCA_028291705.1 Nevskia sp.
CGCAGCGGACGCGGCGCGGTGTGCATGGTGGCCTTGCTCGGCATGCTGGTGGCCCTGCTGCACTGGGGCCTGAGCCTGATCTTCAGCGGCCTGCTGGTACGGGCCCTGGCGCGCCGCGAGGAACTGCGCATGGACTACCGCGCCGCCGGCGCGGCGGCCTACCTCGGGCTGGGCGCGGTGTGGGCACTGGGCCTGTCCTCCTCCGCCGCGCAGTTGCAGGCCAACCCGGCCAGCATGACGCCGGCGCTGCTGGCGATCACCGGCGTGATTCCTTTTTCCGAAACCATCTTCCTGTGGCAGTCGCTGTTGCTGACCGCGATTCTCGTCACCGTGTCGGTCGGCATCGCCTGGCTCTCGGCGCCCACCGGCGCCGCCGCAAGCACCGCGCAAACCCTGGGCGTGGATGTCCAGGCCGCGCCAACCACGCTGCCGCCGCTGACACGCCCTGGGGAATGGCTGGAACGCAGCCCCGCGCTGAACCTGCTGCTGGCCGCACTGGGCGCCGGCTGGCTGGCGCACGAGATCGCCGGCAAGGGCCTGGCGCTGGCCATCTCCAGCCTCAATACCTACAACTTCCTGTTCCTGATGCTGGGCCTGCTGCTGAACTGGCGGCCGCGCCGCTTCCTCGACGCGGTGGCGCGCGCGGTACCCAGCGCCACCGGGGTACTGATCCAGTTTCCGCTCTATGGCGGTATCGCCTCGATCCTCACCGCCGCCAAGGGCGCCGACGGGCAAAGCCTGGCGCAGCAACTGGCCGCGTTCTTCACCCATATCGCCACACCCGACAGCTTCCCGGTGGTGATGGGCCTGTATTCCGCCGTGCTCGGCTTCTTCGTGCCCTCCGGCGGCGGTAAGTGGCTGATCGAGGCGCCCTACGTGATGCAGGCGGCCAACGACCTGCACGCGCATCTGGGCTGGGCGGTGCAGGTCTACAACGCCGCCGAGGCCCTGCCCAACCTGATCAACCCGTTCTGGATGCTGCCCCTGCTCGGCATCCTCGGCCTCAAGGCCCGCGACCTGATCGGCTTCAGCTTCCTGCAGTTCGTGGTGCACCTGCCGCTGGTGCTGTTCCTGCTCTGGCTGCTGGGGCTGACGCTGAACTATCACCCGCCGCTGATGTCCCCCGCGCATTGAAAAAAAGCTAGTCGAAACAGGCAGCTTCAGGTGATGATATAGGGCGCTTCCGGCCCGGCCGTGAGGCGTCCACCCCGGCTTTCCTGCTGCGATGCGCGCGGCAAGCCGGCGCCCGATTCAACGCTGCACGCAACCGAGATTCCCTTACAACATGACTGGCTTATTCCTGGAGTCCGCACGCAGCGCACTCCGGCGCCGCCGCACATCCGTCCGCCTGACCGGCGCAGCCATCCCGCTTCTGCTCTGCCTCAGCCTCCCCGTCCATGCCGACTGGCAGGCCCTGCACGCCCTGGAAAACAGCGGCGCCGTGGTCACCGCCTCGGCGGTGGACCTGGACAGCGGCGAAGTGCTGGAACAGCTCAATGCCGCCGACCGCCTGACGCCAGCCTCGCTGACCAAGCTGGCGGTGGCCGCCACCGCGCTCGACGTATGGCCGGCCGACAAGACCTTCCAGACCCGGCTGCTCGGCGTCGGTCCGTTCAAGGACGGTCGCATCGACGGCGACCTGGTACTGCAGGGCATGGGCGACTCCACCCTGGATCACCTGGCGCTGTGGTCGCTGGCGGCCCAGCTCAAGGGCACCGGCGTCACCACCATCAACGGCCGCTTGGTGGTGAACACCGCACCGTTCGGCCTGCTGGGCTGCGAGACCAAGGACCGCTGCGACGCCCTGCAACGCAGCGATACCGCCTACAACGCACCGCTGTCCGCCGTGGCGGTGGACTACGGCAACTGGTGCGTGGACATCCGCCCCACCGGCATCGGCTCCCCGGCGGTGGTCAGCACCTGCGGCACAGCGCAGGCGCCGATTCCGGTCGACGGCACCATCAAGACCGTCGGCCCTTCGGCCAAACCCACCTTCTGGGCCGAGCGCGTCACCACCGCCAGCGGCGAGATGCTGCGCGTCGGCGGCGACATTCCCCTGGGCGGCAACATCAGCGTCTACCGCGCCATGTCCGATCCAGCCCTGGGCACCGGCCTGATGATGCGCGAGGTGTTGCGTGAGATCGGCATCGCCGTGACCGGCTCGGTCGACGTGGTGCACACGCCGCCGCCGATCAACGCCTACCCACTGGCGCAGAACGAAGGCCTGTCGCTGAAGGAACAGCTCGGCCGCATGCTGCGCTTCTCCAACAACTACGTCGCCGACATGCTGACGCTGAACCTGGCCGCCGCGCAGCGCTCGCAGGCGCCTGCGCAGTTATCCGACGCGGCGAAGTCGCTGTCGGATTTCATCGTGCGCATCAAGACCGCGGCCAAGAGCGGCAAGACGACGCCGCCGGCGCTGTTCAGCGGCAGCGGCCTGACGCCGGAAAACGAACTGTCGGCGGAAGACCTGACCAGTCTGCTCGCCGCGCAGTATCACAACACGCGCAACTTCCCCGCCTTCTACGGCGGCCTGGTGGTGCCGCGGCAGGCGCCGTTCCAGTTCCTGCGCGTCGGCAGCCCGGCCTGGCTGGATCGCGTGGCGCTGAAGACCGGCACCATGGACGATCCGCATTCGGTCTGCGGCATCGCCGGTTACATCCGCAAGAAGGACGGCGGCTGGATCGCCTTCGCCGCCATCGTCAACGGCGGCCAGCGCATGCGCCATGTGCCTTTATACAAGGCCATGGAAGCGGCGCGGGCCGACGTGGATTCGATCCTGGCCAAGTACTGAACCCGGGACTGCCTCACAACACACCCTTCCGGGGCCGGTCTATAGTGCGGGCATTAGCCTGTGCAAACCGAGGAGTACGATCATGCAATCAATCGCCCGTCCCATAGCCCGCTGGCTGGCTCCGGTCCTGTTGCTGGGCTTGGTGGCTACCGCCTCCGCACAGCAGCAGCATGCGCCCGTGGTGATCGCCACGCCGAGCGTGCAGAGCACCGACAACAACATCAACCTGCAGACCAATACCGGTTCGGCCTGCTCCTCGCCCGCCGTCGGCAACTGCGGCTCCTGCGCCGTGACCTGCCCCACCGGCCACGCGGCGATGTGCAAGCCCGGTCTCGCCATCAACCCGCAGCCGGGGGCATCCTGCGTCACCGCGCCCGAGTGCAAGTGCCAGTAAACACTCCGGAGCCGCCGCGCTGAACACAAACGATGCAGACCCGCTGAAGCTGGAAACCCTAGCGATCCACGCCGGCCGCGCTGTCGATGGCGGCAGCGGCGCGGTAGCGGCCTCGCCGGTGCTGTCCACCACCTTCGAGCGCGGTGCCGACGGCAACTACCCGCACGGCCACATCTACACCCGCGCCAGCAATCCCACCCGAGCTGGCCTGGAGCAATGCCTGGCGGTGCTGGAGCAGGGTGCCGCAGCCACCGCCTTCCCTTCCGGTTCGGCGGCGTCGATGGCGGTGTTCCAGGCGCTTGCCCCTGGCGAACATGTGCTGGCGCCGGACGATATGTACCACGGCACCCGTACCCAGCTGCGCGACCTGCTGCAGCGCTGGGGACTGGAACACAGCGTGGTCGACATGGCCGACCTCGATGCGGTGCGCGCAACACTGCGGCCCCACACCAAACTGGTCTGGGTGGAAACGCCATCGAACCCCTTGCTCAAGGTCAGCGACATCGCCGCGCTGGCGCAATTGGCGCGTGCAGCAGGCGCACGCTGCGTGGTCGACAACACCTTTGCCACGCCGGTGCTGCAGCAACCGCTGGCCCTGGGTGCCGACCTGGTGATGCACTCCACCACCAAGTATCTCGGCGGCCATAGCGATCTGCTCGGCGGCGCTGTGATCACGCGCGAGGACGATGCGTTTTTCGCTCGCGTGCGCGACTTCCAGGCCAAGGCTGGCGCGGTCCCCGCGCCGTTCGACTGCTGGCTGCTGCAACGCTCCATCGCCACGCTGCCGTACCGGGTGCGGGCGCAGGCCGCCAATGCGCAGCAGGTGGCGGAATTCCTGGTCGGGCAGCCGCGCGTCGCGGCGGTGCACTACCCCGGCCTTGTCGGGCATCCCGGCCATGCGCTGGCCACCAGCCAGATGCGCTCCGGCGGCGCCATGCTGTCGTTCCAGGTGCGCGGCGGACGCGATGAGGCGCTGGCAGTCAGCGCCAGGGTGAAGCTGTTCACCCGCGCCACCAGCCTGGGCGGGGTGGAAAGCCTGATCGAGCACCGTGCCTCGGTCGAAGGCCCCTACAGCACCACGCCGGAGAACCTGCTGCGCGTGTCGGTGGGGCTGGAACACGCCGACGACTTGATTGCTGACCTGCGCCAGGCGCTGGCCTGAGCGGCCTTTCGGCGAGATTAAGCCCCCATTCAGTCGCCCCGGCGCAATCTGGCAGCGCATCCTGAATGGAGGTGCGCCATGCGTCATTTATCAAAGAATTTCTGGCGGTTGGGCCTGATCGCGGTGGTGGCTTTCGCGGCCAGCGCCTGCGTGGTGGATCCCGGCTACGGTTACGGCCCCGGTTATTACGGCGCCCCTGCCACGGTTTACGTGGCTCCCGGCGGCTATTACGGCGGCGGCTATGGCGGCTATTATCATGGCGGCGGCCACTACCACCATGGTGGTTACGGCCACCACGGTTGGCGCTAGCGCCAGGCCAGCATTTGCCGGTTCAGTTGCAATTCAGCCGCGCCGACAAATGATGTGCTCACAATCAGGAGCAGGGACATGAAACGCATATTGACCGCAGCAGCGCTGATGGCCGCCATGGCGATCCCGGCGACCGCCTTCGCCGGCCATGTCTCGGTCGGCATCAACATCGGCGGCCCCGGTTACTACGCGCCGCCGCCGGTGGTGTATGCCGCCCCGCCGGCGTATGCCTATGCTCCGCCGCCGCCCGTGGTTTACGCGGCGCCGCCGGTGATCTACGGACCGCCGATTGGCTATCGGCACTATCATCGCCGTTGCTGGTGGGACCGCGGCTATCGGGTCTGCCGCTAAGGGATCGCACGACGTCCGCACGCAGCGGTCCGCAAGGACTGGTGCGTGCGGTAACCCCTCTTACTAGGCTGGGCTGAGTAAGATGGGCTTCCCTCCTCGCCGGTGCAGCACTCCAGGATGAAGCCCGCTCCGATTTTCGATGCCGTCACCGCCATCCTGATCCATCAGGGTGAGCTTTACCTTGCGCGGCGCCATCGCAAGCTGAACGCGTTTCCCGGCTATTACGCTTTTCCCGGCGGCAAGGTGGATCGCACCGACGGCAACGAAGCACTGGCGCAAGCCGTGTTCACCGGTCATGAAGCGCGCCTGATGCGGGCGCTGTCGCGCGAACTGGAAGAAGAACTGGGTTTCGACCTGATCGCCAATGCCGAGCAGGTCGAGGCGATCCAGATGATGGGCATCGCCCTGACGCCGGAAGCGGCTCCGGTTCGCTTCAACACCTATTTCTACCGGGTCGATCTGCGCAGCCGTCCGGAGTTCACGCTGTGCGAGCCGGAAATCGAAGACGGCAGCTGGGCCAGCGCGCGGCAATGGATGAGCCTCTACGAACAAGGCGAGCTGTTGCTGGCGCCACCCACCAAGGCGGTGCTGCGCGCCCTGGAGGCCAATAACGCCACCGCCGATGCAGGCTTCCTCGACTTCAACCAGATGGGGGTGCTGCACCCTGTGGAGGCCCTGCAGGGCGTGCGCCAGTTCTTCGTCCGCTCCAACACCCTGCCGCCGGCGACGCAAACCAACTGCTTCCTCATCGGCGATACCGGCTCTCGCCGCATCCTGGTGGATCCCTCGCCCAATTCGCGCGAGGAACTGGAACGCATCTATGCCGTGGCCAGCGAAGCCGGCTTCGACGAAGTGTTCCTCACCCATCATCATCCCGATCATCGCCAGTACGCCGACGAGATCGCGCGCCGTGCCGGCGTGCCGCTGGGCATGAGCGCGTGGACGCTGCAGCACCTGCGCTCCGCCGAAGCACGCTACAGCGCCGGCCCGAACTACGGCGAAGGCCTCGAAATCAGGACTTACGCCGACGGCGACGTCGTGACCGGCTGGCTGGGCCAGCCGGTGCGGGCACTGGCGGTGCCGGGACATGACGAGGGCCAACTGGCGCTGATGCCGGACAATCGCGCCTGGTGCATCGTCGGCGACCTGATCCAGGGTGTCGGCACCGTGGTGATCGCGCCGCCCGAAGGCGATATGCGCAAGTACTTCGCCTCACTCGAGCGGGTCATCGCGCTCGCACCGCGCGTCATCTATCCCTCTCACGGGCTGGGGCTGGGCGGCGTGCATTATCTCGAACAGGCGCTACAGCATCGCCGCATGCGCGAAGAGCAGATCCGCAGCCTGTTCATGGCCGGCCGCAGCATGGACGAGATGCTGGCGGAGGTTTACCAGGGTGTCGATCCACGCCTGCTGCCGCTGGCGCAGATCAACATCGAAAGCCATCTGACCAAGCTGCGTCAGGACGGC
>JAQGNS010000431.1 GCA_028291705.1 Nevskia sp.
GGCGATCCACGCCGTGTCGGATGCGATCCGGCGTTCGCGCGCCGGGCTGGCCGATCCGAACCGCCCCTACTGGTCCTTCATGTTCCTCGGACCGACCGGGGTCGGCAAGACCGAGCTGTGCAAGGCGCTGGCCTCGTTCCTGTTCGATACCGAGGAATCGATGATCCGGATCGACATGAGCGAATTCATGGAGAAGCATTCGGTCGCGCGCCTGATTGGCGCGCCTCCCGGCTATGTCGGCTACGACGAAGGCGGCTACCTGACCGAGGCGGTGCGGCGCCGGCCATACAGCGTGATCCTGTTCGACGAAATCGAGAAAGCCCACCAGGACGTCTTCAACGTGCTGCTGCAGGTGTTGGATGACGGCCGCATGACGGACGGCCAGGGCCGTACCGTCGACTTCAAGAACACCGTGATCGTGATGACCTCGAACCTGGGTTCGCACCTGATCCAGTCGATGGAAAGCGATGAACCGGCGCTCGTCAAGCTGGCGGTGATGGCCGAGGTGCGCAACCATTTCCGGCCCGAATTCATCAACCGGATCGACGAGATCGTGGTGTTCCATGCGCTCGACCAGAAGAACATCGGCGCCATTGCCAGGATCCAGCTACGCCAGCTCGAGGGGCGGCTGGCCAAGATGGACATGGCGTTGACGGTATCAAGCGAGGCGCTGCAAAATATCGCCGAGGCCGGCTACGATCCGGTATATGGCGCGCGTCCGCTCAAGCGCGCGATCCAGCATCAGATCGAAAATCCGCTGTCGAAGCTGATACTGTCGGGAGAATTCGGCCCCAGGGACACCATCGCGCTCGACGTCGAAGCCGGCCGGCTGGTGTTCAACAAGCCAGCCCTGGAAATGCGTGCCGATGTCGCCGGGTAGCCGCGGGCTGAACGGCACTTGCGCACTGGCGGCCCTGCTGCTCGCCGCGCAGTGCGCCTGGGGCCAGTCGGCGCCGGAGCGCATCCGTTCGCTCGCGGAAAATTACGCGCATGCCAGCCGCGCCACCGCCTCGTCCTACGATGAGCGCGACTGGCTCAAACGCTTTTACGGCGCCCGCGGCTACGCACTCGCCTGGACGGCTGCCGCGGCGACGCAGGCGCTTGATTTATTGGGCAAGGCCGATGAACACGGTCTGCCGGCGCGCGACTACGACGTGCGCGCGTTGGCGGCGCGCATGCACGCACGCGGGGGCACCGCGGCGGACGATGGGGCCGACCAGGATGCGGGGCTCACCCTGGCGCTGCTGCGCTACCTGGCAGACCTGCGCGTCGGGCGGATCCGTTCGGAGTTCGCGCAAGCGCGCGCTGTCGATCCGGTCCCGCTGCTTCAACGCGCGCTGCTTGAACAGCATCTGGCGGCGGCGGTGGATGCGGCCGAGCCGCAGCTGGCGCTCTATCTTCGGCTCAAGGCGACGCTGGCCGAGTATCGCAAGCTTGCATTGCAGCCGATGAGGCCCTTGCCTGCTGTCTCGTCGAGCGCCGCCATCAAGGCGGGCGCCGCGTACGCGGGCGCGCGCGAACTGGGCGCGCGACTGGCGCTGCTCGGCGACCTGTCGCCGGAGCTCGCCGGCACGCAAGCCGACACCTACAGCGCGGAACTGGCGCAGGCGGTCAAGCGCTTCCAGGATCGGCATGGGCTCGAAGCCGACGGCAAGTTGGGACGCCAGACGCTGGCGGCATTGAACCTGCCGCTGGCGGCGCGCGTCCGGCAGATCGAACTGTCGCTGGAGCGGCTGCGCTGGCTGCCCGACCTGTCGGGTGGACCGTTCATCGCGGTGAACCTGCCCTCCTTCCGCCTGTGGGCGTTCAACAAGGTCGATTCGCCACCTGTGCTGGCGACGCGCGTCATCGTCGGCAAGGCGGTGAACACGCAGACGCCGCTGTTCACCGGCACGCTGCGCTATATCGAGTTCAATCCCTACTGGAACGTCCCACCCAGCATACTGCGCGCTGAAATCGTGCCGGCCCTGCTGCGCGACCCGGAGTATCTGGTGAAGAACGACATGGAAGTGGTGGGCGCCGGGGTGCAGCACGTCGACCCGGCCACGCTGGCCGCGCTGCGGGCAGGTTCCTTGCGCGTGCGCCAGCGGCCCGGTCCGCGCAACGCGCTGGGCGCGATCAAGTTCGCGCTGCCGAATGCGATGAACATCTACCTGCATTCGACCCCGGCGCGCGAATTGTTCGCTCGTTCGCGCCGCGATTTCAGCCACGGCTGCATACGGGTCGAAGACACCGTCGCACTGGCCAACTTCGTGCTCGGCGGGCAGGCCGGCTGGACGGACGAGGCGGTGGCGGCGGCCATGGCGCCGGGCACGAACCGCACGGTCCAGTTGAAGGCTACGATGCCGGTGGTAATCTTCTATACCACCGCCATCATCGACCTCGATGGGAGGCCGCTGTTTCCGAACGATTTCTACCGGCTCGACGCAGCGCTCGAACGCAGCCTGGCGAGCCGCGCCGAACGGCAAGCGAAGTGATACGGCGCCAGTCCTCGCCGGCGGCAAGGGGCCAACTCATCCGTCAGTATCTTGACGAGCACCACATGGACTACGCGACCAAAGTCACGAAACGTGTACCGCAAGGCGATCGCGCCTAGTCTGGAGGGTAAAAGCTGTTCTCGGCTGGCCCGCGCAATTTACGTCGGGCTTCCCCGCAAACGCAGCGCGTTGGTAATCATGGATACCGAGCTCAGGCTCATCGCCAGCGCGGCAATCATCGGCGACAGCAGCTGTCCGGTAAACGATATCGTGTGCTACGCGAGATTGAAGATCCATCGTCGCTTCCCTTATAACTTGCTCACCCCATATTCCGAAGATGCACGTTATCTGTGCGTCCTCGCACAGAGGATCCGCTGGCAATCAGGCAGGCCATGTTTTTGAACAACGTGCGCCAGCGAACGGACTGTCAACGATAAACAGACCATTGTTGGTTCAAGGCACAGCCTGTGTTGTTCATACAAAGGAATTGTTCCCCCATGAATACGCCCCATAATCCGACACAAAATCGCCTGCTGGCAGAACTGGAGCTGGCAGAATTTCACCGCCTGTCCCCTCACCTCGAACTGGTCGACCTGGCGCGCGGCGACGTGCTGTATCAAGCGGACGGAAAGATGATGTACGTGTATTTCCCGACCACGGCAACGATTTCCGTCGACTTTGTGCTCGAGGACGGCGGCACTTCCGAAATCGCCAGGATCGGCAATGAAGGACTGCTCGGCGTGTCGCTGTTCATGGGCGGCCTGAGCTCCTCAGGCCGTGCCGTGGTGCAAATGGCCGGTTACGCCTACCGGCTCCGCGCCGCGCGCCTGATGGAAGAGTTCTATCACAAGGGGCCGCTGCTGCGGCTGCGGCTGCGCTATACCCATACCCGCCTGACCGAGATTTCGCAGCTGGCGCTGTGCAACAGCCATCACTCGACCAGGCAACGGCTGTGCCGCTGCCTGCTGCAGATGCTGGACCGCTCATCGTCCGACGAAATCGCGGTCACGCAAGAGAGCATTGCCGCCATGCTGGGCGTGCGCCGCGAAGGCGTCACCGACGCCGCCGGGTGGTTGCAGAACCTCGGCATCATCAAATGGCGGCGCGGCCATGTCATTGTCCTCAGCCGCGCCGGGCTCGATGCCCATGTCTGCGAGTGCTACGCCACCGTGTGCCATGCCACCTCGCGCCTGCTGCCGGACCTGCCAACCGTGCCGCGCGCGGGCACGCACGCCTGGCGCCCCGCCGTTGGCCTGCCTGTCCCGGTTCTTTACCGCCCCGGGGCGCAGGCAAAGCCCCTCTGGGTGCGAGGCATCTGATCCGCGGATGGCAATCTCGCGCTGCGCCACGAAAGCGCGAAAACACACTGATGCATTGGTGCGATGCGCGCAGGCTATTGCTTAACTCAATGAAACAAAAGTTTACGATGAATACCGGTATTCGACTTCAGCAGGACGTCCTGGCCCGCACTCGCCCGGGTCGCCGGATGACGCCCCCAGCCACGCCATCCAACGCCGGCGCCGTGCTATCGGTCCGGGGCAGCGTGGTCGACGTGCTGTTCGAACATCATGCGCCGCCGATCCACGCGCTGCTGCGCGCGGGATCCGGCGAGGCGATCGCCATCGAAGTGCTGACCCAGACCGATCCGTGGCGGGTGCGCGGCATCGCCCTCACCGCGACCGCCGGTCTCGCGCGCGGCATGGCAGTGCGCGACACCGGCGCGCCGCTGCTGGCGCCGGTCGGCAAGGCCATCCGGTCGCGCATGTTCAACGTGTTCGGCGCCGCCATCGATGGCCTGCCGGCGCCCGCCGGGCTGGAATGGAGGCCGGTCCACCAGGCGCCGCCGGCGCTGGCGAGCCGGGCCACCCGTTCCGAGGTATTTGCCACCGGCATCAAGGTGATCGACGTGCTGGTGCCGCTGGAACGGGGCGGCAAGGCCGGGCTGTTCGGCGGCGCCGGCGTCGGCAAAACGGTGTTGTTGACCGAAATGATCCACAACATGGTCGGCCACCACGACGGCGTCAGCATCTTCTGCGGCATCGGCGAGCGCTGCCGCGAAGGCGAGGAACTGTATCGCGAAATGCGCGAAGCCGGCGTGCTCGACAACATGGTCATGCTGTTCGCCCAGATGAACGAGCCGCCCGGCAGCCGCTTCCGCATCGGCCAGGCCGCGCTGACCATGGCCGAGTATTTCCGCGACGACGAGCAGCGCGACGTACTGCTGCTGGTCGATAATATTTTCCGCTTCATCCAGGCTGGCTCCGAGGTCTCCGCCCTGATGGGCCAGATGCCGTCGCGGCTGGGCTACCAGCCCACGCTGGGCAGCGAACTGGCGGCCTTCGAAGAACGCGTCGCCAACACCGCCAGCGGCGCCATCACCTCAATCCAGGCGGTGTACGTGCCGGCCGACGATTTCACCGACCCGGCCGCCGTGCACACGTTCGCCCACCTGTCGGCGTCGATCGTCCTGTCGCGCAAACTCACCAGCGAGGGCATCTACCCCGCCGTCGACCCGCTGCAATCGAGTTCGCGCATGGCGACGCCAGGCATCGTCGGCGAGCGCCATTACGCGCTGGCGCAGGAGATCCGGCGCACCCTGGCCCAGTACGCCGAACTGAAAGACATCATCGCCATGCTGGGCCTGGAACAGCTGTCGCCCGAAGACCGCAAGGTGGTGGGACGGGCGCGCCGGCTGCAGCGCTTCCTGACCCAACCGTTCTTCACCACCGGCCAGTTCAATGGCATGGCCGGCAAGCTGGTCAGCCTGGAGGATTCCCTCGACGGTTGCGAACGCATCCTCGCCGGCGAGTTCGACACGTGGCCGGAATCGTCCTTGTACATGATCGGCGCCATCGGCGAGGCCAAAGCGCCCACCTTGCCCACCGCGCCCGCCACGCCGGAGGTCCAGCATGCCTGACGAATCGATGACACTCGAAATCCTGCTGCCGCAGCGCGTCTACGCCACCATCGCCGGCGTCGAGCGCATGGTGGCCGAAGGCGTCGGCGGATCCTTCGGCCTGCTGCCGCACCGCCTCGACTGCGTGGCGGCGCTCGCGCCCGGCATCCTGACCTATGCGACCGCGGCGGGCGAATCCTGGCTGGCGATCGACCAGGGCCTGCTGGTGAAGACCGGCCTGCGGGTGCGGGTGGCCGTGCGCGCGGCCCAGGCCGGCTCCGGGCTGGCCAACCTGCGCGAGGCGGTCGCCGGCCAGTTCCTCGCCATCGACGACAACGAGCGCGCCATGCGTGGCGCCATGCAAAAGCTCGAAACCGGCTTCGTTCATGCGCTCGGCGGACGCCATGACTGACGACCGCGCACGCCGCACTCCCGCTCCGGCGCCGCTGGCCGACCAGGTCGGCTCCAAGGCCGCGCGCAAGCTGAAGGCCCGGCGCGAGCGAGCCGCGGGTGCCTGGTTCGGCCTCGGCATGATGGGCCTGATCGGATGGTCGGTCAGCGTGCCGGCCCTGCTCGGCGTGGCGCTCGGCGCCTGGCTCGATCGCCACTACCCCGGCGCCCACGCCTGGACGCTGGCGCTGCTGGTGGCCGGGCTGACCTTGGGATGCTTCAACGCCTGGCGCTGGGTAGCCCAGGAAGACCGCGCGATGCACCAGCCGCCAACCGGGGATGACAATGAATGACACGAGTATCGTACTGGGGCTGGCCACGGCGGCCCTGGCCGGCGCCGCGCTGGGGGCGCTGTTTTTCGGCGGCCTGTGGTGGACGGTGCGCCGCGCCGCCGCCTCGCCGCGGCCTGCGCTGTGGTTCGGCCCCAGCCTGCTGCTGCGCATGACGGTCGTGGTCGGCGGCTTTTACCTGGTGGGCGGCGCGCACTGGCCAAGGCTGGCCGCCTGCCTGCTTGGCTTCGTGCTGGCCCGCATCGCGGTGCTGCGGCTGTCGCGGCGCCGGCCGCTTGCGCTCCCCGGAGGGCGGCATGCATCTTAGTCCCGACCAGCTGATCTTCTGGCAGGTCGGCTTCGTCAAGCTGAACGCCACCATCGCGTACACCTGGGGCCTGATGCTGTTGCTGGTGGCCGGTTCGGCGCTGGTGACGCGTCGGCTGAAGTATGGGACGGAGCGCACCGGCTGGCAAAACCTGCTGGAGATGATCGTCACCATGATGGCGCAGCAGATAGGCGAGGCCGGCTTGCGCCAGCCGCAACGCTACCTGGGGTTCCTCGGCACGCTGTTCCTGTTCGTCGCCGCCGCGGCGCTGTGCACCGTGCTGCCGTTCTACGAGCCGCCGACCGGCTCGCTGTCGACCACCGCCGCGCTGGCGCTGTGCGTGCTGACGGCGGTGCCGCTGTACGGCATCGCCGACCAGGGCTGGCGCGGCTACCTGAAGACCTACCTGGAACCGACCGTCATCATGCTGCCGTTTAACATCATCAGCGAAGTCTCGCGGACCATGGCGCTGGCGGTTCGCCTGTTCGGCAACATGATGAGCGGCGCCATGATCATCGCCATCCTGCTCGCCATCACGCCCTTCCTTTTTCCAGTGGTGATGACCTTGCTCGGCCTGCTGACCGGCCTGGTGCAGGCCTATATTTTTTGTATCCTGGCGGCGGTCTACATCGCCGCCGCAACCCGCAGCACCTAGGAGTAAAGCATGGACAGCATGACCCTGATCGCCGTGGCTTCGATAGTCATCGCCGGCATCACCACCAGTTTCGGCACCATGGCCCCGGCACTCGCCGAAGGCCGCGCCGTGGCCGCCGCGCTGGAGGCGCTGGCGCAGCAACCCGACGCCGCCGCCACCATCACCCGCACGCTATTCGTCGGCCTGGCGATGATCGAATCGATGGCCATCTATTGCTTCGTGCTGTCGATGATCCTGATCTTCGCCAATCCCTTCTGGACCCACGCCATCGCCGTGGCTGGAAAGTAAGCGATGCTGATCGACTGGTTCACCGTCGCCGTGCAACTGCTCAATTTTTTGGTGCTGGTCTGGCTGATGAAACGCTTCCTGTACCAGCCGGTCCTGGCGGCGATCGCCGCGCGCGAAAGCCTGATCGCCGCGGAACTGGCCGACGCGGCCGCTCGCCAGGGCGCCGCGCAACAACTGGGCGCCGAATTCGCGGCAAAGCACACGGCCTTCGACCAGCAGCGCGCCGCGCTGATGGTCGACGCGGTCGCCGCCGCCAAGGCAAGCAACGCCGCGCTGCTGCAGCAAGGCCAGGCCGCGAACACCGCCCAGCGCGCGGAGCACGCAGCAGCTCTCGCCGCCGAACAGGCGCGGATTTGCGCGGGCATCACGCTGCAGGCGCGCGACGAGGTGCTGGCGGCGGTGCGCCAGGCGCTGGCGGACCTGGGCGACGAGAAGCTGGAAGCTGCGATGGTGCGCACCTTCATGCGCCGGCTCGGGCAGCTCGACGCGGCTTCGCGCGCCAGCCTGGCCGCAGCGCTGGCGGCCGATCCCGGCAGCGCGGAAGTGCGAACCGCCTTCACGCTGGACGCCACCCAGCAGGCGGCCTTGAGCGCGGCGCTGGGGGCAGCCGGCATCGCAGCGCAAACACTGAAGTTCGGCCCCGCGCCGGACCTGTTGTGCGGTATAGAATTCAGGCTCAAGGGCTGGTCGCTGGCCTGGAATCTTGACCAGTACCTGCAGGATTTTGCGCAGCGCAGCGGCTCGCTGTTGCAGGGCTCCCCCGTGCCGGCAGCCGCATGAACGCCCCATTCAATCCGGCGGCTCCCCTCATTGACGCCTACGCGCGCGCCTTCGACGCGCTGGCGCAGGCGCGCCCCGGCGCCCCCTGCGCGCTGGCGCCCGGCGAAACCGGCAGCGTGGCGAGCGTCGCCACCGGCATCGCCCTGGTCACCGGCCTGCCCGGCGCCGGTTTCGAGGAATTGCTGAGCTTTCCGCGCGGTGTATTCGGCATCGCCTTCAACATCGACGAACAACAGATCGGCGTGGTGCTGCTGGGCGACTATGCCCAGGTTCGGGCCGGCGACCGGGTCGAGCGCACCGGGCGGGTGATGGACGTCGGGGTCGGACAAGCGCTGCTGGGACGGGTGGTCGATCCGCTGGGCCGCCCGCTCGACGGCGGGCCGGCGCCGGTCACGGACGTTAGGTTGCCGATTGAGCGGTCGGCCACCCCCATCATGGAACGCGCGGGGGTCGAAGCACCGCTGCAGACCGGCCTGAAAGTGATCGACGCGCTGGTGCCGATCGGTCGCGGCCAGCGCGAGCTGCTGCTGGGCGACCGCCAGACCGGCAAGAGCGCCATCGCCCTCGACACCATCCTCAACCAGCGCGGCCAGGATGTGCTGTGCGTGTATTGCGCGATCGGCCAGCGCGCCTCCAGCGTGGCCAAGGCCATTGCCACGCTGCGCGAACACGGCGCCATGGAGTACACGGTGGTGATGGTCACCGAGGGCGACGACCCGGCCGGCCTCGCCTATATCGCGCCGTACGCCGCCACCAGCATCGCCGAGCACTTCATGGAAGCCGGGCGCGACGTGCTGATTGTCTACGACGACCTGACCCAGCATGCGCGCGCCTACCGCGAGCTGTCGCTGCTGCTGCGCCGCCCACCCGGGCGCGAAGCCTTCCCCGGCGATATCTTCTACCTGCATGCCCGCCTGCTCGAACGCTCGACCCGCCTGTGCGCCGCGCGCGGCGGCGGCTCGCTGACCGCGCTGCCGATCATCGAGACCGAGGCCCAGGACATGGCAGCCTACATACCGACCAATTTGATCTCGATCACCGACGGCCAGGTCTACCTGTCGCCGACGCTGTTCGAGCTCGGCGTGCTGCCGGCCGTCGACGTCGGCCAGTCGGTGTCCCGGGTCGGCGGCAAGGCCCAGCGCGCGGCCTACCGCAGCCTGACCGGCGCGCTCAAACTGGCTTACGCCCAGTTCGAGGAACTCGAATCGTTCGTCCGCTTCGGCGCCCGGCCCGACGCCGCCAACCTGGCGGTGATCGCGCACGGACAGCGCATCCGCGCCTGCCTGCAGCAGCCCGAGGCCCAGCCGGTGCCGGTGATGGCGCAGATCGCGGTGCTGGTGGCGCTGGGCGACGGCCTGTTCGACAAGGTGGCGCTGGCCCGCATGCCGGAGGCGGAACTGGCGGTGCGCGGCGCCGCCCTGCTGCTGCCCGCCGACCTGTGCGAGCGCTGCACCGGCGGGGCCGAACTTGCGGCGGCCGACCGCGCCGCCATCGCGCAGGCGTGCGGCGACGCACTGGCGCTGTTTCAGGAAGAAGCCAAGCCCGAGGCAGGAGCTGCGCCATGAGCGACAGCAGCGCCGCGCTGCGCGCCAGCATGGCCACCGCCACTGACCTGCAATCGATGGCGCGCACCATGAAGACCATCGCCGCGTCGAATATCGGCCAGTACGAGGCGGCGGTGCGCTCGCTCGACGCCTACTACGGCGTGGTGCAGGACAGCCTGTCGGCCTGCCTGCGCGCGTCGCGTGGCGCAGCCGATTCTTTCGGCGCGGCTGGCGCCGATGGCCCGGCCGGCGCCATCGTGTTCGGCTCCGACCAGGGCTTGGTCGGCCAGTTCAATGAAGCCATCCGCGCGCGCGTCCTGGCCGGGGTCGATGCGCCGCGCGGCTTTGCGGTGGTGTGGCCGGTCGGCGAGCGCATCGCCGCCGCGCTGGCCGAAAGCGACGTGCCCGATCTGCGCCCCTTTCCCCTGCCCGCCTCGATCGACGCGGTGAGCGTGCTGGTGGCCCGGCTGCTGGTCGAGATCGAGGCGTATGCGGAAAAAAAAGGCCTTCGCCGCATCTTCGTGTTTCATCACCAGCCGGCCCGGGCCAGCGGCTACGTGCCGGTGTGCCAGCGCCTGCTGCCGCTCGACCGGGACTGGGAGCGCGATCTTGTCGCCCGCCCCCGGCCCTCAAAAAGCATCACGCAGGTGCTCCCCGCGGGCGACGCGACGCTGCGCGCATGCATCGGCGAATACCTGTTCGTCTCGCTGTTTCGCGCCTGCGCCGAATCGCTTGCCAGCGAAAACGCCGCGCGGCTCTCGGCCATGCAGCGCGCCGAAAAAAATATCGGCGAACGGCTGCAACTGCTCACGCAAACCTTCCACCGCCAGCGCCAGGGGGCGATCGACGAGGAATTGTTCGACCTCGTGGCCGGCTTTGAAGCGCAACAGGCAGCATCGGCCCCACCAAAGCGCGAAAACACACAGAACTAGTGTTGACACGCCGCTACTGTGGCCCATGGATACCGAACGGTTGCGAACCTTCGCAGCGAGGGTGTTCCGGGAGAACCGTCATGCCTGCACGCGCAATTCCAAACCATCCCGCCGGCCGCCGCGAGTTTTATCCGCTATTCATCTGCGCCTGGCTGCTGTGCGCCGTCTTCTATTTCCTGCAGTATGCGTTGCGCTCCGCGCCCGGCGTCATGGTGCCCGAACTGACCAGCGCATGGAACCTGAGCGCGCTCGGCCTCAGTTCCCTGCTCGGCCTCTATTACTATACCTATGCCGGCTTTTCCATCATCGCCGGCGCCTCGCTCGACCGCTACGGCGCCAGGTCGTCGATCCCGGCCGGCATCGCCTGTCTCGCCGTCGGCGCGGCGCTGTTTGGCCTCGGCAGCGTCGGCGCGGCCCAGGTGGGCCGGCTGCTGCAGGGCGCCGGTTCGGCATTCGCCTTCGTCGGCGCGGTCTACCTGGCGGCCCACGGTTTTCCGGCGCGGCTGCTGGCCACCACCGTCGGCGCCACCCAGATGTTCGGCATGCTCGGTGGCGCCGGCGGCCAGTTCGTGGTGTCGCCGCTGATCCACGGCAGCATTAGCTGGCAGCACTTCTGGCTGGCCGCCGGCGCCGTCGCCGCCGTGCTGGCCGTCGTCACCCTGGTAGCGACGCCGCGCGAGCCTGAGCGCATGCCGGCGGGGCGCGGCACCATCGGCCAGATGTTCGCGCCGTACAAGGTGGTGCTGTCCAATCCGCAGTCCTACCTGTGCGGCGCCTGCGCCGGCCTGCTGTTCCTGCCGACCACCATCGGCGACATGATCTGGGGCGTGTCGATGCTGCAGAACGGCTTCGGCGTCGACCACGCGGTCGCCGTCAACCGCGCTGCCATGGTGCCGCTGGGCTGGGTGTTCGGCGCGCCGCTGCTGGGTTACGTGGCCGACCGCCTCGGACGGCGCAAGCCGGTGCTGATCGCCAGCGCCATCGCGATGCTGGCGCTGGCCGCTGCCATCCTGTTCCTGCCGCCCGGCGTGATGCCAGTCTACCTCGGCGGGCTGATGTTCGGCTTCGTGTCGGGCGCCGCAATGATCCCGTATTCGATCATCAAGGAAGTCAATCCCGACGGCGTCAAGGGCAGCGCCACCGGCGCCATGAACTTCCTGGTCTTCACGCTCAGCGCGCTGGCCGCCCCGGTGGCGGGCTGGGTGCTGCAGCAACGCGCCGGCGGCGCCCCGCTCGACTTGCAGGACTTCCAGCAATGGGGCTGGTATGGCCTGGCCGGCATCGCCGTTGCCATCGTGCTGGCGCTGTTTCTCAAGGAGACAGGATCGAACGCACGTCCGCCCGCCATCCGGCCTTTTTTAGTGCCTGCTTAAACCTACTCAACTGAAAGCCATCGCCATGTCTACGCCGTTCCACGACCTCACACCGCGCCTCGATCCGCTGCGCCACAAGGGTACCGGCCCGGTTCGCACCCAGCGGCCGCTGTACGCCAACCTGCTTGCCCCCTGCAACGGCGCCTGCCCGGCCGGGGAAGACATCCAGGGCTGGCTGGCGCTGGCCCAGGCCGGCAAATTCGAGAAGGCCTGGACCAAACTGGTGGAGGCCAATCCGCTGCCGGGAGTGCATGGCCGCGTCTGCTATCACCCCTGCGAAACCAGCTGCAACCGCGCCGAACTCGATAGCGCCGTCAGCATTCACGGCGTCGAGCGCTTCCTTGGCGACATGGCAGTGGCACAAGGCTGGCAAGTCGCGCTGCCGGCGGACAGCCGCAAGCGTGTGCTGGTGATCGGCGCCGGGCCGGCCGGACTGTCCGCCGCCTATCACCTGCGCCGCTACGGCCACGCGGTGGAAATCCAGGAAGCGGCCGCCCAGCCCGGCGGCATGATGCACTACGGGATACCGGCCTACCGCCTGCCGCGCGCCGAACTGCAGCAGGAAATCGACCGCATCACCGCACTGGGCGTCAAGCTCACCCTGAACTGTCCGGTGACGGACGTCGCGGCGGCTCGCGCGGCGGGCAATTTTGATGCCGTGTTCATCGCCATCGGCACCCAGATCGGCAAGCGCATCGAGATCCCCGGCCGCGACGCCGGCCGCATGCTGACCGCCGTCAGCCTGCTGCACGCCGCCGCCGACGGCGCCCCCGTCAAGCTGGGGCGCCGGGTCGCGGTCTACGGCGCCGGCAACACGGCGATGGACGCCGCCCGCACCGCGCGCCGGCTGGGCGCCGAGGAAGCGGTGATCGTTTTCATCAGCGACCGTGCGCACATGGAGGCGCATGCCTTCGAAGCGCAGGAGGCGCTCGACGAGGGCGTCACCATCAAGTGGCTCAGCAGCATCCACCAGGTCGATCCCGGCAGGCTGCAGCTTGAACTGATGGCCCTCGATGCAAACGGCAAGCCGCAACCGACCGGCCAGTTCGAAACCCTGAAGGCCGACGCCGTGGTGCTGGCGCTCGGACAGCAGGCCGACAGCGGCTTTTTGCACGCGCTGGACGGCGTCATGTTCCGGTCCGACGGCAGCGTCGCGGTCGATGCCACACTCATGACCGGCGCGCCAGGCGTTTTCGCCGGCGGCGACCTGGTGCCGGGCGAGCGTACCGTGACCGTGGCCACCGGCCACGGCCGGCGCGCCGCCGGCTACATCGACGCCTGGCTGGGCGGAGGCGTCCGGCCACCGCCAAAGCCCGCCGCCGCCACCGCTACCTTCGACATGCTGAACCTGCCGATCTACGCCGACGCCGCCCGTGCATCGCAAGCCGAACTGGCCGCCGCCCGGCGCGTCGCCGGCTTCGACGAGGTGATGGCGGGACTGAGCCAGGCCAGCGCGCAGCGTGAGGCCCAGCGCTGCCTCTCGTGCGGCAACTGCTTCGAGTGCGACAACTGCTACGCCGCCTGTCCCGAAGACGCCATCGAAAAACTCGGCCCCCGGCTCGGCTACCGGATCCTGCTGAACGCCTGCACCGGCTGCACGATCTGCGTCGACCAGTGTCCGTGCCATGCGATGCAGATGGTTCCCGAACCTGTGGCCGAACCTGCCGCCAAACCCATCGTCGCCGAGGTGACCCCATGAGCCCCCGCATCACCATCGACGGCAACGCGGCCGTCGCCCACATCGCCTACCGCGTCAACGAGGTCTGCGCCATCTTCCCGATCACGCCGTCTTCGACCATGGCCGAACTGGCCGACGAGTGGTCGGCCAAAGGCGTCGCCAATATCTGGGGCAACATCCCGGTGGTGCAGGAAATGCAAAGCGAAGGCGGCGCCGCCGGCGCCGTGCATGGCGCGCTGCAGGCCGGCGCCCTGACCACCACGTTCACCTCATCGCAGGGCCTGCTGCTGATGCTGCCGAATATGTTCAAGATCGCCGGCGAACTGACCTGCACCGTGTTCCACGTCGCCGCGCGCGCGGTGGCCACCCAGGCTCTGTCGATCTTCGGCGACCATACCGACGTGATGGCGGTGCGCGGCTGCGGCTTCGCGCTGCTGTCCTCGGCCTCGGTGCAGGAGGCGCACGACTTCGCGCTGATCGCCCAGGCCGCGACGCTGCACAGCCGCATCCCTTTCCTGCACTTCTTCGATGGCTTTCGCACGTCGCACGAGCTCAATACGATCGACCTGGTGTCGGACCAGCACATCCGCGCCATGATCGACGACGAGCTGGTACGCGCCCACCGCGCCCGCGCCCTCAATCCCGAGGCGCCGTTCATCCGGGGCACGGCCCACAATCCAGACACCTTCTTCCAGGCCCGCGAAAGCGTGACTCCGTATTACCAGGCGCTGCCAGCCATCGTGCAGCAGATGATGGACCGCTTCGCCGCGCTGACCGGGCGCCAGTACCGGCTGTTCGACTATAGCGGCGCGCCTGACGCGCAGCGCGTGGTGGTGCTGATGGGCTCGGGCGGCGAGACCGCGTCCGCCGTGGCGAAAATGCTGGCGGCCCGCGGCGAATCGGTCGGCGTGCTGCAGGTGCGTTTGTTCCGGCCGTTTTCCGCCGCCCACCTGCTGGCCGCCCTGCCCGCCACCTGCACGCGCTTGAGCGTGCTGGAACAGGCCAAGGAACCCGGCGCCTCGGGCGAGCCGCTCTACACCGACGTCATCGCCACGCTGGCCCACGCCGTCGGACGGGGCGAGCGCGCAACCATGCCGCTGGTCACCGGCGGGCGCTACGGCCTCGGTTCGAAGAATTTCAGCCCGGCCATGGCCAAGGCGGTATTCGATGAACTGAGAGCGGACCAACCGAAAAACAGCTACACGGTCGGTATCGACGACGACGTCTCGCACAGCAGCCTGGCGCCTGACGCCAGCTTTTCGCTCGACACCGCCGATGAAGTGAGGGCCGTGTTCTACGGCCTCGGCGCGGACGGCACCGTGGGCGCCAACAAGAACACCGCCAAGATACTCGGCGAGGATGCCGACCGCTATGCGCAAGCCTATTTTGTCTACGATTCGCACAAGTCGGGCGCGCAGACGGTGTCGCACCTGCGTTTTGGCGCCCTGCCGATCCACGCGCCCTACCTGATCGACAGCGCCGGCTTCGTCGCCTGCCACCAGTTTCACTTTTTGCAGCGGCAAGACGTGCTGGCGGTGGCCGCGCCGGGCGCCATCTTTTTGCTCAACACCGTGCACGGGCCGGAGGCGGTATGGGAGAATTTTCCGCGCCCGGTGCAGCAGCAGATCCTCGACAAGCGCCTGCAACTGCACGTCATCGACGCCTCCAGCGCCGCGCGTGAAGCCGGCCTGCCGGGGTTGACCAACACCATCCTGCAAACCTGCTTCTTCGCGCTGTGCGGCGTGCTGCCGCGCGAGGAAGCCATCGAGCGCATCAAGCATTCGATCTCGGTGAGCTACGCGCGCAAGGGCGACGCCGTGGTCGAGGCCAATTTTGCCGCCGTCGACGGCGCGCTGGCCCGGCTCCACGCGGTGCCGCTGCCCCCAAGAGTCAGCGGCGACGTCGTCATCGCGCCGATTATTCCGGCCACGGCGCCGGCCTTTGTGCGCAAATTTATCGGCATCGCCTTACAGGGACGCGGCGACCAGTTGCCGGTCAGCGCCATGCCGGTCGACGGCACCTATCCAAGCGCCACCGCGAAATACGAAAAGCGCAACATCTCGGACTTCGTTCCGGTGTGGGAGACCGACTTGTGCATCCAGTGCGGCGAATGCAGCCTGGTATGCCCTCACAGCGTGATCCGCGCCCGCTACTACCACGAGGATTTGCTGGACGGCGCGCCAGCCGCCTTCAAATCGGCGCCGGTCAACGCCCGCGGCTATCCGGAAACCCGCTTCACGCTGCAATCGTATGTAGAGGACTGCACCGGCTGCGGCCTGTGCGTCGAAGCCTGCCCCGCCACCAGCCCGGTGGTGCCTGGCCTGAAAGCGATCAACCTGCGCGACAAGGCGCCGCTGCTGGAGGGCGAACGGGCCAGCATCGCCTTCTTCGAGCACCTGCCGGTCAACGACCGCGCCTACGTGAATTTTTCGAAAGTGAGCGGCGTCCAGTTCCTCGAGCCGACCTTCGAGTTCTCCGGCGCCTGCGCCGGCTGTGGCGAAACGCCTTACATCAAGCTGCTGTCGCAACTGTTCGGCGACCGCGCGATGATCGCCAACGCCACCGGCTGCTCGTCGATCTACGGCGGCAACCTGCCGGTCACCCCGTGGTCGAAAAACAGCGAGGGACGCGGGCCGGCCTGGTCGAATTCCCTGTTCGAGGACAACGCCGAATTCGGCCTCGGCTTCCGCCTGGCCGCCGACAAGCACCTGGCGCTGGCGCGCGCGCTGCTGCAAGCGCTGTCCGCCACAGTTGGCGCGCCACTGGCCCAGGCCATTCTCGACGCGGTTCAGATCGACGAATCCGGCATACGCGCCCAGCGCACCCGGGTGGCGCTGCTCAAGACCGCGCTGCTGGCCATCGACAGCGAGCCGGCGCGCGACCTGCTGTCGGTGATCGACCACCTGGTCCGCCGCAGCATCTGGCTGGTCGGCGGCGACGGCTGGGCCTACGACATCGACTCCGGCGGCCTCGATCACGTGCTGGCCAGCGGGCGCGACGTCAACATCCTGGTGCTCGATACCGAAGTCTATTCCAACACCGGCGGCCAGGCCTCGAAGGCGACGCCGCTCGGCGCGGTGGCCAAGTTCGCCAGCGCCGGCAAGCGCACCGCGCGCAAGGACCTGGCGCTGCAGGCCGCCTACGGCAACGTCTACGTGGCGCAGGTGGCGATGGGCGCCAATCCACAGCAGACGTTGCAGGCTTTCCGCGAGGCCGAGGCCTATCCCGGCCCTTCCATCATCCTGGCCTACAGCCATTGCATCGCGCACGGCATCGACATGCGCCTGGGGATGCAGCAGCAAGACCTCGCGGTGGCCTGCGGCTACTGGCCGCTGCTGCGCTTCAGTCCCGAGATGGGCGAAGCCGGCCGCAATCCGTTCCGCCTCGACTCCCCGCGCCCGTCGGTGCCGTTCCAGCGCTACGCCGGCAACGAGATCCGCTACACCTCGCTGGCGCGCAGCGAGCCGCGCGCGGCGGCCGAATTGATGGCAGCCGCCCAGACCGCCGTCACCGAAAAATATCGCCAGTACGAAGACCTGGCGAGCGACACCACGGGGCGTTATGCCCGACAAGGAGTTTGACATGGACCTGAGCACGAACTACATGGGCTTGCAGCTGCGCTCGCCGCTGGTGGCGTCGGCCTCGCCGCTGACCGGAGAACTGCCCCAACTGCTGGCGCTGCAGGACGCCGGCGCCGGGGCCGTGGTGCTGCCGTCGCTGTTCGCCGAACAGATCGAAGCGGAGACGCGACGCCACAATGCCATCAGCATCGCTGGCGCCGCCAGCTCGCCGGAGGCGCGCAGCTATTTGCCGGAGCCGGACGAATACCAGTTGCAGGCCTACCAGTATCTCGACCTGGTGCGCTGCGCCAGCAGCAAATTGGAGATTCCCGTCATCGCCAGCCTGAACGGCGCAACCGAAGCGAGCTGGACCGACTATGCGCGCCAGATCGAAGACGCCGGCGCCAGCGCGCTGGAGCTGAATATTTACTTCATCGCCTCCGACCTGTCGCTGAGCGGGCGCGACATCGAGCAGCGCTACCTGAACATCGTGCACGCGGTGCGCCAGCGGGTGGCGATCCCGATCGCGGTCAAGCTCAGTCCCTATTTCAGCGCGCCGGGACACTTCGCGCTCGAACTGGCGGCGGCCGGCGCCAACGCGCTGGTGCTGTTCAACCGTTTTTACCAGCCTGACATCGACACCGCCCGCCTCAGTATCCGCAACAACCTGGAGCTGAGCCGTTCGTCGGAGATGCGGCTGCCGCTGATGTGGATGGCCATCCTGCACGGCCGCATCAACGCCTCGCTGGCGGCCACCACCGGCGTGCACACCACCGACGACGTGGTGCAGTACCTGCTGGCCGGCGCCGATGTCGTGATGATGACGTCGGCCCTGCTGGAGCATGGCCCCGGCCACCTGCGCACCTTGGTCGACGGCCTGGCCGCATGGCTCGACAGCCGCGACATGCACGACCTCGACCGCATACGCGGCATGCTCAGCCAGCGCAACATCGCCCGTCCCGAGGACTACCAGCGTGCCAACTACATCAAGATATTGCAAGGCTACGAGACCACTCCCGGTCGGCATGCGGTGCCGCCAACGGTGCGCCATCTGTGAGCGCCGCACAAGCAACAGGAATCCGATGACACTGCTGATCAATCACCCGTTTGCGGAAATCAAGGCGGGCGACAGCGCCACGCTGAGCCGAACCCTGAGCGCGCACGACATCGAGCTGTTCGCCATCATGTCGGGCGACGTCAATCCGGCCAATGTCGACGCGGCCTACGCCGCCGGCGACCGCTTCCACCAGATCGTCGCCCACGGCATGTGGGGCGGCGCGCTGATCTCCACGTTACTCGGCACCCAGCTGCCTGGCCCCGGCACCATCCTGCTTCATCAGTCGCTCGATTTCCTGGCCCCGGTGGCGGTCGGCGACACGGTCGACGTGACGGTGGCGGTCGAGGCCAAGGACCCGCTGCTTGGCAGCGTGCGCCTGGCGTGCACGGTCGTCAACCAGCGCCGCGAAACCGTCATCGCCGGCAGCGCCGTGGTGATTGCGCCGCGCGAAAAAATCACCCGCGAAAGCGTCAGCCTGCCGCAAGCGGAAGTGCACCAGGCCGGCGGCGGCTACCGCAAGCTGATCGCCATGACGGCCGGCATGGCGCCGCTGCGCACGGCCGTCGTGCATCCGGTCGATGCGGCGGCGCTGGGGGCGGCGGTCGAAGCGGCCAAACTGGGGCTGATCGTGCCGGTGCTGGTGGGGCCGAAGCATAAAATTGTCGCGGCGGCGGCCGCGGGAGGATTCGAGCTGGCCGGCATCGAGATCGTCGACGTCGAGCACAGCGAGGCGGCGGCCGAAGCGGCGGCCGTTATGGCCGGCGACGGCAAGGTCGAGGCGCTGATGAAGGGAACCTTGCATACGGATGAATTGATGCGGGCAGTGTTGATGCCCGAAGCGCGGCTGCGCACGGGCCGGCGGATGAGCCACGTGTTCGCCATCGACGCGCCAGGCTATCCGCGTCCGCTGTTCATCACCGACGCCGCCCTCAACGTGACGCCCGACCTGGCGGCCAAGCGCGACATCGCGCAGAACGCCATCGACCTGGCCCACGCGCTGGGGATCGCGCGGCCGCGCATGGCGGTGCTGTGCGCGGTCGAGACGGTCAACCCCGCCATGCCGTCGACGCTGGACGCGGCCGCGCTGTGCAAGATGGCCGAGCGCGGCCAGATCACCGGCGCCGTGCTGGATGGCCCGCTGGCCTTCGACAACGCGGTGTCCGCGGAGGCGGCGCTGATCAAGGGGATTATCTCGCCGGTGGCCGGCCATGCCGACATCCTGCTGGTGCCGGATGTCGAGGCCGGTAACATGCTGGCCAAGCAGCTCGAATACCTGGCTGGCGCGCAGATGGCCGGCATCGTGCTGGGCGCCCGCGTGCCGGTGATATTGACCTCGCGCGCCGATCCGACGCTGGCGCGGCTTGGTTCCTGCGCCATCGCCCTGCTGCTGGTGCGTCGTCATAAAGGGGAGCCTTCGTGAGCGCCATGAGCGGCGCCGTTCTGGTGCTGAACGCCGGATCATCGAGCCTGAAGTTCTCGCTCTATCGTGAAAATGAGTGTGACAATGAGCGTGACGGCGACGGTGACGGCCCGGTCGCTTTGCTGTGCCGCGGCCAGGTGGCGGTGCATGGGGACGGCGTGACGATGAAGGCGGTTGACGCCGACGATGGTCAGCTGCTGCAACGTCAACTGCCCGCCGGCGGCGATGCGGCGGATTGGCCGCTGTTGCTGCTGGCCTGGATCGGCGAGGCTTTTCCCGACGCTCCGCTGCGGGCCGCCGCCCACCGGGTCGTGCATGGCGGCGCGCGCTACAACGCGCCGGTGGTCATCGACGGCGCCGTTCTGCTCGAACTGCAGCGGCTGATCCCGCTGGCCCCGCTGCACCAGCCGCACGCGCTGGCCGCCATCACGGCGCTCACCCGCAGCCATCCCACGCTGCCGCAGATCGCCTGCTTCGACACCGCTTTCCACCACACCCTGCCGCTGGTGGAGAGCAGTTTCGCCCTGCCCCGCGCCCTGCATGACGAGGGCTTGCGCCGCTATGGCTTCCATGGGCTGTCCTACGAATACATCGCGTCCCGGCTGCCCGCGCTGCTCGGCCCATGGACGGCGGGCGGACGAGTGGTGATCGCCCACCTCGGCGCCGGCGCCAGCATGTGCGCGCTGCTGGACGGCCGCAGTGTCGCCACGACCATGAGCCTGACGCCGCTCGACGGCCTGATGATGGGCACCCGCTGCGGCGCCATCGATCCCGGAGCGGTGCTCTACCTGCTGCAGGAAAAAGGCCTGAGCGTGGCCGCCGTTTCCGACCTGCTGTACCACGACAGCGGCCTGCTCGGCGTATCAGGCATCAGCGCCGACATGCAAACTCTGGAGGGTAGCGACGCGCCGGCGGCGAAGGAAGCGGTCGACCTGTTCGTCTACCGCATCGGGCGCGAACTCGGCTCGCTGGCGGCAGCGCTGGGCGGGCTCGATGCGCTGGTGTTCACCGGCGGTATCGGCGAACACGCCGCGCGGATCCGCCAGCGCGTCTGCGAGGGTGCGGCCTGGCTGGGCGTCACTGTTGATGCGGCGGCCAACGCCGCCCACGGTCCCTGCATCACGCGCGCCGGCAGCGCGGCGACCGCATGGGTCATCGCCACCGACGAAGACGAGATGATCATGCGCCACAGCCGGCGCCTGTTGCGGCCGGAGGCGTCGATGGACGCCTCCGGCTGACCGGCAGCGGTCAGGTTTCGATGATGACCTTCAGCGCGCCGGTGTCGGCGGCGCGGCCGAAGGTGTCGTAGGCGGCGAGCATGCGGTCGAACTTGAAGCGGTGGGTAATCAGACGCAGCGGATCGATGGTGCCGGCGACGACCGTCTTGAGCAGCATTGGCGTCGACACCGTATCGACCAGCCGCGTGGTGATGGCGATGTTCTGCGACCACAGCTTTTCGAGGTGCAGCTCGACCGGCTTGCCGTGCACCCCGATGTTGGCCACGATGCCGCCCGGTGCGACGATGTCCTGGCACAGCAGGAAGGTGGCCGGCACGCCGGCCGCTTCGATCGCGGTGTCGACGCCCCGCCCTTCGGTCAGGGCCAGCACTTTTGCCGCGGTGTCGCCGGCGGCGCTGTTGAGGGTGTGGTTGGCGCCGAACTGCCGGGCCACCGCCAGCCTCCCTTCGTCGAGGTCGATAACGATGATCGTGGCCGGCGAATACAGCTGGGCCGTCAGCAAGGCGGCCAGCCCGATCGGCCCGCCGCCGACGATGGCGACCGACGATCCTGGCGCCACCTTGCCGCTCAACACGCCGCATTCGAAGCCGGTCGGCAGGATATCGCTGAGCATGACCATCGCCCCCTCGTCGGTGCCGGCCGGGATCGGATAGAGGCTGGTTTCGGCGTGCGGGATGCGGACGTACTCGGCCTGGGTGCCATCGATGGTGTTACCGAGTATCCAGCCGCCGGTGGCGCAATGGGAGAACATGCCGCGCCGGCAATACTCGCATTTGCCGCAACTCGATATGCACGAGATGAGCACATGGTCGTCGGGCCGCAGCGTCGTGACCCCCGGGCCGACCGACTCGATCACGCCGACGCCCTCATGGCCGAGCACGCGGCCCGGGGTGCAGGTCGGCACCTCGCCCTTCAGGATGTGCAGGTCGGTGCCGCAGATGGTGGTCTTGAGCATGCGAACTATGGCGTCGCCGGCATCGACCAGGACCGGCTTGGGATGGTCTTCCCAAGCGATTTCGGCGGGGCCGTGATACACCAGCGCCTTCATGGCGCACTCCGGGCATTGCGGTGCGGATGGTCGGGGGCGGACGATGGGGTGTGCTGGATCATGGCGAGACTTTCGTTGAGAAGCTTGGGTGGCGTGGCCCGACGTGCCGGGCTCGCGGGGTTCGCGTCGAGCCTGATACGCAGTCTCGACCCCGCCAAGGCAAGCGGTCTATGTCCTGTTACCTCTGCCAGCGTCTTCATACTTCGTCCACTCAATCTGTTCATCAGCGTACTCCATATATCTAACGTGTAAGAACGTGCACGTTTACATTCTTGTTTGTGCATGATAACATCCATTTATGAACGAAATTCCTATTGCCAGACGTGACATCATTGCTAATCGCCTAGATCAGGGGCAGCCTGCGGTTGCG
>JAQGNS010000535.1 GCA_028291705.1 Nevskia sp.
CACGCAGGGCGTGTCGATCGAGTCGGAGCCGGCGATGGGGCTGCGTGCCGCTTCCACCGGAAGGCTGATTCTGGACAACGTGCGGCTGCCGGCTTCGGCCTTGCTCAGCGATGCCGAGGCGAGTGTCTATACGGACTGCATCAACCTTGCCCGGCTGGGCTGGTGCGCGCTGGCCACCGGGACGGCGCAGGCGGTGCTGGATTACGTCATTCCTTATGTCAACGAGCGTGTCGCCTTCGGCGAGCCGATCAGCCATCGCCAGGCGGTTGCTTTCAATGTCGCAAACATCGCCATCGAACTGGAAAGCATGCGCCTGCTCACCTGGCGCGCCGCCGGACGTGCCGAGCGCGGACTGCCCTTCTCGCGCGAGACGGCGTTGGCGCGGCGCCTATGCGCCGACAAGGGCATGGCCATCGGCAACGATGGCGTGCAATTGCTGGGCGGCCATGGCTACGTCAAGGAGCACCCGGTGGAACGCTGGTATCGCGATCTGCGCGCGGCGGGACTGATGGAAGGCGTGGTGCTCGTCTGAGAATGCCAACATGATCAATCTCGAAAATCCGAAGAAGTTCTCCGCCCTGGTCAACCAGGCGCACCAGGTGGCGGCGGAGATCTTCCGCCCCAATTCACGCAAGTACGACCTGGCCGAACACAGTTATCCGAAAGAGCTGGACATGCTCGCCGCCCTGCTCGACGGCATGAACTCGGCCGGCGGCAACGGCGGGGCCGGTGCCGCCGGCGTGCGCCGCGACAGCAAGGACAGCGAGACCGGCAACCGCAACAGCAGCAATCTCTCCACCGTGCTCGGCGTGATGGAGCTGTGCTGGGGCGATGTGGGCCTGCTGCTGAGCATGCCGCGCCAGGGCCTGGGCAATTCGGCTATCGCCTCGGTGGCCAACGACGAGCAGCTGGAGCGCTTCAAGGGACGCTGGGCGGCGATGGCGATCACCGAACCGCACTGCGGCTCGGACTCGGCGGCAATCCGCACCTCCGCGCGTCTCGACGGCGACGACTATGTGCTCAATGGCGAGAAGATCTTCGTCACCTCCGGCGAGCGCGCCGAGTTGGTGGTGGTGTGGGCAACGCTGGACAAGGCGGCCGGCCGCGCCGCCATCAAGTCCTTCGTGGTGGAGAAGAATACGCCGGGCTTCGAGCTGGTGCGGCTGGAGCACAAGCTCGGCATCCGCGCCTCCGACACCGCGCAGTTCGCGCTGGTGAACTGCCGCGTGCCCAGGGCCAACCTGCTGGGCGATCCGAAGATCGACGTCGAGAAGGGTTTCGGCGGCGTGATGCAGACCTTCGACAATACCCGGCCGCTGGTGGCCGGCATGGCGGTAGGCGTGGCCCGCGCCTGCCTGGAGGAAACCCGCAAGATCCTGGAACAGGCCGGGGTGAAGATCGACTATGACCGCCCTGCCCTGACCCAGCATGCCGCTGTCGCCGAGTTCCTGAAGATGGAAGCGGACTATGAGGCGGCGCGGCTGCTGACCATGCAGGCGGCCTGGATGGCGGACAACCGCAAGCCGAATTCGCTGCAGGCCTCGATGGCCAAGGCCAAGGCCGGGCGCAGTTGCGTCGATATCGCGCTGAAATGCGTGGAGCTGTGCGGCAGCATCGGCTATGCCGAGAACGAGCTGCTGGAGAAGTGGGCGCGCGACGCCAAGATCCTCGACATCTTCGAGGGCACGCAGCAGATCCAGTTGTTGATCGTGGCGCGGCGCCTGCTGGGCAAGACTTCGGCCGAACTGCGATGAATACCGCGATGGCCTGGCATCACGTCGACCAGGGCAGCGGCCGGCCGCTAGTCCTGCTGCATGGCATCGGCATGTCGCATGCCGCCTGGAAGCCGGTGCTGGCCATGCTGGCGGAAGAGCGGCGGGTCCTGGCCTTCGACGTGGCCGGCTTCGGGCTGACGCCGCCGCTGCCGGCGGGCACGGTGCCCAATCAAACGAATTTGATTGCCGCACTGTTCGAGACGCTACGGCAGCTGGGTATCGAAGAGCCGGTTGATATCGCCGGCAACTCCATGGGCGGGATGCTGGCCCTGGAGGCGGCGCGACAGGGGCTGGCGCGCAGCGTGGTGGCGCTGTCGCCCGGCGGCTTGTGGCACGGAGAGACGCCGCCACGGCTGAAGATGATTTTTGCCCTGTTGCGCTGGAACCTGCGCATCTTCCCGCGGCTGAGCCTGGCGCTGATGCGCATCAGGCCGCTGCGCACGCTGCTGATGGCGGTGCCGATGTCCTCGCGTTGCGGCCGCATGACGGTCGAGGAAGCAGTGGGGGCGGCGCAGACGTTCAGTGCCGCTACTGCCTTCGACGAGACCTTCAGCTCCCTGGTCCCGGTCAGCGGCTGCGCCGGGATCGACGTGCCGGTGACCGTGGCCTTCGGCACGCGTGATTGGCTGCTGACGCGCACCTGCCAGCAGCGCGACGAACTGCCGCCCCACACCCGCTGGCTGCGGCCCAAGGGCTGGGGGCATGTGCCGATGTGGGACGATCCGCCCGAAGTGGCGCGGCTGATCCTGGAAGGCACGGCTTGAGCTGAATTCTCCAGCGGAATAACGAGGAGTATAGAAATGAGCGGCACCGACAGATCGCTGATCGTTTTCTATGCCGCACTCGCCGTGGGCGCCCTGCTCGCGACCTGGTCGCACAACCTCGAGTTTTTCGCGCTGCCGGGCAACGGCGGTGCACTGGGCTTCATCCGCATGGCCTACGCCAATCCGGCGGCGGCCTCGCTGGCCAACGACATCCTGTTCGTCTGCCTGGCGGTGTTCACCTTCATGCTGGTGGAGGCGCGGCGGCTGGGTATCCGCCATGTCTGGGTCTACATCCTGCTGTCGATCATGGTGGCGGTGAGCGTGATGGTGCCGCTGTTCCTGATCGCGCGACAGCTGCGGCTGGCTCGTCCGGGAAAGCCGGCATAAGTCCTGGGCAGGCGTGAACATCCCGTTCGTTCAATAATTCGATAGGCCCAAATGACAGCGCACGCGGCGTGTGCAGTCAATGCCAGCGGCCGGCCGCACCGATAGTCTCGCCACACCTAGAACAGGATCAGGTGGCCGCACGTACGGCCGCCGCTATCGTGCCGGCCCAGGGCATGACCACGTGGGAGGAGTAGTGAGCGAAAAGCAGCTGGCGGCGCTGGCGAAGGAATTGGGCGGCAAGTCTCCGCCCGATCTCGCGGCCCTGAGCGCGGCCGAGATCGAGAGCCTCACCCAGTCGCTGCGGCGTGCCCGCCGTGCCCAGCAGGAGCAACTGCAACGGGCGTTCGAAAGCGCCTTGGGGCATATCCCGATGCTGCTGCGCGGGCCGGTCCGCAAGATCCTGCTGCCCTGATGAGCACGCTCGCCCAACGCGCCGAAGTCCTCAAGCTGGCCCGTGTCCTCGGCGCGCCGCCGAGCCAGCTTGAATACCTGCACAAGCTCGATGCGGAGGTGATCCGCCGCCTGCGCGAGCAGGCCAGCGCCGCCCTGTTCGACGCCGACCGCAAGCTGTTCCAGCGTGTCGCCGCCACCACCAAGCTGCTGCCGGCGCCGCTGATCGCGCTCATCGCCGAGAAGGCCATCGGGCCGCTGCTGTGCGCCCGCACCACCGGCCTGCTGCCGCCGGAGCGGGCGGTGGAAATTTCCAGGCGCCTCAAGACCGGCTTCCTCGCCGACCTGTGCCTCGAACTGGATCCACGCTCGGCCCGGGACGTGATCGCCGCGATGCCGGTGGACCGGGTGGTCGAGGTGTCGCGCGAGCTGGCGCGGCGGGAGGAATACATCACCATGGCCCGTTTCGTCGACTGCCTCGACGACCACGCCATCCGCGCCACCATGGAAGACCTGGACGACGACGAGGCCCTGCTGCGCATCGGCTTCTTCGTCGAGGACAAGCAGCGCCTCAGCGACATCCTCGACCTGCTGCCGCGCGAGCGGCTGCTCAATATCGTGCGGGTGGCCGCCGGCGGCGACGCCGAGCTGTGGCCGGAAGCCCTGGCCATGATCAACAGCATCGAGGAACCCCAGCGGAAGCAGATGGCGAACCTGGCGGCCGAGCTGGAGGAATCCGCCATCGTGCGGATGATCGAGAGCACCCAGGCGCAGGAGTTGTGGCCGGCGATGCTGCCGGTGGTGTCGCTGATGAACGGCGACAGCCAGCGGCGCCTGATCAACCTGCCGGCGCTGCAGAACGAGGCCGTGCTGGTTGCCATCATCCAGGCCGCCGAATCGGCTGAACTATGGCATCAGCTATTGCAGCTGGTGTCGCTGATGGACGGCGACAGCCAGCGCCGCCTGATCAATATGCCGGCGTTGCAGAACGAGGCGGTGCTGACCGCTTTCATCCAGGCGGCCCACTCCGCCGACCTGTGGACGCAACTGCTGCCCCTGGTCGCCCTGATGGACAACGCCGGCCAGGCCCGCGCCGCCCGCGTGGCCGAGTCGCAAGGCCCAAAGGTGGTGGCGCGCCTGACCGAATCCCTGCGCGCGCTGGCCAAGCCGGCCGCGCACGCTTGAACCGGACCCGCAGCCATGAAGCGCAAGGCTGTGGGGCGGATGACATTGCCATTTTATGATGTAACATTGAACAATGTTTCATGCGTCGGGACAGTAATTGGCGCTATGATCGTTCCAAACAAGGCACTGGCAAGCCCAGCGTCCCGCTACGGCGGGGCGCCCGAGCCAGAAAAAAAGCCGTGGGTCATGCGGGAGGAGAAAGCAATGCGGAGACTGCGTCTGCGCTGGATCGTGCTTGGCACCCTGGCCGTCAGCGGCGGGGCCGTGGCCCAGGATTTCGAATTCGGGGATTTCACCGGCAACGTCAAGAGCCGCCTGTCGTTCGGCGCGGCGGTACGCACCGAGAACCCCGATGCCAGCCTGATCGGCAAGCTCAATCTGAACCCCAATCTGTGCGGTGCCAGCGACTGCATCTCCTTTTCCGGGGATACCTCGCAGAACCAGAAGCTGGTCAACGCGCCCGGCGCCTACTTCGGCGCCAACAAGGACAACGGCGATCTCAACTACCGGCGCTGGGGACTGGTTTCCGGGGTATCCAAGCTGAGCGAGGATTTCACGTTGTCGTGGAAGGAGGTCACGCTCAAGCTCAGCGCCTTCGGCTTCTTCGACCCGGTGAACTACAGCAAGAACGAGTATCACCCGGACACCACCTTCCAGCCGTCGACCACCATCCGCGACCCTGCCGTGGCGCACCAGCTGGGCCAGGACTGGCAGTTGAAGGATGCCTTCGTCACCGGCAAATTCAACGTCATCGACCATGACTTCTCGGCCAGCGTCGGCTACCAGCACATCCGCTGGGGCGAATCGACCTTCAACGCGCTCAACAGCATCAGCCAGATCAACCCGCCCAGCTCGGTGCTGCTGCACCAGCCGGGCACGCCGATCAACGAGTATTTCCGCCCCACCCCGGCGGTCCTGCTCGGCACGCAGCTGGTCGATAATCTGTCGCTGGATCTGGTCTATGAGCTGAGCTGGGAGAAGGCGATCCCGGAGCCGAACGGCAGCTTCTATTCCTTCCTCGACGTGCTCAAGTCCAACACGGCGCTGGTCTCGCTGGGCCAGTTCCATGAGGATCCGCTGGGCCAGGCGCGCCTGCCTTTCCCCGGCAATGCCATCTCCAATACCTCGCTCACCGCCCAGGTGCTGAACGAGAAGTACGGCCAGCCACGCAAGCAGGGTCAGTTCGGCGGCAAGCTGACCTATTACGCGGCGGACCTCAACGGCGGCACCGAGATCAGCTTCTACGCGCTCAACTACCACAGCCAGCTGCCCTACCTGAGCGCCATCGCCACCGACCAGTCCTGCATGTCGGACTCGACCAGCTTCGTCGACGCCTTCGTCTCCTGCAACGGCTTCATCGGCCTCAATCCGGCATCCGGCAAGGAGCCGCTGCCGATCGACACCTTGAAGATCTTCGCCGAGTACCCGGAAGACATCCAGATGTTCGGCACCAGCTTCAATACCAACATCGGCAAGTGGTCGCTGGCGGGCGAATACTCGATCCGTCCCAACATGCCGGTGCAGGTGGATGTGAGCGACCTGATCTTCGCCGGCCTGCAGCCCGCGTTTCCGAAGAAAGATCTGAATCTGGGTCTCAACGCCGCCACCATCCAGCAGACCGTCGCCTCCCTGGGCCAGGTGGTGGGCAATCTGCCGGTGACCAACCCCACCCTGCTGCTACAGGACGCCACCGCCCTGCTCAACGGCTTGCCGGCGATCCTCGGCGCGGTTGGCCAGGGCGGCGTGACCATCCCGAGCGCGCGCTCCGCGGTGCCCGATTATCTGGAAAGCTACCGCGGCTTCACCACCCAGCCCAACCAGATCATCCACGGCTACGAGCGCATGGTGGTGGACCAGCTCGACCTGACCGGTATCCGCGCCATCGGCAGCAGCGACAACCCCATCGGCGCCGACCAGATCCTGATCCTCACCGAAGTGGGCTTCACCCATATCTGGAACATGCCCAATCGCAGCCGGCTGCAATTGGAAGGCGGCGACAACAACGACACCCACGCCAGCCCGGGCGCCGACGGTACCGGCAACGGCGGCCAGGCCGATGCGCGGCGCCTAAATCCTACGCAACAGAAGTCCGGCTTCGCTTCCAGCTTCGCCTGGGGCTACCGCATGCTGGCGCAGTTCGAGTACGACAACCTGTTCTGGGACCTGAACTTCAAGCCCTCGCTGCAATGGCAGCAGGACATCTCCGGCATCTCGCCGCAGCCGGTGCAGAACTTCATCGCCGGCACCAAGACCTATGTGGTCGGTACTGTTGTCGAGAGCGGCCAGCAGTGGAGCGGCCAGGTGTTCTATCAGGGCTCCACCGGCGGCGGCACCGTCAACACGCAGCGCGACCGCGACGTCATCGGCATGGCGATTTCGTACACCTTCTAATCGGATTTCGAGCGGCAGACAGGAGAAAGCAGGCATGAACAGCAGACAATGGTTGGCACTGGCGGCCGGTACGGCCTGCCTTGCCCTGTCCTCGGCGGCGTACGCCACGGCCACGGCGGCCGAGGCGGCGCGGCTGGGCAAGGACCTGACGGCGGTGGGCGCCATCGCGGCGGGCAACAGCGACGGCACCATCCCGGCATGGGTCGGCGGCAAGAACTTCGACGACAGCATCAAGACGCAGACGCCGCAAAGCCTGGAAATCCTGCGCCAGCAGTTCGAGATCGTGCGCACCAAGAGCCCGGGCGATTTCGACGCCCTGCTCAAGTACCTGGACAGCTTCACGCTGGCCGACTACCCCGCCATCTCCAAGCAGATCGACACGATTCTGGCCAAGCTGCCCAAGAGCGTCTCCGAGCTGAGCGCCGATCAGCAGGCTGCGGCCAAGCAGGTGCCGGGCTTCCCCGCCGACGGCAACCTGCAGGCACTGGCCAAGCGGCAGCGTGACCAGATCGGCGGCGGCGGCAAGTTCGAGGCGCCGCAGTTCATCATCACCAAGGACAACCTGGCCAAGTACGGCGACCATCTGACCGCGGGACAGAAGGCGATGTTCGCCAAGTACCCGGACTACAAGATGATCGTGTATCCGACGGTGCGCAGCGCCTTCTTCCCGGACCAGATCAACCAGGCCACCATCAAGAACGCCACCAGCGCCAGCCTCAAGGGCACCGACGATGTCGAGGGCGCCGTGCTCGGCTTCCCCTTCCCGATCCCCAAGACCGGCGCCGAGGTGCTGTGGAACCACAAGATGCGCTATCGCGGGTCCGCGGTGCGGCGCTACAACAACCAGGCCATCGTCAAGCAGGACGGCTCTTACAAGATCACCAAGCTGGTCGAGGACGTGAAGTTCAAATACTCGAACCTGAAGGAAGCCAATCCCGGCACCAAGATCCTGCTGTACTACCTCTCCGAGGTGCTGTCGCCGCCGCGCGTCGCCGGCCAGCTGATCCTGGTACATGAAAGCTCCGGCGCCGGCGGCAGCGGCCGCGACGCCTGGATCTACAACCCGGGCCTGGGCCGCGTCAACCGCGCACCGGACGTGGGTTATGACAATCCCTATATCGGCACCGACGGCGAGCAGTTCAACGACCAGGTCGACGTCTTCAACGGCGCGCTGGACCGCTACGACTGGAAACTGCTGGGCAAGAAGGACATGTACATCGCCTACGATTCCTTCCTGATCAATGCGCCGCTGATCAAGTACAAGGACATCATCCGCCCGGGCCACATCAACCAGAACCTGGCGCGCTACGAGATGCATCGCGTGTGGGTGGTGGATGCCACGCTGAAGGCCGGCCTGCGCCACCAGTTCAAGCGGCGCACCTTCTATGTTGACGAGGACAGCTGGGCCATCGCGGCGGTGGACGACTATGACAACCGCGATCAACTGTGGAAGGTGCAGGAAGCGCAGCTGATCACCGTGCCCTTCGTGCCCACCGTCACCGGCATTCCGGAAATCATCTACGACCTGCAGAGCGGCCGCTATTTCATCACCGCCCTGTCCAACGAGGACAAGATTTCCGACTTCAAGGTGGACTTCAAGGACGATTATTTCTCGCCGAACAATCTGAATCACAAGTCGCAGACCAAGTAAGGACGCCCCGCCGTCGAAAGGCACGTCGCCGAGATGGGACGGATCGGTATCCAGGGTTGCGGGGCAGCGCACCGGGCTCTGGATACCGGCTTTCGCCGGTATGACGATGGCGCTGTTTTTCAGCGTGAACCGAAGCAAGGCAGCGCGTCCCGTTAGCGGAGAGCATGTGCGATGAAGCGTGGAATGAACCGTTGGACTGTGCTGGCGGTGACGGCGGGGGTCGCGCTGATGTTCTGTCAGCCGGCTTTCTCCCAGACCGAAGACAGCAGTGACGACACCGGGGCCGACACCACCCTGGTGCCGACGCCGGCCAAGCCGGCACCGCGCGCGGCAACATCCCTGCTGCTCGATCTGGCCCGCGCCGGTTCCGGCTGGGTGGCGGTCGGGCAGCGCGGCAACATCCTGGTCTCGCCGGACGGCGCCAAGTGGCAGCAGGTGCCGACGCCGGCCGATACGACGCTGACCCGCGTGCGCTTCCTCGATGCCACGCACGGCTGGGCGGTCGGTTATGACGGCACCATCCTGGACAGTGAGGACGGCGGCAAGAGCTGGAAGCTGCAGCAGTTCGATGCGGCCTGGGGCAAGCCCTATTTCGACGTCCTGTTCTTCGATGCCGACAACGGCCTGCTGGCCGGTGCCAACGGCACGCTCAAGAAAACCGCGGACGGCGGCAAGACCTGGGACGCGGTCAACAGCGACGTGTTCGCCGATTCACCGAATCTCTACAACCTGGTCACGCTCGGCGACGGCAGCCTGCTGCTGGCCGGCGAGCGCGGCTTCCTGGCGCGTTCCGCCGACAAGGGCGCGAACTGGACGCGGCTCAAGTCGCCCTACACCGGGTCGTACTTCGGCGCGCTGGCCACCGGCAAGGCCGGGGTGCTGATCTTCGGTTTGCGCGGCAATGCCTTCTATGCCGCCGATGTCGCCAGGGCGGCTCCGCTCAGCGCCAAGGAACTGGCGGCGATGCAGGCCGCCGCATCCGATGCGGAAAACGCCGGCAACAACCAGAACCCGGTGAGCGAAGTCGCGGGCTGGGTGCATCTGAAGCATGACGACACCGAGCCGCTGTTCGGCGGCGTGGCCGGGCCTGAGGGCAATATCCTGCTGGTGGGGCAGAACGGCCGCGTGATGCAGGTGGACCTCGGCGGCGCCGCCCTGAAGCGGGTGAGCGTGGATACCGACATCAACATGAACGCCGCCCTGATGGACGGCGCGGCGCTGGTCACGGTGGGGACTTCCGGAATCAAGCGCGTGACCTTGCAGTAACGGCATCGCAGCAGGCACAGACCAAAAACATCGTTCCATGCGCAAGGCCCCGATCCGGGTCCGGTAGCGGGAACAGACGATACAAGGATTCAGGGAGTACGGCGCATGGCAGGCAA
>JAQGNS010000443.1 GCA_028291705.1 Nevskia sp.
GCATCCTCCTGGCGAACGACATGGACCTGACCGCCCACGGCAGCAGCGAGCCGCTGGGCGAAAAAATCGTCGTCACCGGGCGCGTGCTCGATGAAGACGGCAAGCCGGTGCGCGATTCGCTGCTGGAAGTCTGGCAGTGCAACTCGGCCGGCCGCTACTGGCACAAGCGCGACCAGCACGCGGCGCCGCTCGACCCGAATTTCTACGGCTGGGGCAAGATGCTGACCGACGACGACGGCCGCTATCGCTTCGTCACCATCAAGCCCGGCCCTTACCCATGGGGCAACCACGCCAAGGCATGGCGTCCGGCCCACATCCATTTTTCGATGTTCGGCTCCGTGTATGCACAGCGCCTAGTCACGCAGATGTATTTTCCGGGCGACCCGCTGTTCGACTACGACCCGATCACCCAGAGCATTCCGGACTTGGCCGCGCGCCAGCGCCTGGTTGCGCATTTCAGCCTGGAGCACACCGTCAGCGACCAGATGCTGGGCTACGAATTCGATATTGTGCTGCGCGGCCGCGACGCCACGCCGATGGGCATTTAAGGGAAACCAGATGAGCAAAATCATCAGCAATATCACTACCTCGCAAACCATCGGCCCGTTCTCGCACGAGGCCTGGCAGTGGGCCGCCGACCTGACCGCGAAGATCGAAGGAGGAGCCGTCACGATCCGCGGCGTCATCTACGACGGCGACGGCGCCGCCATCAACGACGCGCAAATCGAAGCTTGGCTGCCCGACGCCGCCGGTGCCGAAGCCGGCCAGGGTCATGCAATGCCGGGATTTCGCCGCGTGCCGAGCGGCGAGGACGGCAGTTATACGCTGCGTGCTCCGGTTTCAATTGACGCATCGGCCGGCGAGCCGCTGATGTACGTCACCGTGTTCGCGCGCGGGCTGGTCAAGCACCAGTTCACCGCGGTCTTTCTGGAAGACGACAGCAGCCTGGCGCAATCGGCTATCCTGAACCAGGTGCCGGCCGCGCGGCGCTCCACGCTGCTGGCGCGCAAAGTGGCCGACGGCGAGTACCGCTGGGACATCTGGATGCAGACCGACAAAGAGACGGTGTTCTTCGACTACGCGTGACAGAGTACATAAAACAACAGGAGCCGCGGTGAGCGTATCGATCTTCGACAGTTTCCTGACCACGCCCGACATGATCGCAGTATTCGACGACGCCGCGATCGTGCAGGCCATGCTCCGCTTCGAGCAGGCACTCGCGACAGCGCAGGCCGCCGAAGGGCTGGTGCCGGCGGCGGCGGCGCGCGCCATCGGCGCCGTCTGCAGCGCGCAGCTTTATGACATTGGCGCCATCGTCACCGCCGGGCGCCGCGCCGGCAGCCTGGCGATCCCGCTGGTGAAGGAGTTGACCAAGGCGGTGGCGCTGTACGACGCCGATGCGGCCACCCATGTGCATTGGGGCAGCACCAGCCAGGACGTGATTGACACCGCCATGGTGCTGGCCACGCGCGACGCGCTGCAGCTGCTCGACGACGGCCTGCACGACTTGAGCGGCCACCTGCTGCAACTGGCCGCGCGCCACCTAGCCACGCCAGTGCTGGCGCGCACCCTGATGCAGCCGGCCCAGGTCACCAGCTTCGGTTTCAAGCTGACCGGCTGGCTGGCGCCGCTGGTGCGCGCCCGCGCCCGCCTGCGCGAGTGCGCCGGGCGCGCCTTGCAGTTGCAGCTTGGCGGCGCTGTGGGCACCCTGGCGGTGATGGGCGAGAACGGCCCGGCGGTGGCCGCGCGCATGGCCGCCGACCTGCACTTGAAACTGGCCGACGCCGCCTGGCACACCCAGCGCGACGAGTGGGTCCGCCTCGGCCTCGAGGTCGCGGTCCTCACCGGCAGCCTTGGCAAAATCGCGACAGATCTCGCCTTGCTGGCCCAGGGCGAAATCGCCGAACTGGCCGAACCGTCGGGCAATGGCCGCGGCGGTTCGTCGGCCATGCCGCACAAGCGCAACCCGGTTTCCTGCATGATCGCGCTGGCCGCCGCCACCCGCACGCCCCATCACGCGGCGGCCCTGCTCTCGGGCATGGGCCAGCAGCATGAGCGCGGCCTTGGTAACTGGCAGGCCGAACTGGCCGAATGGCCCGGGCTTTTCCTCAGCGCCCACGGCGCCCTGAATGCCCTGAACGACGCCTTCGCCGCACTGGCGGTCGACCCGGCTCGCATGCTGCGCAATATCGATGCGCTACAAGGCCTGGTGTTCGCCGAAGCGGCGTCGATCTACCTGGCCGCCACCATCGGCCGTCCCAACGCCCACGCGCTGCTCGAACAGTTGACGCAGCAAGTGGTGGCGACCGGGCGGCCGCTGGCCGACGTGCTGGGCGATGCAGTCGAGGCGGATCCGCAATTGCGCGCAAAGCTGGACCTGGCTCATCTCAAGTCGCTGTTCGACCCGGTCGCGGCCAGTGTGCCGGCGCACAAGCTGGCCGCGCGCCAGCTGCTCGGCCTGCGCGATCGCGCGGCCGAACTCGACTCCGTCCAACCTTTATATAAGTGATGCCAGCATGAGCTACGATCCCTTCGACCATGAATTCGCGCGCGGCATGCACAACCGCCGCACCGTGCTGGGCGACGCCTGGGTCGACCGTTCGATCGCGAACGCGAACACCTTCACCGCCGAATTCCAGGACATGATCACGCGACATGCGTGGAACGACATCTGGGGCCGTCCGGGCCTCGAGCACAAGACGCGCCGCAATATCGTGCTGGCGATTACCACCGCGCTGGGCTGCTGGGAAGAGTTCGAGCTGCACATTCGCGCCGCGCTGCTGGCGAACGACGACAGCCGGCTGACGCCCGACGACATCAAGGAAGTGCTGATGCAGTCGGCGATCTACGCCGGCGTCCCGGCGGCCAACACCGCTTTCAGCCACGCACAAAAAATCCTGCGTGAGGTCGGGCCGCAAATCGGCTATGCGCTCGAACCGCTGTCGCCGGCTTGCGCCTGCCATCCAGGAATCGGCCACGAAGGCCGCAGCGCCAGCCTGCCCGCCCTGCACTACAGCGTGCGCGCGGCGCCCGGCGGCAAGGCCCCGCGCCATACCGTGGTGCTGAGCCACGCCCTCGGCTGCGACCTGAGCATGTGGGACGAGTTGGCCAACCTGCTGGCGGCCGACTGCCGCGTCATCGCCTACGACCATCGCGGCCATGGCAGCTCCGACACGCTGCCCGGCATGGCCAGCATGGCCGATCTGGCGGACGACGCCGCGCGGCTGTTACGAGAACTCGATTCCGGACCCGTCGTGTGGGTCGGCCTGTCGATGGGCGGGATGGTCGGCCAGGAGCTGGCGCTGCGCCATCCGTCGCTGGTGCGCGCGCTAGTGCTGGCCAATACGACCTCAAGCTATCCGGACGCGGTGCGCGCGGTATGGGAGCAGCGCATCGCGACGGTTCGCGAGCACGGCATCGAGGCGATTGCCGACGCGGTGATGGGCCGTTACTTCCATGACGGCTTTCGCGCCGCGCACGGCGCCATCGTCGCGCGCTTCCGCGAACGCCTGGTCACCACCGACGCGCCGGGCTACATCGCCTGCTGCAACGCGGTTGGACAGGTCGACACGACGGCAAGGCTTGGCGCCATAGCGGCGCCGACCCTGGTGATCACCGGAGAACTCGACCAGGGCACGCCGGTCGCCATGGCGCAGCAACTGGCCGCGGGCATCGCTGGCGCGCGGCTGGAAGTGCTGGCCGGCGCCTCGCACCTGAGCGCCATCGAACAGCCGAAGGCGTTCGCCGGCGCGGTGCAGCGCTTCCTGGCCGCGATCTGACCATGACCGGGGGTCAGACCGCGCTTGTTCTCCCCCTGTTCTGCCCGCCGGTCACACCCGCTCGATGACGATCGCGATACCATGCCCGACGCCGATACACATGGTACACAAGGCATAGCGTCCGCCGCTGCGGTGCAACTGGTACATCGCGGTGGTGACCAGCCGCGCGCCGCTCATGCCGAGCGGATGGCCGAGCGCGATGGCGCCGCCGTTCGGATTGACGCGCGCATCGTCGTCGCGCAGCCCGAGCTGGCGCATCACCGCCAGCCCTTGCGAGGCGAACGCTTCATTTAGTTCGATCACGTCCATCTGGTCGAGCGTCATGCCGAGCTGGGCGAGCAGCTTTTGGGTCGCCGGCGCCGGGCCGATGCCCATCACCCGCGGCGCCACGCCGGCCGTCGCCATGCCAACGATGCGCGCCTTGGGCGTCAAGCCATGGCGATCTGCCGCCGCCACGCTGGCCAGCAGCAAGGCGCAGGCGCCGTCGTTGACGCCCGACGCATTCGCCGCCGTGACGCTGCC
>JAQGNS010000445.1 GCA_028291705.1 Nevskia sp.
CGCCGCTGGCCAGCGCCTGGGTGAACACCGCCAGCAGCGGCAGCAGCAGGAACACGCCGAGGAACACCAGGGTGACGCCGATCAGCAGCCAGCGCACCAGCCGCGGCTCGCCGATCGCCGCGTTGGTTTGCACCAGGGGCGCGAACGGCGTGTCCGCGACTGCGGCTTCAGCATTAATCTGCGGTGTCGCGGGCGAGGTCATTTTGAGGTGCGGGAGATGATCTGGTCGAAGATGCCGCCGTCGGAGAAATGCAATTTCTGTGCGTGCGGCCAGCCGCCGAAGTCTTTGGCCACGGTGAAGGTATGCAGCGGCGGGAATTCCGCCACGTGCTTCTGCACCACCGCCGGGTCGGCCGGACGCAGGCCGTTGCGGATCAGGATGTCCTGGGCCGCCGGTGTGTAATGGAACTTGAGGTAGGCCTTGGCCAGCTCGGTATTGCCTTTCTTGGCGGCGACCTTGTCGATCAGCGCCACCGGGTTGTCGGCGCGCACCGTGATTGAGGGATTGACGATTTCATACTTGTCCGCGCCGAAGTTGGCCAGGACCAGCTTGGCCTCGCTCTCGAAGGTCAACAGCACATTGCCGATGCCGCGCTGCACAAAGGTGGTGGTGGCGTCGCGGCCGCCGACGTCGAGCACCGGCACGTTGGCGAACAGCTTCTTCTCGAACTCGATCGAATCGGTGTCGCTGGCGCCAGGGCGGGTGCGCGCGTACTGCCAGGCGGCGAGGTAGCTGTAGCGGCCATTGCCGGACGTCTTCGGGTTCGGCACCACGATCTGGATGCCGCTGTGCACCAGGTCGGGCCAGTCGTGGATGTTCGACGGATTGCCCTTGCGCACCACGAACACGATCGGCGACCAGGACGGGCTGCTGTCGTCGGGATACTGCTGCGCCCAGTTCTTCGGCAGCAGGCCGGCATCGGCGATGGCGTCGATGTCGAGCGGGTTGTTCATCGTTACCACGTCGGCCTCGAGGCCGTCGATGACGGCGCGCGCCTGCTTGCTGGAGCCGCCGTGCGACTGGTCGATGGTGATGGTCTGGCCGGTCTGCTGCTTCCACTGCGCCGCGAACGCCGGATTCAGGTCCTTGTAGAACGAGCGCGACACGTCGTAGGAGACATTGAGCAGGCCGGCTGCCGCGGCATTGCCGGCGACCAGGGTGGATGCGGCGGCCAGTGCGGCGCCGGTCATGAGGCTGAAGATTTTTTTCATGGTTATATTTTGTGCGGCGGTTCAGGGAAAACGTTCAGGTGCCGCGCCTCTGCCGCCAGGCTTGCAGGAGGTTGATGGCCAGCAGCAGCGCAAAAGAGATCACCAGCATTGCCGAGGCCACGGCGGTGGCGCCGGCGTAATCGAATTCCTCCAGGCGGATCATGATCAGCAGCGGCGCGATCTCCGACACATTGGGAATATTGCCGGCGATGAAGATGATCGAGCCGTATTCGCCTACCGCGCGGGCGAAGGCCAGGGCCAGGCCGGTGAGCAGGGCCGGCAGCACCGTCGGCAGGATGATGCGCGTGACTGTCTGCCAGCGCGTCGCGCCCAGGGTGGCGGCGGCTTCTTCCAGCTGCTTCTCGGCTTCTTCCAGCACCGGCTCCAGCGTGCGCACCACGAAGGGCAGGCCGATGAAGGTCATCGCCAGCACGATGCCGGTGGGGTTGTAGGCGGCCTTGATGCCGAGCTTGGCCAGCGGCATGCCGAGCCAGCCGTTGGGCGAATAGATCGCGGTGAGGGCGATACCGGCCACGGCGGTGGGCAGGGCGAAGGGCAGATCGACCATGGCCTGGAACAGGCGTTTGCCGGGGAAGCTGTAGCGCACGAAGGTCCAGGCCACCAGGGTGCCGAACACGGCATTGATGGCGGCGGAGATCAGGGCGCCGCCGAAGCTCAGGCGCAGCGCCGCCAGCACGCGCGGCGAGCCGAGGATGTGCACCAGGCCGTCGAAGCCCAGACCGGCGGTCTTGACGAACAGGCCGGCCAGCGGGATCAGCACCAGCAGGGACAGGTAGGTGATGGTGAAGCCCATCGCCAGGCCGAAGCCGGGAAGGACCGAGCGTGAGCGACGTGCCGTCAGGTTTGCGGCGGCGGCAAGCGGTGCTGCGCTCATAAAAAGTCGAGTTCCCCGGCGGTATAGGTTTTCTGCTGCGGTTGCGGGGCGTGGGTCAGCGCCAGCCGCCGCCGGTCGATCCAGCGCGTGCTGCTCAGCCACAGACCTTCGAATTCGACCCCGTGATGATGATTGAAAAATACCAGCTGACGCGCCTGCGTATCCAGCAGCACCACCTTGTTTTCAGGCGTAAGGCCGGCCTCGACCAGCGCCACGAAACTGGGATGGCTGAGTGATTCCGGCCAGTTTACCGCCAGCGGCCGCAACAGGTCGACCGCGAAGTGCCAGCTGTCGGAGCGCCCGGGCACGCGCGCCTTGAGCCGCAGGGTGCCGTTGTGCATCAGGTGGAAGCGATCGCTGACCTTGATCGGGTGGCCGTTATCGGCCGCATCCGAGCCGCGGGTGCGCAGGCGCAGGTGCAGGCACAGTTCGACGTCGCGCAGCCCGCGCAGGCGCTGCTCGATGCGGTCCGCATCCACTTGCTGGTGCCGTTCGATCAGTTCGGTGCCATCGGGGTGAAAGCCCATCAGGCCCCAGCCGTCGCGGTTGAAGGCGACGGCGGCGTCGATCAGTTCACGCGGTACGCGCGCGCCGGCGGGTTTGTGCAGGATCAGGCACATCGGGCAAGCCTCCTTTCCTTGCTGTCATCCTGAGCGCAGCGAAGGATGACAAGTAATTAATCCAGTAACTAATCCAGTCTCGCGATCAGTACATCCGTCGCCTTGAACAGCGCCAGGGCGGGATCGCCTTCGCGCAGCGGCAGGCGGTCCACCGAACTGGTGGTGACGACCGCCGAAACGATGCCTACCGCGGTTTCGATCTCGACTTCGGATACGACCGAACCGCGGCGGATGTTGACCACGGTGCCGCGCAGCTGGTTGCGGGTGTTGACTCCGGTAATGGACATGATGGCTTGAGCTTTCCGTGTGATGGTGTGATGTCGTGTATTGAAAAACCGCCGGCCGCAGGCTCCAGTCCCTGGAAGTCCCGAAGCGACCGGCGGTCTGATGAACCGCTTACTGCGCCGGCTTGTACAACTCGTCGAAGACGCCGCCGTCGCCGAAGAACTTGGGCTGCGCCACGCGCCAGCCGCCGAACTGCTGGATGGTGGTCAGTTCGATCTTGGGGAAGTCCTTGGCGTGGGCCGCCGCGACTTTCGGATCCAGCGGACGATAGTGGTTCTTGGCGATGATTTCCTGGGCTTCAGGGGTATACAGGTAGCGCAGGTAGGCCTCGGCGACTTTCTCGGTGCCGTGCTTCTTGGCGTTCTTGTCCACCACCGCGACCGGCGGCTGCGCCAGGATCGAGAGGGAAGGCGCCACGATGTCGAACTTGTCGGCGCCGAATTCATCCTGCGCCAGGTAAGCCTCGTTTTCCCAGGCGATCAGCACGTCGCCGAGGCCGCGCTGGGCGAAGGTGGTGGTGGAGCCACGGGCGCCGGAATCCAGCACCGGCACGTTCTTGAACACGGCGGTGATGAATTCGCGCGCCTTGGCGTCGTCGTTCTTGTTCGCCTTCAGGGCGTAGGCATAGGCCGCGAGGAAGTTCCAGCGGCCGCCGCTGGAAGTCTTCGGGTTCGGCGTGATCACCGAGATGCCGGGCTTGGCCAGGTCGTTCCAGTCCTTGATGCCCTTGGGATTGCCCTTGCGCACCAGCAGCACGATGGTGGAAGTGTAGGGCGTGCTGTCGCCGGGCAGACGGGTCTGCCAGTTGTCCGGCAGCAGATCGCCGTTTTCGTGGAGGGCGTCGATGTCGGAGGCAATGCCGAGCGTGGCCACGTCCGCTTCCAGGCCGTCGATGATCGAACGCGCCTGCTTGGACGAACCGCCGTGCGACTGCTTGATGGTGAGATCCTGCCCGGTCTTGGCTTTCCAGTCCGCCGCGAACTTGGCATTGATCTGCTGGTACAGCTCACGGGTCGGGTCGTAGGACACGTTGAGCAGTTCGAGCGCCTGCGCGTAAGCCGGCAGCAGCGCTGCCGCGGCGAACAGGGCCGGAGCAACAGCTTTCTTCAACAGCGCGGGCAGGAATGCCCGGTTTTTGGACAGGACGTCCATATTGTGCGACTCCCAGGGTGTTTGTCAGGAGCCGCTATCTTGATGGCGCGTCTATATTTTTAAAAAGAATATAAAGTGCCAATCATGTGTATAAATGGAATAAGCGGCTAGACGGCTTCCGGCGTGATTTTGACCGGCAATACCGCCCCATCCGCCGCTCCCAGCCGGATTTGTACGTCCGCGGCATGGCTGAGCTGCAATACCGCCAGCAAGGTCAAGCCGCCTTCCGGATGGGCTGCCGACACCACCACCTCGCCGATCGCCTGGGCGTCGCCATCCGCCGCATGGATGGGGGTGCCCGGCGCTGCTTCCCCGGCCTCGACCCGGCACAGGAACATGCGCCGTTTCAGGTTGCCCAGGTAGTGCATGCGGGCGACGATTTCCTGTCCCGGGTAGCAGCCCTTGGTGAAGCTGATCGCGCCGAGCCGGTCGAGGTTGAGCATCTGCGCCACGAAGTGGTCCGCTGTCTGCGGGTGGATCGCCGGCAGGGCGGCGAGCACGTCGAGTAGTCCCCAGGCAGCGCTGCCCACCGGGCGAGCCTGGGTCGAAAAACGTTTCCACAATGTCTTGAGCTGCTCCGCCGGCGCATGAACGCTGTAGCGCGCGGCAATGCCGGGACGGCGCAGCACGGTGACGCCATCGGCGCTGAGCCAGTCCCAGTCCTGCGCAGGCAGCGGCAGATTTGCCTGGGCCAGGAGCGTTGCCGCATCCGGGCCGGCGAGGCCGAATGCGCAATAGCCGTCGCCCAGGTCTTCCAGCGTCACCTTCGAACGCAGCACGAACATGCGCAGGCGCTTGAGCGTAGCGGGCAGGGTGTCGCGCCGCGTTTCCAGCAGGATCGCATCGCCTTCACGGCGCAGCGCGAACAGGTCGAGCACGCGCCCCTTGGCGCTGTTGTAGCTGGCCAGTTGCACGCGCGCGGCCGACAACTCGCGCACATCGTTGCTCAACTGGTTCTGCAGGAACGATTCGGCTTCCACGCCGCCGACGCGGATCGCGCCGAGGTGGGCGAGGGGGCTGATCACCGTCGCCGCAAGCGCGGCCGCAGCCTCTTCCCGCATTGGCCCGAACGCCACCTCGCCGTCGGCATATACGACCGGAACTTCATCTGCAAGCCAAGCGAGCGCACTCATGAAATTAAATTAATTTTCTCGGGATATCGTTGCCATGCTGCTGTGAATTTTGTCACACTATCAAGGATAAACACGGCCATGACCTCCATTTCCTCCAACCCTCTTCCTGCTCCGGTCCCGGTTTCGACCGGCGTGACGCAGGAATCGGCGGAGCCGGCAGCGGCCGCAACGCCGCCAGCCGCGCCGACGCGCGAGTTCGGTGGGCGCAAGGACGGAACCGAACCGACCCGCTTCGGCGATTGGGAAAAGAATGGCCGCTGTATCGACTTCTGAGCCCGGTTCGCGCGTTTTCGCGACTCCGTTCTCCTGAAGGTAGCGGACTCAAGAAACGCCAAGAACCAAGGGCAGGACCAAAAGGATATAGCCATGTCAGCCAAGCCATCCGCAAAACCCGCCGTTTCCCGCCCCCTGTCCCCCTTCATGCTGGGGCAGTATTACCGCTTCCAGATCAGCTCCCTGCTGTCCATCACCCACCGCATCACCGGTGTGGCGCTGGCAATCGGCACGCTGTTCATCGCCATCTGGGTGATGTCCGCCGTGGCCGGGCCGGAAAGCTATGCGCATTTCGCCTGGTTCGCGCGCACGCCCATTGGCCTGCTCCTGCTGCTGGGCTGGAGCTGGGCGCTGATGTTTCATCTTTGCAATGGTATCCGCCACCTGGTGTGGGATGTCGGCTACGCCTTCGACAAGAAGAGCGTCGATGCCGGCGGCATCATCGTCTGCGCCGCCTCGGTGGTGCTGACCGCCGCGGTCTGGATCGTCGCCTACCTGCTCCCGTCCGTCTAAATCAGGAGATCGTCATGAGTCTGCGTTCCCCGTTGTCACAGGCTCGCGGCCTGGGTTCCGCCAAAGACGGTGTTCATCACTGGTGGATGCAGCGCCTCACCGCGCTGGCCCTGATCCCGCTGTCGCTGTGGTTCGTCTTCAGCATCGCCCGTTATCATCTCGCCGATTATTCGACGATGATCCTGTGGCTGCACAACCCCTACGTCGCCATCGCCCTGGTGCTGTACTTCACGGCGCTGTTCTACCACTCCGCGCTCGGCGTGCAGGTGGTGATCGAGGACTACGTGGCCGGCGAAGCGCTCAAGCTCGGTTCCATCGTGCTGGTGAAGCTCGCCCATTTCGCACTTGCCGCGGCCAGCATCTTCGCCGTGTTGAAAATCGCCTTCGGAGCCTGATCCATGTCCGCCGCATATCCCATCGTTCATCATGAATACGACGTGGTCGTCGTCGGCGCCGGCGGCGCCGGTTTGCGCGCCACCGTCGGCCTGGCCCAGGCCGGCCTGAAGACCGCGAACCTGACCAAGGTATTCCCCACGCGCAGCCACACCGTGGCGGCGCAGGGCGGCATCTCCGCCGCGCTCGGCAACATGGGCCAGGACGACTGGCGTTGGCATATGTACGACACCGTCAAGGGTTCCGACTGGCTCGGCGACCAGGACGCCATCCAGTACATGTGCCGCGAAGCGCCGGCTGCGGTGATCGAGCTGGAGCATTGGGGCGTGCCGTTCTCGCGCACCGGCGAAGGCAAGATCTACCAGCGCCCGTTCGGCGGCATGACCACCAACTACGGCCAGGGCACCGCGCAACGCACCTGCGCCGCGGCCGACCGTACCGGTCACGCCATGCTGCACTCGATGTACCAGCAGTCCCTGAAGAACCGCGCCGAGTTCTTCATCGAATACTTCGCGCTGGACCTGATCACCGACGCTGACGGCTCGATCCATGGCGTGCTGGCCTGGGACCTGTCCACCGGCGAACTGCATCGCTTCCGCGCCAAGATGGTGATCCTGGCCACCGGCGGCTACGGCCGCGCCTACTTCTCCGCCACCTCCGCCCACACCTGCACCGGTGACGGCGGCGGCATGGCCCTGCGCGCCGGCATCGCGCTGCAGGACATGGAGTTCGTGCAGTTCCATCCCACCGGCATCTACGGCTCCGGCTGTCTGATCACCGAGGGCGCGCGCGGCGAGGGTGGCTACCTCACCAACTCCAAGGGCGAGCGCTATATGGAGCGCTACGCGCCGAACGCCAAGGACCTGGCTTCGCGCGACGTGGTCAGCCGCGCCAGCACCATCGAGATCCGTGAAGGCCGCGGCGTCGGCGAGCATGCCGACCACGTTCACCTGCATCTCGAGCATCTGGGACCGGAAGTGCTGCACAAGCGCCTGCCCGGCATCTCGGAAACCGCCAAGATCTTCGCCAACGTCGACGTCACCAAGGAGCCGATTCCGGTGCTGCCGACGGTGCACTACAACATGGGCGGCATCCCCTGCAATTTCCACGGCGAGACCGTCAGCTGCACCGACGGCAAGACCGACGTCGTCATCCCCGGCCTGATGGCCGTGGGCGAGGCGGCCTGCGTTTCGGTGCACGGCGCCAACCGCCTCGGCTCCAACTCGCTGCTCGACCTGGTGGTGTTCGGCCGCGCCGCAGCGCACCGTTGTGCCGAACTGGTCAAGCCGGGCGACCGTCACAAGACCATCTCCAACGAGTCCGAGGAGAAGGCGTTGGCCCGCTTCGACAAGCTGCGCCATGCCAAGGGCGGCAGCCTGACCACCGCCAAGGTGCGTCTGGACATGCAGAAGACCATGCAGAACCACGCCGCTGTGTTCCGCACCAGCAAGTCGCTGGATGAAGGCGTGATCAAGCTGAAGAAGGACATCGAGTCGTTCCGCGAAGTGAAGGTCAGCGATTCCTCCCTGGTGTGGAATTCGGACCTGATGGAGACGCTGGAACTGGACAACCTGCTCGGCCAGGCCCTGGTCACCATCACCTCCGCACAGAACCGCAAGGAATCGCGCGGTGCTCACGCCCACGAGGATTTCCCCGACCGCGACGATCACGAGTGGATGAAGCACTCCATCGCCTGGCGCACCGGCGAGACCGACGTGAAGCTCGGTTCTCGTCCGGTGCACACCTGGACGCTCGACGATGAAATGAAGTACGTCGAGCCCAAGAAACGTACGTACTGACATCCTGTCAAGCACCCGGCCATCCGTGGCCGGGACTGTTGAAACAAGCGTCGCTTTAACAAACGTAGTGCTGTTCAACCAGTTAAACGAGATCAAACATGGCCCAGCTGACACTGCCGAAGAACTCGAAGATCGACAAAGCCGCCGGCAAGACCTTCAAGGCGCCGGCCGGCGCGAAGAACGTGCGGGCGTTCAAGATCTACCGCTACGATCCGGACACCCAGGCCAATCCGCGCGTCGATACGTATGAAGTCG
>JAQGNS010000463.1 GCA_028291705.1 Nevskia sp.
GCGAACATTTCAATCAATTCAATCTGTTGGAGATCCGATGCAAGGCAGCCTGCGCTACCGACTCGCTTTTCTTCTCGCCGCCGGAGGGATCGGGCTGTGCGGGTATGCGGGATTGCAGTGGTATGAACTGCCGCATTACAGCGAGGACGACCTCAAGGCTTCAACTGAATTGAACCTGCAGATCGATCTGGCCAGGCAAGGAGAACGGACCCTGCCTCCGGCTGAACAACTCGAGAAACTGCGAGCGCAGGAACGCGCGGAGATCGAGGCGGAATTCCGTTCGCAGGAAGAGCATGTGATGACCTGGGTGGCAGGTGGGCTGGCCATGTTGGTACTGGCCATCGGTCAGTGGATGTCCATCCAGATGCTTAAGCCCATCAAGGAGAATAAACCGGATTAACGAGGTACAAAGACGCTTTCCCTGGAAAGTTTCGGGAAGGTGCCCTCAACAGCGCGCTTAAAAAGTGCCGTGGCAAAACGCCCGGCGCTTAGTCGGCTTCAGTCCAACATGGCTCAACTAATTTTGTTGCGATGCGCCTTATTTAATAGTCACGGGCACCAGTATTTCAGTGATCAAGCCACCCGTGCTCGTGACTTTCACATCGATGCTTCCAGATGTAGCGGTCGCCGCGGCCGAGAAAGTCACAAAGAATCTGCTCCCGCCTTTATCCGCTGTGCACGGTATGGCGAATGAGGTGCTGCCCAGCAGCGATCCTGGAGATCCCACCACACTGAAAGATACCGCAGTCTGCGCCGCCATAGGATTGCCATTCAGGTCCGCAATGGTAAACCCAAGGGTGACAGTTTGATTTGGATGAACCGTGATTGCCCCGCTGCCGACACTTCCGCCAGTCGATGGATCCAGCGAGATCGCGAAATTCGCGGCCAAAGGCTTGGAGTCCGACATCACGACGACAAGGTTCTTGTAGACGCTCAACTGTGAAGCAGTGCATGCACTGGAAACAGAGCCAGCATTGCATAACGGACCGGTGAATGCGCCGTCGCCAAGGTCATACTTGCCGTTCTGATTGAAGTCGATAAAAGTCTCACCGCCATCATGGATCGAGTTCTCGTTATCGTCTTCATAAGCCTCGGGCAAGTCCCTGAACGGCTCGCCAGCCGGGCAGTTACCAAAGGTATAACCATCGGCGATCCAGCTGGCCTGGTCAGTGGCCGAGAGATTGACACCGGTGCAATCGTAGTAACCATTGCCGTTGATGTCCTTGTAGCTCTCCTCGCCGACAGCGGAAGCGAGAACCACCGCACGGCCATTGGTCGGCCGCGGGTTCGCACTGGTCCAGGTGATGCCGCACTGTCCATTGACAGTGCTGCAGGAGGGGGAATGATTGGTAGCATCGTTGGAGAGCTGGCCACCATCCGTGGTGAATGAGATCGAAGTGCCATCCAGAACAGCGGCACCGAACCGGTCGGATGCGTAGATGTTCAAGGTGTTCTTCACCCCATCGACATTCCAAGCTTCCACGTTGGGACAGGTCACCGATAAGGAAAGATTGTCGTTCGCGGGGATTCCAGTTCCGATCGCCAGACTCGCAGTATCCGTGAGGGTCTGGGTGTTGCCGTTCGCGTCCTTGCCCGATGTAGTCGCCACTACTGACGTGGCGGTGGGCACAGTGCCGGCGCCAACCGTCGCGTCCACGGTGCCGTCGGCACTGGTAGTCCCACTGCTCGAATCCAGGAATATGCCGCCTGTAGTGTTGCTGAGCTTGAAGCTGACAACCTGATTCGTCACCGGATTACTGGCGGAATCCAGCACCTTGAACACAATCACCGACTCCTGCGGCAGACCGGACCCCTTGAATCCAACAGTGTTCGGGGTGACCGAAACTGTCTGGATCGAACCCAGGCTGGCTGCTTTTACGGTAATGACGCCGGTCGCAGTCAGGGTGCCGCTGAGCCCTGTGATAGTAGCTGTGGCAGTGATGACGTCCGTTCCGACGCACCCGTTGGCGACGTAGGTCGTCGTGGCGCTACCGGTATTGGTCGTGACAGGCGTGGTTACAGTCGCAGTACCAGCAATGACGCAAGGGGAACTGAAGGCTACCTGCACTGAACTCGCGGTGTAGAGGGCATCACTGTTAGTGGGATCAACAATAACGATGCTCAGGGTGGAACTACCCTTGGCCGACAGAGGCGTTTGGCCAATCGCTACCGCGTTCTGAGTGAAAGTGGCGCCATTCAGGCTACCGATCTCGTAGGGGCTAACGCCGCTACCGCTCGACGATCCAGAAGAACTTGACCCGCTCGAGCTACCACTGCCAGAACTACCACTGCTTGAGTTGCTGCCAGAAGAAGAACCGCTACTGCTCGAAGACGAGCTACTGCTTGAGGAAGAGCTGCTGGAAGAAGAACTGCTACCCGAGGAACTGCCAGGCAAAAGGGAAACGCCGTTCCCCCCACAGCCGACCAGAACCAAAGAAAACAGAACGGCCACACAGGCCTGGGCAATCGTCTGACCGCGCATGAAATTCCCCTATCCGCCGCATTTTGCGGCACTTCCCTATTTAGCCGATCCTAGCCCGAAACTTCAGCGAAAACAAGAAAATCGGGTGCTATTGCAATGCGGTTTACGAAGTTTTACCGCCGGCAGCCCGTACTTTACGGTACAGGCTCCGGCGATCATGCACCGCGCAATCTTGAAGCCTGATGACAGCCGGGACCGGGCGGCCTGGCCTACTGCGCCTGTTCCAGCCCGAGAGTGCTGCGGCTACGGCTATAGCCGAAGTAGATCACCAGGCCGATGGCGAGCCAGGTGAAGAAGCAGACCCAGTTGCTGATGGACAGGCCCATCATCAACAGACCGCAGGTAAGGATGGTGACGATCGGTGCCAGCAAGCCGCCGGGGGCGCGGAAATGGCGGATCCGGTTCGGCTGCTTGAAGCGCAGGATCATCACGCCCAGGGCGACCAGGGCGAAGGCGAACAGGGTGCCGATATTGGACAGGTCGGCCAGGGTGCCGATGTCGAGCAAACCGGCCGGGATGCCCACGGCGAAGCCGGCGGCCCAGGTGGAAAAATCAGGGGTGCGGAAACGCGGATGGATGTGTCCGAAGAGCTTGGGCAGCAGGCCGTCCCGCGACATGGCGAACCAGACCCGCGCCTGCCCCAGTTGGAAAACCAGGAGCGAGGACACCATGCCGATCAGGGCCCCGAGCAGGACGATGAGCCGCACCGTCTCCATGTGCAGCTTCTTCAGGGTATTGACCACCGGCGCGGCGTCGTCGAGCAGGGTCTGCCAGGGCACCAGGCCGGTCAGAACCACGGCGACCGCGATATACAGCAGCGAGCTGACGATCAGCGTGGCGATGATGCCGATGGGCAGATCGCGCTGGGGGTTCTTGCACTCCTCGGCCGCGGTGGAGACCGAGTCGAAACCGATATAGGTGAAGAAGATGATCGACCCGCCCGTCAGCACCCCTTGCCAGCCATTGGGCGCGAAGGGATGCCAGTTGTCGGGATGGACCAGGTGGGAGGCGAAGCCGACGAACACCAGGATGGCGCCGATCTTCAGCAGCACCATGATGTTGTTGGTGCGCGCCGACTCGCGGATGCCGCGCACCAGCACGAAGGTCAGCAGCATCACCACAACGAAGGCCGGTATGTTGAAGCCGAAATGCCAGCCCGACTCGTACAGGGTCTTGCCCTGCAGGTCGCTCAGGCCGCCGGGCAGATAGGCCGGCGTGATCCAGCGCAGGTCAGGCGTGACGCCGAACCAGTCGAGCAATCCCACCAAGTGGGCGGAAAAACCCACGCTGACCGCCATATTGCTGACGGCGTACTCCAGGATCAGGTCCCAGCCGATGATCCAGGCGATCAGTTCCCCCATGGTGACGTAGGTATAGGTATAGGCGCTGCCGGCGATGGGGATCATCGACGCCAACTCGGCATAGCACAGCGCGGCGAAACCGCAGGCCACCGCCACCAGGATGAAGGACAGGGCAATCGCCGGCCCGGCGCCGGGCCGGCCGAAAGAAGCGGAGTGGTGCAGCAGATATTCCAGCAACGGCGCGTTGAAGATCGAGGAAATATCCATCTTCTCGCCGGCGATGGCGGTGCCGATCACGGTGAAGATGCCGGAGCCGATCACCGCACCGATGCCCAGCGAAGTCAGGCTGAGCCAGCCCAGGGTCTTCTTCAGGCTACGCTCGGAATCCTCCGAATCGGCGATCAGTTTGTCGATATCCTTGACGCGGAACAGCTGTGACCCCATTACCCTCTCCCTTTGCACCGGGTCTTTTGGCGAGCCGCTGCGTATTGAATAACCATCGACATTCCAGCCTTTTGACCACCGTAGCAATCGCCGGGCCATGTCAAGATGGCGCAGGACTTAGATTAACCCCACTACGGATTTTGCGCAGATGGCTGGCGAATTTCCGCGATGTTCTACCCGTTACACGAGCCGCGGGAAGGATTCGGCCAATCGACGCGGCGCACCGGTCATTGATTCAGAAGCTTGCGGAAATAAGCAACAGTCGGCTCCAACCCTTGCTCCAGCGATACCGTCGGTTCCCAGCCAAGGGTGGTCTTGGCGAGCGTGATATCGGGGCGACGCTGTTTGGGATCGTCTCCGGGCAACGGGCGCGCCTCAAAAGCCGACGAAGATCGTGTCGTCGCAAGGACTTTTTCGCCCAACTGCTTGATCGTGAATTCGGCAGGATTGCCCAGGTTCACCGGGCCGGTAAGCTCGTCGGAACTGTCCATCAGCTTGATCAAGCCGTCAACCAGATCATCGACATAGCAAAAAGCGCGCGTCTGGCTGCCGTCACCGTAAATTGTAATTGGCTCGCCCTTGAGCGCCTGGACAATAAAGTTCGATACCACCCTGCCGTCATCCGGGCGCATTCTCGGCCCATAGGTATTGAAGATGCGGGCTACCTTGATCCGCAAATTATGCTGGCGGTAGTAATCGAAAAACAGCGTTTCCGCACACCGTTTGCCCTCGTCATAGCAGGAACGTATGCCAATCGGATTGACGCGCCCCCAGTAGGCCTCTCGCTGAGGATGTTCCTCGGGATCACCATAAACTTCACTGGTGGAAGCCTGGAGAATTTTTGCCTTGGTCCGCCTGGCAAGTCCCAGCATATTGATGGCGCCGTGGACGCAAACCTTGGTGGTTTGAACAGGGTCAAATTGATAGTGGATCGGCGAAGCCGGGCAAGCCAGGTTATAGATTTCGTCTACTTCGACGTAAAGCGGAAACGTGACGTCATGCCGCAATACTTCAAAATAGGGATTGGCCAGGAGAGCTGCAACGTTTTCCTTGGTGCCGGTAAAGAAGTTGTCGACGCACAGCACTTCATGCCCCATCCCGAGCAATCGCTCACAGAGATGGGAGCCGATGAATCCGGCGCCTCCGGTGACCAGGATCTTCTTCTTCAATTGGTTCGCCATATTCATTAACAATTCGGGCGGGCCTGGCTGGCGCACGATTATCCGACAATCACTGCCTGTAAAACAGGACGCATCGGGAGTTTCAACAAAAACTACAGGAGCTTACGCTTACCGACAATCTCCCATGTCTCAATCTCCCTGATGACAAATTGTCAGCAGTCCCCTGGCGGATTCGTTTTAAGGCCTGAAGCATAGGCATCTCTAAAATTGGCAGGCGTATGGCTATTTTCACCGAAAGGGATGCCAAGCTTGCTAAAATCGGCCCCGCGCCCGCCCCCGTAGCTCAATTGGATAGAGCGCACCCCTCCTAAGGGTGAGGTTGCCCGTTCAATTCGGGCCGGGGGCACCATTTCAATGCTGGATCCGGAAAGGCAGACCGAACCGGCCGTCCCGGCCCTGCTAGCCCGGCGGCTGGAACAGCTTCATGAAGCCGGCGAACTCCAGCTTGTTGCCCTTGAGCACATGGAAGTCCGTGGCGATGGACAGGGCCGGGCTGCGAATGCCGGCGAGCATTTCCTTGAAATCCTGGGCGGAGACGCTGACCCGCAGGTCGACATCATCGCCGATGCCCGGCACCACCTCCGACACCCCGCGCCGCACGATATAGGTGTAGCGCTCGCCGCTGTCGCTGAATTCGAAGCCGGTGCGGATGGTGCGGTCGAGGCAATCCTCGGCGTGCAGGTTGACCGCCATGCCGTCGAAGAAAATCGACAGCGGCATCGCCGCCAACATCTCCGGCGTGGGCCGGACGATGCGTTGCGGCAGCTTGATCTGACCGTCCAGCTCGCGCGCGGCGATGAAGTACCAGTCGCGCGCCGGCGGGTTGGTCTCGGCGCCGCCGAGTGCCCGCAAGGCGGCGCTGCGGGCCTGGTGCGCGCGCGCGTCGGTCGGATCTGCGCGCAGGGCGTAGCCGCTGAGCTGCAGCACCCATTGATAGTCCTGCTTGCGCAGGGCCGCCTCGATGCGTTCGTCCAGCGCGCCTCCGCCGCCGGCCAGCTCGACCATGCGCCTGGCTTCGTCGGTTGGCTCCAGCGGCTGCAGCCCTGCCGGATCGCCGCTGTACCAGCCCAGGGTGCCGCCAAAAATGGACTTGGCACTCCACGACGGCTTGCCGTAGAACGGCTGCAGCCAGGGCGAAGCCGCCAGGTGCGGCGGCAGCTGCACGCGCGCGGCGATCTCGTCCGGCAGCAAGCCCTGGTTCATCAGTCGGATGGTCTGGTCGTAGACGTAGCGGATGCCATCACGGTAATCGGTCAGCGCCGCATCGATGGCGGCGGCGCCGGACAGCGGGCGCGTATGGCTCGGCACCAGGAACCGCGGGTGCAGCGCACGCATGCGGTCGAGCGAGGCGGCCCACAGCTTGGGATCGCGATAACCGGTGCCGCGGATGGTGTAGAGATTGGGGAAGGACTTGTAGAAATCGTCGCCGCAGAGCAGCACGCCGCGCTCCGGCAGCCACATGAACAGCTGGTCCTCGGTCTCTCCCGGCGCGTGCACCAACTGGAAATGGATACCGGCAACGGTGTCCTCCAGCTGGTCGCGGAAGGTGCGCGTCGGGCGCAGGGTGCCGACAGTGGAGCCTTCCTGCAAGTCGAGGAAGCCGCCGATGCCGAGGTTGATCCGCTCCTCCGGCGGCAGCTGCGCCCCGTACATGCGCAACGAGCGTTGCGTGATCACCGGCTGCAGCTCGGAGGCGATCTTGTCCATATTGGCCGCCACGTCTTCCTGGGCGTAGATCGGTACGCTCGTGCCGGGCGGCACGAAGGCCGCGGCGCCGCCGACATGGTCCGGATGCGAATGGGTGTAGACGATGGCCTTGACCGGCTTGTCGCTGACCTTGCGGAATTCGGCCAGGACCTTGCGCGCCGACTCCATCGATTCCATGGTGTCGACCACGATGGCGCCGTCGCTGCCCTCCAGCAGGATGGAGTTGGCGATGCCGTAGCCGACCGCGACGTAGACACCATCGGTGACCTTGATCACGCCCGGCTTGAATTCCTCGCTGTGCGCGAGCAGCGCCTGCGGTGTGGGCGCGGCGGCGGCTGCCGGGGCGCTGGACTGCGAATAGCCACAGGCAGTGAGCGCCCAGACAGATAGAAACAGAAACGGGATCAGGAAAGGCTTGCGCATGGATGCTCGACTCCGTTCAGGGCGCCGGATGCTTCGGCGCGCCGGGGATCTGCCAATGAGTGCCGGTGACGAACAGCCGCAGGCGCTCCATCGCGCCCACCGCGCGCGGCCGGCACAGCGGCGGCACCGTATCCGTATACAGGCCGGAAGCGATGCTGCCGTCGGCCAGCAACGGCTGCAAGGCGCCGGTCGCCGCCAGCAATTCCTCCACCGGCGCCCTCGCCTCCTCCGGCAGCGCGGCGAAGTGCTGCTGCAGGCGTTCGCGGCACCAGACGCGGTACTGCACCACCGGCAGGCTGCGGTAACGCGTTCCCTGCACTTCGATATCGAAGCGTGATCTGCCCTCGCGCCAGGCCACGGCATTAGCGTGCAGGTACGGCAGGTAGGCGCTGCCGATGTCGCGCAGCAGCGGCAGCCAGTCATGCGGCAGGGTGCCAGCCCCATACCACTCGCCCTGCGTGGCGCTGTGTCGGGCATTCCACAGCCGCGCCACCCATTCGAGCACCGCCGGGGCCCGCTGCTGCATGATCAGGCTGGGCGTCGGGTCCAGGCTGAAGTGGCGGAACATCGAGGCGAAGAAGCCGAAGTCCGCCAGGCAGGGCCGCGCACCGAGCAGGAAAGGCCGCCGCTCGAAGATCGCCTGCAGGCGATCCAGGGTATCGAGATAAATCGATTCCACGTGCGGCCGCGTCGCGGGAGTGATGCCGTCACCCGCGACATAGATCCGGTGCTGCCGGTTGCGCGCCATGGCCGCGATCATGGCGCGCGGCATCGGCTGATCCGAAAGAAAGGTCTCGGCGAAGCGCCTCGACAGCGCATGGGCGTCGGTCCGGTAGCTCCAGCGGTAGTGCAGCGCCGGGCGCCACAGCCACTCATCGGCATAGTCCTCGACCAGCCGGCAGAAGAAGGCTTGCAGCGGATCTTCCGGAATCACCCCGCCTTGCGGATGCCGTGCCTCGAACCAGTCGATCATCGGCGTGCTGTCGGCCAGCCACTCGCCCTGCGGCGTGCGCACCACCGGGACTTTCATCAGGCCGGTGTTGGTATAGATTTCGTGCAGCAGTTCACCGCGCCATTTCGGCTCGACCGTGCGGTGCGGGATCTCCTTGTAGCGCAGGTAAGCCTGCATCTTGCCGCTGAAATAGGAGATCCAGTACAGGTACAAGGTGTAAGGCTCGGCCGGGGCGGACGCGGCGCTCATCCTCGTGGGGCGTCCGCGACCAGCCGGTTCTGCACGCGGCTCAGGCGATGCCCGATGCGGGTCTGCATCGCATCTAAGCCGCCGACTTCACGCAGCAGGGCGTCCACGGATTCCTTGTCCGCACCACGCAGCGATTGGTAGAAATCCAGCGGGCGCTGCAGCATCCACTGCGCATAGGGGAAGATCTTGCGCACCGCCTTCACGCCGCCGAGCTTGAACTCATGCTCGCCGATGACGCGCGGGATGCGGCGCTCCGGGTTTTCCTCCAGCCAGATTTCGAGCCGGCGCACGGTGTCGAGCAACACCGGGAAGTGCTCGGCGAACATGCTCCGCAGCACCGGCAGCAGGGTTTCCGGCACCGTGTCGTCCGCCAGGAACTGCGTGGGCTGCGGCACGCGGTTCATGCGCTGCACCCATTCGTACAGATGCGGCGCCTGTGCCTGCATCAGGGACTTGGGGTAGAAGTCGCGGCCAAGGTGTGCGTAGAGCGGGCCCATCAGGCCGAAGTCACCGATGCTGGCGCGGCCACCCAGCAGGTAGGGGTGGCGGGCGAAGTGCGCATCCATGTCGCGCATGAACGACTCGTACCAGGATTCCAGCGCCGGGATGTTATGCGGATGGATGCCGAGCAGCGGCAGGGAGCCGCTGAAGGGCCGGCAGAAACGCTTGCCGACCTGGCGGCGCAGCAGGCGCGGCGCGCGCGGCGAAAGCAGCATGCCGAAATGCTCGAGCACGTCGTTGATGTGAGCCTTCTCGTTCCAGAAACTCCAGCGGTAGTGCATAGCCGGAATCAGCAGCCACTCGTCGGCGTACAACTCGAACAACAGGCTCACCAGCTTCTGCCGCGGTGTTTGCGGATAGACCGGATCCCTGGGGAAGCGGGCCTCGAGGAAATCGATGATATCGGTGGTGTCCTGTACCACCACATCGTCGGGGCTGTGCAGCACGGGGATGTACTTCACGCCGGTGCGCGGGATGATGACCTTGTAGAAAAGCCGCAGGGTCGAGACCTTCTCGCGGTAGGGGATGCCCTTGTAGCGCAGGTAGCTGCGCGCCTTGCCGCTGTACAGGGAATGCGGCAGGGCGTAGAGGAGGTAGTTGTTTTCGATCGCGCTCATCGCCTCATCCCCGCAACATGCGCTCGAGCAGGCCCGGCGCCCAGCGCTTGAGCGTGCGCGCCATCAGGGCCTCACGGCCGATCGAGGCCAGGGCCTCGTTGCGGCGGATGGCGGTAAGCGTGCGCTTGGCCACCGCCTCCGGCAGCAGCCTGGTGCGCTCGAAGTCTCCATTCACCCGCTCGCGGGCGCGCGGGCTGTCGAGCGAGCCAACCAGCTTGACCTTGCCCTGGATCGGCGTCTTGACGAAGCCCGGACAGATGACGCTGACGCCGATGCGGTGACGGTGCAGCTCGGCGCGCAGCGACTCCGACAGGCCCACCACGGCGAACTTGCTGGCGCTGTACGTCCCCATGCCGCTGGTGCCGGCGAAGCCGGCAACCGAGGCCATGTTGACGACGTGGCCGCCCTGCCCACGCGCAATCATCCGCGGCACGAAGGCGCGGATGCCGTGCACCACCCCCATCACATTGATCTCGTGCAGGCGCCGCCAGTCGGCCGGCTCCACCTCCCAGGAGAAGCCGCCCATCACCACGCCGGCATTGTTGACCAGCACGTCGATCGCGGCATCACGGCCGTGCACCACGTCCGCCAGCGCCTGCACCTGGGCTTCGTCGGTCAGTTCGGCCGGATGGGCGACGACATCCGCACCCAGGGCGGCGCAGCGCTCGCGCACTGCCTCCAGCCGCTCCGCGTCGCGCGCCGTCAGCACCAGGCGCGCGCCTTCGCCGGCAAAGGCCAGGGCCAGGGCTTCACCGATGCCGCTGCTGGCGCCGGTGACCAGCACCAGCTTGTCACGGAATTTCTGCATGGTCATGTTCTGCGCACCGCGTAGATGCCGCGGCGGGCCGGCAGCCACCAGGTGTAGCCGAACACCAGCGTCATCAGCGTCACGCGTAAAGGCGCGGCCCCGCGTCCGCGCAGGACCATGAAGGCCAGCGGCACCTCCAACACATGCGCAGCCAGAATCACTGCAGCCACGAGTACCAGCCAGTGGCCGCTCTGCCCCAGTACGAGCAAGACCAGTGCCGCCAGCCAGAAAGCCGCCAGTGCCAGGTTCTGCGCCAGCCACAGCGCCTTGTTGTCGAGCATCTTCATTTCCCCGAAGTGGAAGCAGCGGAAGCGGCGTTCGCCGCGGGCTTGTACCAGACCGGCGAAGCCCAGGCCCGCTCGGTGATGGTGTTGAAGGCATTGCTGCCGTGGAAGCTGCCGGGGGCGCCTTCGATGCGGCAGCAGCCCTCGTAGCCCTGCTTGCCCGAACTGGCCGGGAACATGCCGTTGGCGGGATCGAGCTTGCCGCAGTCGACCTGGTCGGCCACGCACAGCTGCGTGCTCCAGCGGCAGCTCGGCACCTCGAAGGCGCGCGCATACCAGTAGGCGTGCTGCTGCGGTTTGAAGTCGGGGTCGTGCCACACCGCGCACAGGCGCTCGGGATGGCCGGTGGTCACTGCGCCGCAGTCCACGGTGGAAGGCGGCAACACCGGCGCGCTGGTCTTCGCCACGTCGTCGTAGACCTGGACGTGCGGCCCCATCGCATCGCTCCAGCCCTTGACCACATCGAGCTTCTGCAGCGGCAGGCCGGGCTCGGCGCCGCCAGGATCCTGCTGCGCCCAGACCACCACGTAGGGTGCGCCGCTGCCGCCGGCGGGAAGGTCACCGCCCATCACCGCGCCCTGCATCTCTCCGGTATCCACCGGGTTGTCGCCGGCGCTGAGGCGGTCGCAGATATCAGCGGGCGGCGCGGTCCAGCTGGCCACAGTGCGAATGCGGATGCGGGGACCGGAGGTGGCGAAGCTCTCGCCGCGCTGCAAGGCCGACCACAGCGAGGCGCGGGTATTCTCCGACGCCCACACCCCGGCCAGACCGCCGGGATTGAAACCGCGGGCGCGGTCCTGGAACTGGCGATCGGTGCAGTGCGCCGGATCGGCCGGGTCTTCGCTGCTCTTGGCACAGGTCCAGTAGCCAAGTTGGGTCTGCGGATCATCGTCGAGCACGCCGCCGTGGCCGGGGTAATTGCTCTCGTGCACATCGCCGGGATCGCCGTTGTGGGTGTCGGATGAGCCGATGAAAGCCATCTTCATCGGATCCACACCGAGCACATCGTCGATGGCCAGGCCGTCTGCCAGGATGTTGCGGGCCATGTCCAGCGGCGCCACGCATTTTTCGTCCGGTCCGGAACCTCCGTTGCGCCCTTCGTACTGGCACACGCCAGTGGCATAGGTCGGCGCGGTCCGCAAACGGCAGAAATCAGGATCCGTTGCGGCGTTGCCGGTACACACCTGCGCGCACTCCGGCGGGTCCTGCGGCAGGCCGCGGCAGACGTTCTTGGCCGGCTCCAGGGTGCAGTTGGGATCGAAGCTGGTCTCGTAGATCCCCAGGCCGACACCGCACTCGGAATTGCCCTTGTGCTGGTGGATCTCGATGATGCGGTCGTACTTCGCACGCAATTGCGCATCGGCCAGCGTCAGCGTCTTGCCGTCGCGGCCGGCGGGCAGGCCGCTCACCGGATCACGCGGCAGGTACATGCCGCCCGCGCTCTGGTTGGAGTTGTGCGGGATGCTCATGGTCTGGCAGCCCTTGAGCGGATCGCAGTTCCGGTCCAGCCAGTCGTACAGGCGCCAGTCGTCGTTGGTGTTGTCCGAGGTCTGCGCCGTGATGTCGGTCAGCGTGGATACGTGCGGCACATCCTGCGGCCGGCTGGTACCGGCGAAGTAGGCGTCGCGATGGATCATCTGGTTGTGGAACTGCGAGGTCCACTCGAAGCCCGGAAAGGTGGTGAAGCCGCAGGGCTTGTTCTCGTCGTCGGCGATGTTCAACTCGTCCTGCCAGGGCAGCACCGTCAGCGGCAACGGCGCGGCGGCGGTGGTCAGGATGTAGAAGGCCGGCGGGGCGCCGCCGTTGATGATGTCGGTGACGTTGGTACGCAGATAGTTGCCGACGAGATTGCACACCGGGTTGACGCCGATGGGCAGAGTGCCGTCGACCTGGCACAGCAGGCGCCAGTCGCCGAGGAAATCGGAATGGTCGGTGACCGCGGCGAAGTCCAGCGGCCGGTCGAGCTGGATCTGGCGGCCCGCCGTGTACGGATCGGTCTCCCCCGCCGGCAGGCT
>JAQGNS010000508.1 GCA_028291705.1 Nevskia sp.
CCTTGAGGCGGGCGGCCAGGCGGCCGCCCAGCTGCACCGGCGGCGAGGAAATTTCCTTCAACTCGCCGTCCATGCGGTAACGGATGCGGTATTTCTTCTCGTAGGGCTCGAAATGGATGTCCGAGCAGCCGCGGTTGATGGCGTCGATCAGCACTTTGTTGACGTAGCGGATGATCGGCGCGTCTTCCTCGTCGCTGCCCGCGTTCTTTTCCTCCGGGGCGCCTTCGTCACCGCCCTCGATGCTGAGGTTTTCGAGGTCGGCGTCGCCAGTGCCGATGCTGGACGACTGGATGGCGCCGGCCGCGACCTCGATCGCCTTGGCCAGCTTGTCTTCCTCGACCAGCACCGCTTCGGTGGCGAAACCGCTGGCGAACTTGAATTCGTCCAGGGCCTGCAGGTTGGTCGGGTCGGACAGGGCCAGGTAGAGCTTGCGGCCGCGCTTGTACAGGGGCAGGGCGTGCTGTGTGCGGATCAGCTTTTCGCCGAGTTCGCGGATGGTGTTGAGGTCCGGCTCGATGCTGGTCAGGTCGAGCAGGGGCGTGCCGAACTCGTTGCTGGCGAATTCCGCCAGACGTGCCGCGGAAATCAGCTTGTCCTCGACCAGTTGCGCGACGATGGGCCGGGTATTGCGCAGCGCCTTGGCCTGGGACTCACGGGCCTGGTCTTCGGTCAGCAACTGGTTGGCGACGAAGCGCCTTGCCAGGCCGCTGAGCGGAGGGCCGGAAACGGTTGCGTTGGGACTGAGGGCCACGGCGTGCGGTAACGATTGATCGTCGGATTGGCTATTTGATCAAGGACCCTATACTCCCCGGCCGGCAGCGTCAATAATCCGATCCGGCAGCGTGAAAAAAGCACCAGTTATGGCGCCGTGCGGCCCTGCCCGTACAATGTCACAACCCCGCCGATGCGGCCGACAAGAGCCTGGCGCGGCGCCTATTCTGAACCCCGAAGACAAGGGATATCGCTTGATCAGCATCATTTTGCCGGCAAAAAACGAAGCTGCGGCGCTGCGAGGTCTGCTGCCGAGGCTGCGTGCCGCTCGGTCCGAGGCGGAGATTATCGTGGTTGACGACGGTTCGACCGACGAGACCCGCGCGCTTTGCCTGGAGCATGGCGTGCAGTGCCTGTCGTCGCCGTATTCGATGGGCAATGGCGCAGCGATCAAGCGTGGCGCTCGTGTTGCGCGGGGAGATATCCTGGTGTTCATGGATGCCGACGGGCAGCATTCTCCGGATAACATCGGGCCGATGCTTGAACGGCTGGAGGAAGGTTACGACATGGTGGTGGGCAGTCGTTCCTGGTCCGGCCAGGCTGGTGTCGGTCGCGGCATGGCGAATACTCTCTACAACGGCATTGCCAGTTGGATGACCGGATTTAAGGTAATGGATCTTACGTCCGGATTCAGGGCCGTGCGCGCCGGCAAGTTTCGCGAATTCCTGCATCTGCTGCCCAACGGATTTTCCTATCCGACGACCATTACGATGGCGTTTTTCCGCAGCGCCTATCCAGTTCACTACCTGCCGATCCAGGTTGCCGCGCGTATTGGCAAGAGCCATATCCGGCCTTTTCGCGATGGTATGCGTTTTCTGCTCATCATCTTCAAAATCGCCACCCTGTACTCCCCGCTGAAGCTGTTCGTGCCGGCGAGCACGGCTTTTTTTCTGCTCGGCTTGGGTTATTACGGATATACCTTCGCAACCCTTCATCGATTCACCAATATGAGCGTGCTGCTGTTCAGCGCCGCCGTCATCGTATTTCTGATCGGACTGATTTCCGAGCAGATCACGGTGCTGACGTACAAAAACGCCTCGGCTGGCAACTGAAGTCGGTCGATACGACGAATCCGCGGGATTGTTCAACAACCATACTGTCAAAAAAATGATCGTTTTTCTGATCGGCACCAAGGCGCAATACATCAAGATGGCGCCCGTGGTGCGGACTACAGCCGCCCGCGGTCTGCCGTTTCGCCTGATTCTGACGGGACAACACAACGAAACCTTCGACGAGTTGCAGAAAAATTTCGAGTTGCCCGCCGCCCACTTGATCCTGGTGCAGGGCAGCGAAGCCAAAGATCGCATCTCGTTCGCGCGCTGGGTGCGTCAGGCGCTGGCTGCAGCCATGAGCTCCGAGGCTGCGAAAATCTGGCGTCAGGCCAGCGTCATCGTGGTACACGGAGATACTGCTTCGACGTTGCTGGGCGCGTACATCGGCCGACGCTATCGCAAGCCGGTAGCGCACGTCGAGGCCGGCTTGCGCTCGTTCAACTACTTCCACCCATTTCCGGAGGAGTTGATCCGCGTTCTAGTTTCGCGGGTTGCCACCCTGCATCTATGCCCCGACGGTGTCGCCGAAAAGAACCTTGCATGGGCCAAGGGTGAGCGGATCGTGACTGGCGGCAATACCCTGAAGGATTCCTTGCGATTCGCACTGGATGCGCAGAAGCCGGAGACTCATATCGGGGCACGGCCCTATGCGGTGTTTTCAATGCACCGTCAGGAAAATCTGTTCAGCCGTAAGCGCCTGGATGCTTTGCTACATATCCTGCACCGACTGACCGAAGTGGTCGATGTCAAGTTCGTGTTGCATCCCGTCACCCACAAGCGGCTGGAGGAGTTGCAACTGAGTGCCAGCCTGCGCGCGCAGGCGGGGCTTGAGCTGGTTCCGCGAATGGATTTCTTCCGTTTTGTCGATCTCATCGGGCACGCTTCCTTCGTCGCCACTGACGGCGGCAGCAACCAGGAGGAATGCGCCATGCTCAATATTCCATGCGTTTTGCTGCGACAGGCTACCGAACGGCAGGATGGCCTGGGGGCGGGCGTCTTGCTGGCGGATACGGATGAGGCGGCCATCATCGGATTCGCCCGGCAGCACGCGCGTTCGGCACGGAATCTCGTCCTCGCAGATTCGCAGTCGCCCAGCGCCGTCGTGGTCGCTCGGCTTGCCCGTTTCGCGGCATCCTGAGGACAACGACATGGCCGCCGAGAACGCAGCGGACAGCCTGGCGGTCCTCAGCCCCATGCCTACCGGTAGCGGATCGATTGCGGTGCATCGTATGCTCGAGCAGCACCTGCCGGGCTATCGGGTCGCACCATACAATCCCCGGTGGACGTTGTTCCCGCCGGGTCTGGCATGGTTTTCCCGGAAAAAAAGCACTTTGATCCACACTGGCGTCGACTACGGGGTCTTTCTCGATCGGCCGTCCCGTCCGCTAGTCGTGACGTTTCACAACTACGTGCTGGATCGCTTCATGCGGCAATTCAGCTCGCGCCTGCAGTGGCTGCACTATCGATCGGATCTGCGACTTTTCACCAGACTGTCGTTGCGCCATGCGGCTGCGGTTACCGCGGTGAGCGAGGCCACGGCTTGCCTGGTGCGGGAAGACCTGGGCTACAAGGGGGAAATCGTAGTCATTCCGAACGGAATCGACACCTCCATGTTCAGGCCCGCCGATAACTCTGAGCATTCGAACTTCACTGCCTTATTCAGCGGCAACTTCACACGCAGGAAAGGCGTACACCTGCTTCCCGGCATTGCCGCAAGACTTGAACGGGACCAAGCCATCGTCTGCGTGGGGGCGCAGGGTGAATCGCGACCGCTGGTGCGGGATTCTCATATCCGCTTTGAAAAGCGCGTCCCCTATGCCCGAATGCCCGGATTCTATGCTTCCTGCGACGCGCTGTTGATGCCGACAGCCCGTGAAGGAATGAGCCTGGCGGTGCTGGAAGGTATGGCCTGCGGGCTGCCGGTCGTCGCCACCGACTGCCCGTCGATGCGCGAAGTGGTCGAAGACGGCAAGGGAGGCTTTCTTTGTGCGGCCGGCGACGAGGTGGCGTTCGCCGAGCGGCTGCAACAACTGGCTTGCCAGCCTGCTCTTAGAGCCGAGATGGGGGCGTTTAATCGCCGGCGGATTTTGGCCCGGCATGGAAGCCTGTCAATGGTCGAACGATACCGGCTGCTGTTCCGGAGTCTGGATTCAGCGGTATATGCCTGAGTGAGGATGGCTGCTACCGTGGGTGTATTGCGGCTAATGAGCGACGATCCGGAAGAGTCGCCGGGACCATATTTTCCGCCGTGACGGATGGATTTCGGCGTCAAGCCGTGCGTTCTAACGCCGGCGGTATATAAAGGGGAAGATCGATTTGCTAGCCGCATACTTCAGGAATTTGTATCAGCGCACTATGCGTGAGGCCTATGCATTGGCGCTCAATGAGATCGCCGGGTCGCTCACGCCGGATAGCGCAGTGCTGGATTGTGGCGCCAATACCGGCCGGATATTCGACGAGTTGTCGCAGCGCTACACCTTACAGTCAGCCCAATATCATGGCATTGAGTGGGACGCGTCCGCTGCGGCACAGGCGCGTGCACGAGGGTTGCAGGTGACGTGCGGGGATCTAAATCGCAATCTGGATTACTCCGGCGCGCAGTTTTCCTGCGTTTTCGGCTTGTCCGTACTCGAACACCTGCTGAACGGGTGCAGGTATCTGCGCGAATGCCACCGGATTCTGCGCCCGGACGGTACGCTGGTGCTGCTGACCCCCAACATCAGCACGTATTTTACGGCGGCGTTGATCCTGGCAGGGAAAATGCCCTCGAGCGGCCCGCATCCGGACTCCGATGTGCTGATTCGGCGGGAGGAGGTTTTCAAGGTGAGCAGCGACACCTTGCACATGGATAGCGAGCGCGATACGCCGCAGCACCGGCATCTGGTTGTATTCAGTTATCGCGTTTTGCGGGATTATCTGGCGCTGATCGGATTTCGCGAAGTGAAGGGCTATGGATTCGGTCTGTATCCTTTTCCGAATTTGGCCCAGCCTCTGCTGGAAAGGCTCGATCCTTACCACTGCCATCAGATGGTTTTCATCGCCAGGAAGTGAACATGAGGCATGGACTTCCAAGTACGGCTGCTTCAGGCATTCATATTCGATTATGCCCCTGGGTTGTTCCGGCGCTGCTGACGTAGTCGACATGCCATCATGAATCGGTTTGCTCAGATGCGCCGGTGGCGTCCCGGACGACTGGCCCGCAATTCCGGCCTTTCCCTGGTTTGGCAGGTTGTGCGCACCTTCTGCCTGGCCGCTTATCTCCTGCTGCTGACGCGCCTGCTCGGTCCCTCCGCCTACGGGATACTGTCCGGTCCCCTGGCAATGGCCATGATGTTCGGCTATCTCGGCGCAGGTGGCGCGGGCCTGATGATGTTCCGCGACAGCGCCCGCAGTGCCGCGGGCCTTTCGACTGCTTGGTCCAGGCTGTGGAGTGCGTCGCTGATTTCGATACCTGTTTGCCTTGCGGCGTACGCGGCGGTCACCAACTGGTTACTGCCGGGTGTGCTGTCTCCACGCATCTGGATTCCGATCGGTATCGCCGAAGTCGCTGTGGCTCCATTCACCAACGCGGCTGCATTGGCTTTCCAGTCGATGGAGCGGTTCAATTGGGGCGGCGCGATTTCTACCTTGCCGGCGGTTGCCCGACTATCCGGTGCGATTATCCTGTTCTTCCTTGAGCCTGCCGATCGGCTCGATACTTACGTCTGGATCCATCTCGGAATGGCCATGGCGACGGCGTGGATCGGGGTGTTTGCACTGCGTTCGCGCGTTGCGCTGTCCTGGAGGCTGGCCGCGCTTCCCCGCTCCTGGTGGCGCGACTGCCTGGGATTTTCGACCATGTATTTTGTTTCGGGTGCGAGCATTGACCTGGACAAGACGCTGGTGCTGCGGAACGCGGACGCGACGACGGCGGGTCTATACAGCGCCGGCTATCGGATCATGTCGGTTCTGACCTTTCCTGCTATCGCCCTAGTACAGGCGATGTCGCCGCGGCTGATGCGCAGCGATCCGGAGTCGGCTTCCAGGCGGCTGAACATGGTTGGTGCCGCAGCTATGGCCACCGTGCTGTACAGCATCGTCGCAGCCGTAATTTTGTACTGGTGCGGCGAAAGAGTAATCGCCCTGTTCGGCTTGAAATTCGCGGGACTGAGCGGAGCGCTTCCTGCTCTGGGGGTGCTGCTGGTGATCTACAACCTGCGCATCATTCCTGGCGCTGTACTGCAATCGGTCGATCGGCCAGCTATGCGGGCGGGCGTGGAGGCGTCCGCCCTCCCCGTACTGTATGCCGCCAGTGCTTGGCTGGTGCCGCGGTTCGGGCTCCACGGGGCGGTGCTGGCAGCAATCGTTTCCGAAGCCTGGATTTTTGCTGCAAGCTGGGGCATGTCGCTCAGATTGCTGCGATCCGGGCGACCGTCCCCGCTAGCGCTGCGGTGAAGGAGATTTTGCGTTTTTTGGCGATGGGGCCGATCAGACACCTGTTATGCCAGATCGGTAAAATGATCCCTGGGGAGGGCTGGGGGCATCATGCTCCGGGGCGGCGGTTCCAGAATTGACCGCTGCGTCGGCGACTCGGTGCGATTATGCTGTGGTGACTGGATCATCAATGGAGGGCGCGGCGGCCAGCCTTTCGTCGGGGTGCGGCGCGACGAATCCTCACCAACTTTGGGCATCAGAGAATAACTTGAAAGTCGTTATCTTGGCTGGAGGTCTCGGTACGCGCTTGGCGGAAGAAACCAGCGTGCGCCCAAAGCCCATGGTGGAAGTGGGCGGCAAGCCCATTCTGTGGCACATCATGAAGACCTATTCCGCCCACGGGCTCAATGATTTCATCATCTGCCTCGGGTACAAGGGCTATGTGATCAAGGAGTATTTCGCCAACTACTTCCTGCATTCCTCCGACGTCACTTTCGACCTGGCCAAGAATCAGCTCGAGATTCACGAACGTCATGCCGAGCCCTGGCGGGTGACGCTGGTCGATACAGGTGAAGATACGATGACTGGTGGCCGCTTGCGGCGGGTGCGCCACTACCTCGATGGCGAGGATTTTTGTTTTACCTACGGCGACGGAGTTAGCGACGTCAACATCTCCGAGTTACTCAAATTCCACCGGTCGCACTCGAAACTGGCAACGGTGACGGCGACCCAACCCCCCGGACGCTTCGGTACCTTAGGTCTGGACGGCGCCACCATCACCTCCTTTGTGGAGAAGCCTGCCGGCGACGGCGCCTGGATCAATGGCGGTTATTTCGTGCTCTCCCCGAGTATCTTCGACTATATCTCTGGGGACGAGACCATTTGGGAGCGTGAGCCATTGGAAACGCTGGCCCGTGAGCGCCAGCTTTCAGCGTATCGGCATGCCGGATTCTGGCATGCGATGGATACCTTGCGCGACAAGAATTTGCTTGAGTCCCTCTGGCAATCGGGGAAGGCGCCGTGGAAAATCTGGTAACGAAGGGTGATTTCTGGCGCGGCCGCCGTGTTTTTCTGACCGGACATACCGGCTTCAAAGGAAGCTGGCTGGCACTGTGGTTGCAGCAACTTGGTGCAGAGGTCACCGGCTATGCCTTGCCGCCACCGACGCAACCAAGCCTGTTCGAACTGTCAGATGTAACCCGCGGGATGACTTCGGTCATCGCCGATCTCGACGATTTCCAGGCATTGGCTGCGGCCATGTGTGCAGCACATCCAGAAGTGATCTTCCATCTGGCTGCGCAGCCCCTGGTTCGCGCTGGCTACGAGCGGCCGGCCGAGACCTATCGCACCAATGTGATCGGCACGCTCAACGTGCTGGAGGCTGCGCGCAGTCTTGCCGGACTACGTGCGATCGTCAACGTCACTACGGACAAATGTTACGAAAATCGTGAATGGGTTTGGCCATATCGCGAAACCGATGCCCTGGGTGGTTTCGACCCTTACAGCAGCAGCAAGGCTTGTTCCGAGCTGCTTACGCAGTCCTACCGCAGTTCATTCTTCCACCCCGCGCAGCACGCAGGCCATGGCGTTTCCATTGCGACGGCCCGCGCGGGAAATGTCATCGGCGGCGGCGACTGGGGTGTGGATCGCTTGCTGCCTGACATCATGCGCGCTTTTGCCAATGCACAACCGGTGATGATCCGGAATCCTCAAGCCGTCCGGCCCTGGCAGCACGTACTCGAGCCCCTGGGCGGCTATCTGTTGCTGGCGGAGCGTCTGTATCGAAGCGGTCCTGAATTCGGTGAGGCCTGGAATTTCGGTCCCGCCGAGGAGGACACAAAGCCGGTGCAATGGCTCGTTGAGCAATCGGCAAAGCATTGGGGGAAAGATGCGAGCTGGCTCCCCGACTCAGCCGTGCAACCACATGAGGCGAATGTGCTCAAGCTGGACTGCGGCAAGGCGCACGCGCGCCTTTCGTGGAGGCCGCGCCTGAATCTAGCTGACGCCCTGGAATGGACGGTGGAGTGGTATCGCATCTGGCACGCCGGTGGCGACCTGCCGGCGATCTGCAAGGCGCAAATCATGCGCTACGCTGGGGCGGGTACGGCATGAGCGGGCATCACTGTCGCTTCTGTTTCAGCGAACTCCGGCAATCCTTCTGCGATCTCGGCATGAGTCCGCTCTCCAACGCGTTCGTCGATTCGCAGCGCCTGGCCGAATCCGAATTGTTTTTCCCGCTACACGTCTACGTCTGCCATGAGTGCTGGTTGGTGCAACTCCCGGAGCACGAATCGCCGCAACAGATTTTCGACGATCGCTATGCGTACTTCTCCTCCTATTCGGATAGCTGGCTGGCGCATGCCCGCCGCTATACTGAAGACATGGCGGCGCGCTTCGGCCTAGGCGCGCATTCTCTGGTGGTCGAAATTGCCAGTAACGACGGCTATCTGCTGCAGTATTTCGGGGGGCGCGGAGTGCCGGCACTGGGAATAGAACCGGCAGAAAACTGCGCCATTGTGGCCCGCGGCAAGGGCGTTGAGACACTGACGCGGTTCTTCGGTGTCTCCACCGCACGGGAATTGGCGGCACAGGGACGTCATGCCGATCTGCTGCTTGGAAATAACGTGCTGGCTCACGTTCCCGATATCAATGATTTTGTGGCCGGATTGCCGTTGTTGCTCAAGCCCAACGGCGTAGTGACGATGGAGTTCCCGCACCTCCTCAATCTGATCCGCCTCAATCAATTCGACACCATCTACCACGAGCATTATTCCTACCTTTCCCTGACCACCGTCGAGCGTATCTTCGCCGTGCACGGCCTGGTGGTCTTCGATGTACAGCAACTGCCGACACATGGCGGTTCCTTGCGCATTTTTGCGCGACATGCGGCAAATGCCGGAGAGCCCGCTCTACCTGCTGTAACTGCGCTGCGCGAAGCTGAACAGGAGGCTGGCTTGGCGGATCCCGCCGTCTATGGCGCCTTCGGGCAGCGAGTGCGCGAAGTCAAATTCAAGCTACTTGAGTTTCTCATCGGCGCGGCGCGCGAAGGCAAAAAAGTTTGGGGGTACGGCGCTCCCGCGAAAGGCAATACCCTGCTCAATTACTGTGGAATCCGCGGCGATCTGATCGTGGCGACGGTGGACCGTAGCCCGCATAAGCAGGGAAAATATCTTCCCGGAACGCACATTCCCATTCGATCGCCCGAGACTGTCTCCGAAGCGAAGCCGGATTACCTCTTGATTCTGCCTTGGAATCTACAAGAGGAGATTGCGACTCAAATGGCGCATGTGCGGGATTGGGGCTGCCGTTTCGTGGTGCCTATCCCGGATGTCAGGATTTTGCCGTGAAGTTTGTCGAGACCCCGATTCAGGGTGTGTTCGTGCTGGAACTGGAGTTGATGGCGGACGAGCGGGGCTTTTTTGCCCGAACCTTCTGTTCTCACGAGTTTGCCAGAAATGGGTTGAATCCTCAGTTGCTACAGTGCAGCATTTCCTACAATGCGCGGGCGGGTACACTGCGAGGCATGCATTTTCAGCAACAGCCATATGCAGAAGCGAAGCTTGTGCGCTGCATTCGCGGTGCAATTTACGATGTAGTATTGGACCTTCGTAAAGAAAGTCAGTCCTTCAAAAAGTGGTTTTCAGTGGAGTTGACGTCCGGTAACCGCAGCATGCTGTACGTGCCGGAAGGCTGTGCTCATGGATTCCAGACACTCGTCGATGACAGCGAAGTGATGTACCAAATGTCGTCTCCGCATGTACCAGAGGCGACAATTGGGGTGCGGTGGGACGATCCTGCATTCGCTATCGTTTGGCCTAAGGTCGATCGGCGTACTTTATCGGTTCGCGATGCTGCGTATGGTGACTTCCGATGACGGCGGCACGATCAGTGATTGTGTGGGGAGGCTCGGGCCATGCGAGGGTCCTGTCTGAGCTCTTGGCTGGCCTACATATGCGGATCGTGGCAATTTTTGACAACGCCGATATCGAATCGCCTTTCCCGGATGTGCCGCTGTACATCGGGCGTGAAGGTTTCCGGCATTGGCGTGATCAGTGCGGCGACAAAGTTGGCGGACTCGTAGCAATCGGCGGATCGCGAGGACGAGAGCGGCTGGAGCTTCAGGAGCTATTCATGGCCAACGACGTTGAGCCCGTTACGGTTGTGCATCCACGGGCCTTTGTTGCGGGCAGCGCGAAACTCGGCCGAGGCACGCAAATTCTGGCTCAAGCGTCGGTGGCGGTTGACGTAAGTATGGGAGATGCCTGCATTGTCAATCACACGGCAAACGTCGACCATGAGTGCAAACTCGGTCATGGAGTCCATGTAGCTCCCGGCGCCGTGCTCGCTGGTTGTGTATATGTCGGCTCCTATACGCTAATTGGTGCGGGGGCTGTCATATTGCCGCGTATAAGAATTGGCGCCGGTGCAATCGTCGGCGCAGGGGCTGTGGTTACGCGTAATGTTCCGGACGGTGCCGTTGTAATCGGAGCGCCTGCAAGAGCGGTACATCAATCTGGAGTGTTGCCATGAAGCTTGGAGTGAGTGTCGGAAATGAATGAAGAATTCGCAGCGCGAATGGCTGACGATCAACCGCTGCGTCGACAAGCGGGTGATTTGTTCCTGCGTAGCTGTGAGTACCGCTATTCCTATAATTTTACCTGGCTAGGTTTGCCGATTATCCAGTACCCGCAAGACATTGTTGCGATGCAGGAGATTATCTGGCGGGTTCAGCCGGATCTGATTATCGAAACGGGTATTGCGCATGGTGGTTCGTTGATCCTTCATGCATCAATGCTGGAACTTATTGGGGGCGAAGGTCTCGTATTGGGCATAGACGTCGATATTCGGGCACACAATCGCGGGGCCATTGAGCGGCATCCAATGTCTAAACGGGTTCGTATGCTGGAAGGTTCATCGATTGCTTCTGACATAGTCAAACAGGTGCTGGATATCGCCAGCGGGCGCAAGCGTGTACTCGTGTCGCTGGATTCAAACCATACGCATGAACATGTCTTGGCGGAACTGAAGGCTTATTCGCCATTGGTGACCAAAGGCAGCTATCTGGTGGTCTTCGATACCGTGGTAGACGACATGCCGAAGACCTTTTTCCCGGATCGTCCTTGGGGGCCGGGAAATAATCCGAAGACAGCGGTCCGTGAATTCCTGAGGGCCACCGACCGTTTTGAAGTGGATCGCGAGTTGGAGGGAAAATTGTTGTTGACGGTTGCACCGGATGGTTATCTGAAATGCCTGAAGGACTGAATCGTATGCGTATTCCGGTGTCCGGGCCTTCAATTACGGCGCGGGAAATCGGTTATGTCACCGATGCGGTTACAAATGCCTGGTATGCCTCCCACAACATTTACCATGAAAAATTCGAGAGGGCATTTGCAGAGCATTTGGGGCTTGCTCATGCGATTGCGCTACCTTCCTGTACATCAGCGATACATTTATCGCTCCTGGCTTTAGGTATTGGCCCCGGAGACGAGGTAGTTGTACCGGAATTAACCTGGATTGCGACTGCTGCTCCAATCAGCCAGGTGGGGGCTCTGCCGATATTTGCAGATGTTGATCCGGAGACTTGGTGTCTGTCGGCAGCGGCGTTCGAGGCCGCCATTACGCCGCGGACGCGAGCGGTGATCCCTGTGGATCTCTACGGCGGCATGCCGGATTGGAGTGCGATTCAGGCGATCGCTGCCGCTCACGATATAGCAATAATCGAAGACGCTGCGGAAGGCGTCGGTGCTCGATACGAGAGTCGACCCGCGGGAAGTTTCGGCGCAACCGGGGTATTCAGCTTTCACGGCTCAAAGACGCTTACCACGGGAGAGGGCGGCTTGGTGGCCACCGACGACCCCGCTCTTCATCAACGTATGCTGTTTCTGCGCGATCATGGGCGGGGTCCCGGTGACCGCATGTTCCATAATGCCGAGGTTGCCTACAAGTACAAGATGAGCAGCATGCAGGCGGCTCTTGGACTTGCTCAATTGGAGCGTCTGCCGGAATTAATCGAGGGCAAGCGGCGAGTCTTCGAACACTATCGGCGCAGACTTCAAGGGCGTTCGGGCCTTCGTCTAAATGCCGAGCCGCCTGGTGTCTTCAATTCCTACTGGATGGTCACAGTGGTATGGGACCATGCATCCGGCTGGAAAAAAGAAGTCTTGATGCAGGAAATGGATAGGAAAGGTATTGACTGCCGGCCGATTTTTTATCCCTTGAGCGGCATACCTGCTTATGCAGCTCATCCATTTGCTGCCAATGCAGCCGAGCGCAATCCTGTGGCTTACGATATTTCTGCGCGTGGATTGAATCTCCCCTCGGGGCTGAATCTCACAGAAGACGAAATCGACTATGTTGCTGACGTGTTGTTGAATTTATTCGAATCCATGTGAGCGCTTGACTCGTCCTGTTCCAGGAAAGTGGAGAAGCTGCCATAACGCAGCTGAAGGTCAGATCTTCGATTCAGGCTAAGATTGATTGCATGGGAATACAGCGCTCCATAAATCATGCGGGCCGAAGAAGAACTGGCACATAGGGTAGATAATCCCTGCAGCAAGGCGCTCCGGAGAAAGGAAAAATAGTGCTCGCGCAGTATCGTCGCGGCTTGTTGCGAGAATTCGTACCTCCCGTTGGCCAGCGCGCTCGCGCCGCGGCGAAACAGAAGCCGGCGTGCGCCGTTATTTAGTTCATGGCGTACCCGCTGGCGAACGTCCTCTGGGAGTGATTCACAGGCACATACGTTGTCGATCATTTTCAACCAACCCGGCCAAAAGGCCGAAAATGGTCCTTGTTCGCTGAAGGATTCTGTGTTCAGCATGTAAACCGCAACGGGATGCTTGGAGATGGCAAAGGCATTACGCGCTGCGATTCGCAGCAGATAGTCGAAATCGGATGGAGCGTGGACATCCGGATCCAGTAAGCCAATCTGATCGATAACCTGCCTGCGGAACATTACGCCTGTCCAGCAGGGCGGCTTGCCGCGCAATAGCTCAAGCAGGCCTTCTGGAACTGCAAAAAATCCTTCGCGAGGCCAATCTTCGATATGGGCGTCATATACCCTGCCTTCGCTGCTCATGCGGATCGTCAGGCCCGCCCAGAACATGGCGTCCGGAAATTTCTCGAATCCATCCATGGCGCTCTCGAAGAAGCCAGGCAGCTGTACATCGTCATCGGATAGAAAAGTGAAGAAGGGGGTCGAGATATGGGAGAGGCCATACTGAAAGTTGGCCATGCCGCCAATGTTGCTTGCATGACAAAAGTACCGCAAACGTGGGTCGGTAGAGGCCATTTCCGCAACAACGTCAGCCGTTTCGTCTCCGGAAGCGTTATCGTAAACGCAAACTTGCAACGAAGGGAAAGTTTGCGACAAGGCACTGCGGATTGCCCGTCTTAGCAGTTCCGGGCGGCGAAAGGTGGGGATAATTGTGGAGATCAGTGGTTTGGGGTCTAAAGACATTTCGGATCCGCGGTGTCGAGACGCCGTCTGAATTTTCCCGGCTGGTTGGAAGGCCTGTCTTGTTGGGCCAAATTCTATTGGTGCTGGTCAGTCGATTTTGATCAAGGCACTGGTGATCTTCGATTTTCCCGTCGGACCATCCGGAATTGTGTTGTACAACACCACATCGATCTGATCTCCGAGGCGTTCCATCGGAAACATTGACACAGGATAACGCCCATCCACTGATGACATTTCAAACACGAAATGACAGCCATGCGCCCGAAGCTGGGTGTCGAAATACGGATTCGGAACTGAATTGAGCGGAGGAAAATAGCTGCGCCTCTGTCCAAAGTAGCTGAGTAGATCCGGACGTGTGGCGATCACGCAGCCGTCTGCCGGAACATGTTCGGGAATGCGATGTAAAGAGTTCAGCACGGAAGTCTGGATGGCGACTACGTCCCAGGCGTGATCCCTGTCCTCGCCATACCAAGATACGAAGATCCTGGCGTCCGGCAGCTCGGTGTAGGCCGCAGAACGATAACGATCGGACGCGAGGGAAAAGGCGGGAAGGAGCATCGTGAGAACAGGAATCGCCAGGATGCAGGTAAGCTGTTGTCGCGTGCGAGCAGATACTGGTGCGCCGTTCCAGGTGGAGAAGGCAAGGAGTGGCTGCGCCATCAGCATCGGCATTAGCACCCATAGGAAGCGCTGCGCGTCTGCCGGGTATGGCCAGATCAGCAGTATCAATAAGTTTGAGAAAATATATAGAGCATCGGGTTTGAGTTGGACGGCCCTGAAGGAAGCACCGACAAGGCATAGCACACCTAAACTGTCCGCGATCGGGCCCAACTGCGTATGGAGCAGAAAGCTTCCACCGAATCCCCTTCGCATGGCTGGGATCTCGCGGGCAAGTTGCGAGCGCAGAACGCCCCATGCGTCACTGCCGTAAGTAAAACCGAGCGCGTCGGAATAGCTGATTCTGGAGCGATGAAGGAGATGCCAGATCAGCAGGGGCAGCGCGGATACAACGAGTGCCAGCGCCGCTTGACGGATGGGCGCTCGCGACAGCGCAAGCAGGAATGGTGCGAACAGCGCAATGCCGATGGTCCGCGTCAACGTTGCGAGCGATATGGCGATTGCCGCCGCAAATAGCATGTTGATGGTCATACTTCGCTGATATGCCGTCAGCAAGGTGATCGCGAGCAGGCTCCAGAACACATAAAGATACTCCGATTGCACGGTCAATCCTGCCAGCCAGCTCCCGGGCAATGCGGCGAACAGAATGGCCAGAAGTGTCGCTTGGACCGGTGACAATCCTTCCAGGAATAGCCATGCATAGAGCGCGATCAATGCAAGAATCAGGCAGGCAGTCGTGATTGCGTGAATACGACGAAAGTCGTCCGCGGCATGACACCATGAGAGCAGCAGCGGGTATAGCGGCGGAAATCGGCTATAGGTTGCGTTGTCGGAGTAGACCGGATCGCCGGTGCTACCATGTGCGTAGTGGCTAGCCATCATCAGGTAATTTGGGCCGTCACTGCCTAGTTGGCCTATTTCGGCATTCCAGGTCCAAGCGAAGTAGCAGGGAGCGATAACTGCAAGCAGCGCGATCCCCAGCGCATGACGTTTGAAGATGCCTGTCGCCATTGCATAGAAGCTTGCACGATGAACAAAGTCGTCAGTAATGCGAGTGCTGATCATCTTTCGGGGCTTGGCGGAGGTCGATCGATAGTTGAATGATTTCTAATTTTGAATACAGACTTAGGGCCGCGCCCGGATTTCAATCAACGCAGCGTAGGCCCTAGTATTTTCACCTTCGCCGTCTTCTGAAACGGAAAGTGAAACTGTGCGCTCTTTCAGACGGGCGAGGGGATAGAATGCCTCGTGAAAAGAAGGGCTTGTGTAGGCCAGAAGATATGCGTACTTGCATCTGTCGATGCCGTGCTCAAACTCGTCATCGGCCGTCGAAATGGACGGCGGTACATAGCTGGGGTAGCCGGAATACAGGCTCACTACCGAAGGTTTTATGGAAAAAATACATGCGCCTTCTGGAACGAGATCGCGCACATGGGGTAGGTCGATCAGGATCTTGATAAATGAACGGGAGGAATCGATAGCCTGTTGACGATCGTCCCGATACCAGGCCTCGATATGTCTTGCCATTGCCAGGTCGGCCGGCGGCGGCTCGTTGAATCTGCGGATAGTCAGGATCAATGACGGAAGGACCACAATTGCCAAAGCGCCCAGCCATAGCGCTGGCGGAAGTTTATCGGGGAACCTGAAACGCCTCGGGCCCGGCGCGTGGAGTAGAAGGCCGTACGCCAACAATACCGGTATCAAGATATAGCTGAGGCGCCTTGCTTCCGCGGGAAAAGGCCATACCAGAAGCAGCACGCCGTATAAACCCGCATATATGGCATCGAACCTGAGCGACGCCATGCGCTGCAACCAACCGAATACTCCGAGAACACCAGCTGCAAGGCACACATAGTGGAGGCTGCTGACCGTGGTCTCGCCAAGCCATGCCTGGGTCCATGCCCGCAGCACGAGGCTGGATTCGGTACACACCTGGGCGACCAGCGCACCGATTGCATCGTGAGCGTAGGAGCCTATCCATTGCGACACATAGCCTATGCCGGTCGGATGATAAAATCTGCTCCAGATATTCCACACTGCAAACGGAAGCGCGCTGGCCAAAATCATAAAGTACCAGCCGCGCGGTCTGACGATCAGGAGACGAATGGCAAATGCAGCCAGCAGCGGCAGTGCCGCTGCTCGAACCAGACTCGACGAAGCTGCCGCGGCAGCGGCCATCCACCACAGGGAGAGCCGCTTGCCTTCTTCGGCCTCTGCCCGGTTCCCCAGGGCGATGGCGAGCAGGCTCAGGAATAGATAGAGAGTCTCGGACCAGATGTTGAGTGCCAGAAGATAGGTTCCCGGCATCAATGCGAAGACCAGGCAGGCGCAGCCGCTGGTAATGGCCGTCAGTCCTTCGAGTCTCAGCCACGCGTACAGGCTAAGGATTGATGCAAGCAGCGAGGCAATGACCAGGAGGTGTCCAGCCAACATGCTGCCGCCCAGCAATCCGATTAGAAAGGGAAACAGAGGTGGATACGCCATAGCCTTGGCGAATTCCGCAAAGACCGGCGAGCTTGGCCAGAATGGCGAAAAGTAGCGCGCCGCCAACATGTAGACTGAGCTATCGCCACCGAAATCGGAGATGTCGTGTGACCACCCCCAGATCAAATAGGCCGTTGCAAGGCAGAGAAAGCCTCCCCACAGAGCCAAGCTGACTCCAACGCCAATCCGTTGTGCCTTTACCGCAGCGCCTGCCGGCAGACTGGCGGGTGCTACGGATTCGTCGGTCATATCCTTCTCCAGGCTGGTCAGTGAAGGCTCCGGACGGCACTCATGGACTGAGCAAGCTGCGGAAATACGAAATCGTGGGTGCAAGCCCTCGTTCGAGAGGAACCACAGGCCGCCAGCTCAGTACTTCTCCAGCCAGAGTGATGTCCGGCCGGCGCTGCCGAGGGTCGTCCCCCGGCAGCGGGCGGAATTCGATCGTGGAGTTGGACCCGGTCATTTCCAATACCTTGTCCGCGAGTTGCTTGATGGTGAATTCCGCCGGATTACCGAGATTGACTGGACCGGTGAATGTGTCGGGACTCTCCATGAGCTTGATCAGGCCGTCCACCAGTTCGTCGACGTAACAAAAGGCCCGGGTCTGACTGCCGTCTCCATAGATCGTAATGGGAGCGCCTTGAAGTGCTTGTACAATGAAATTGGACACGACCCTGCCGTCGTCCGGACGCATCTTCGGACCATAAGTGTTGAAGATGCGAGCGACCTTGATCTTCAGTTTGTGCTGGCGGTGATAGTCGAAGAACAAAGTTTCGGCGCAGCGTTTGCCTTCGTCGTAACACGAACGTATGCCGGTTGGATTCACCCGCCCCCAATAGCTTTCCCGCTGGGGGTGCTCTTCCGGATCACCGTAGACTTCACTGGTGGAAGCTTGAAGGATTTTCGCCTTGGTGCGTCTGGCCAAGCCCAGCATGTTGATGGCGCCATGGACGCAAACCTTGGTGGTTTGCACCGGATCAAACTGATAGTGAATGGGAGAGGCCGGGCAGGCCAGGTTGTAGATCTCGTCGACTTCCACGTACAAGGGGAAGGTGACATCGTGCCGCAGCACCTCGAAATATGGGTGATCCAGCAGCCCCACTATATTTTCTCGCCTGCCGGTGAAGAAGTTGTCCGCGCATAACACTTCATGCCCTATCCCGAGCAATCGTTCGCAGAGGTGAGAGCCGATAAAACCCGCGCCTCCGGTGATTAGGACCTTCTTCTTCAAGTGATTTGACATATCAGTTCATGTTCCCGGTTGCAACGCGATGGATTCCAGAAATCAAAACGCTATTCTTTCAGCCACCAGTACTTGATGATGCAGTAGATCGCACGAAAGCCGTCGCGCCAGTTGATCTTTTTGCCTTCCGCGTAGGTTCTGCCGTAGTAGGAAACGCCGACTTCGTAAATCCGGACGCCGGGAATCTTCGCGACCTTGGCGGTGACTTCCGGTTCGAAACCGAAGCGCTGTTCCTTCAGCTTGATGCCCTTCAGGATTTCCGCACGGAACAGCTTGTAGCAGGTTTCCATATCGGAAAGATTGATGTTGGTGAACATGTTGCTGGCCAGTGTGAGCAGACGATTGCCCACCGAATGCCAGAAATAAAGCACCCGATGGGAATCTCCCCCCACAAAGCGGCTGCCGTAGACCACGTCCGCCTTGCCGTCGAGGATCGGCTGCAGCAGCTTGCGGAATTCGCGGGGCTCGTACTCTAGGTCCGCGTCTTGAACGATGATAAAGTCTCCAGAGGCGTGCGCGAACCCGGTTTGCAGCGCGGCGCCTTTCCCGCGATTCTTCTCGTGCAACAGAAGTTGGCTGATGAGTGGGCGCAGAGGGCCCTGGAGTAGGTCTCGTGTGCCGTCGGTGGAGCAGTCATCCACCACAATGATTTCCAGGCGCAGGCCGGGATCCGAGGCGAGCAGGGCCCTGATGGCCTTCTCGATGGTGCGTAATTCGTTGTAGCAAGGCACAACTACCGACAGCATCCGTGTCTCTTCCACTACTCACCCCAAATTTTCATCGCAAACTCAATGAGTTGCGGATTTTATGAAAGAAAAGCATTTTAAAGAAATCGCTAGGCTGGTCGTCGGCGCCGTCCTGCTTTGCGGGTTCGCGACGCTGCTTTTTGCGACGTATGGAGCTGGCCCTGGCGCATTGTTCGAACGTGCTTCGGTATTTTATTCGTTCGCCCAGAATCACGCTTGGCTATTGCTTGGACTCTATGTTTTGCGTCTGCTGTTCTTTCTCCCGGCCAGCTTTGTCCTGTTCCTGACCGGAATGATCTACGGGTCGGTGCTAGGCGAATTGATTGCCGTGATCGGTCTTACTTTGAGCGGATCCCTCGAGTTCCTGGCGGTGCGCAGTTCGCTTTCCGCGGTCTTCTCCCGTACCTCGAACAGGCTTCTGTTGGGATGGCAAGAACGCATCAATCGCGCCCCATTCCACTCCATTCTGCTGATGCGTGTTTGTTTCGTCCCTTTTGATGCGGTCAATATTGCCGCAGCATTGGCGCGTGCACCCTTCAAGCCATTCGTACTGGCTACGGCTTTGGGTATCACGCCAACTTCCCTGCCGATTATCGTCTCGGGGGCCTCGGTAGACTTCAAGGCCTGGGCTGCCAGTGGTCGTTTCTGGCCAAGCGAGGGGGTGGTCAATTGGCCGTACCTAGCGTTGTCTTTTATCTTGATGCTGATGATTGTGCTTCATGCCCGTCGCCTCACGCGTCTGACTGATAGTGGTGCAATCCGCTCCGCGGCCAATACGCCGGAATAATCGGCGTACGTGATTTGACGATCAGGAAGCGTCGGGGATTTCCTTCGGCCGCGAGCCGGATTCGATCTTCTTTCTGAGTTCCTTGATCTGCGTGATCTCCGATGGTGAAAGATCCTCACCAGCCAGTTCATTGAGCAAATCTTGGGCATGGTCAGGCTTGCCTTCAAGAACCAGGACGCTGGCCAATTCCATGTGGTAACCGAAGTTGCGCGGGGATTGCTTGATCGCGTCCCGCAGCATTTCGGCCGCAAGGCCGTAGTCCCCCATTTGATTGGCCACAAAAGCGCCGTAGGTGGCGAGTAGTTTAGGATCGGCCTGGGGATGGCCCAGTGCCGCGAGAAAAGCCGACAGCAGTAAAGCGGTGTCGGGTGCGCAATTGCCGCTGTGCTGACAAGCGGCCAATGAGGTCAAAGCACCAATATCCTCGCTTGACGGGGCGTGCGTACTCAAATTTTGCGTCAGCTTGCGCCACCATTGCGGGTCGACTTCACGATGGGCGTGGCTGGAGACGACAATCAGCGCCGCCACCGGCGGTGCTCCAGCCTCTGGCAAACTGGCGGCAACCTCGAACGCGTGCAGGGCCGGGTCGATCAGTTGGGAGTCGGCGCGATATCCCGAGGTGACGGTCAACACCCTGCCCAGCTCGTAGTTGGCACGCGGCGAGTCTGGATGGGACGCAGCTTCCGCGTAGGCAAGCTGGACCGGATTGCCCCATTCCTGAACCCGCAATGCAGTGCAGCCTGTATAGGCCGTCAAGCCAAGCACCGGCAGTGCCAGGCGCAGTAGTTGGAAATCGTCAGGAATTTCCGCCAGTAGCGCGCCAACCGCGAGCAGCAGACCGATACTGGCGAAATAGTTACGGTGTTCGAACACCAGTTCGAGCGGGATGATCGTAGCCGTGAGCAAATGCGCGGCAAAGAACCAGCCGAGGCCAAGGGCCAACAGAGGTAGCCTGCGCCTCAGGGCGATAGCTGCGGCTAGGCTGGCCAGGAGTAGAGCCGAACAGATCAAGGTGGCCGGAGGGGAGGTCCATCCCACGGACCGGTGAATATCGTCATGGTAGAAACTGAGCGAACCCGGCCGCGGGAACAGCGTCCAGTTCATGTAATCCACGAGGACGCGGGTTTCGGTTAGCAGGCGTTGTCCGAGCGTAAAGGGCCGTGAGGCATAAGCGCCGGGGGATAGTATTCGCGGCAGCAGCCACGCCATGCCCAGCGCCGCCGGCATGAACAGCAGCAGGCCGAACACGCCCCACAGTTTGCGCCGGCCCGAAGCCTTGAACGCGCCGAAACGCAGAATGGTCAACTCGATCAGAAAAGCATACAGCGGCAACAGGACAGCCGACTCCTTGGAGAGCGCGCCCAGGACTACGCCGAATAGCAGGCCGGAAGCGGCGATCGAGGCGCCGAAACGGCCTTCTGCATCGAGCATTCGACGCCGTCCCAGCAGATACAGCAGGAGGCCTGCCAGTACGAAGATCTGGGCCAGGCTCTCCATTCGCTGCACCACGTAAAGCACCGAACTGAGATTGATCGGCGCGAGTAGCCAGGCGCAACTCAGTCCGAGGGCGAGCCATCGGGTGCGGGAATCGGCAAACGGCAGCGGTCGGCGCTCATTCCAGAATTCGAGCAGCACGAGCAAGAGACCATAAAGCAGCGCGCCATTCAGCAGGTGAATACACAGATTGGTCAGCTTCATCGGCAGAGGGGCCAAGCCGGTGAAATAGTAATTCGCGGCAAAGCTCAGCATGGCGAGGGGACGCGGGAGGTCCTTGGCGGGAGATGCCTGCGCCGCTTGCCTCCAATCGCGCCAATTGAGCGTGCTGACGTGAACGTCGGTGTTTTCGGTGATGTTGGGAAAGTCGTCGAACAGATAGCTGCCCGCCAGACCTGGCCAGTAGACAATGGCCGTCAGAACCAATATGGCAAACAGTCTGGCGAAATGGCTTATGGGCCTGGTCACGTTAATGCCCGGGTGCGACGAGTTGCGAATGGGCTAGCGGAGGCGCCGCTGCATCGATCCGCAGCTGATTTTCCAGGCCGGTGATTTCGCTACTCCAGTAACCCCCTCGTTCAAGCAGCCAGAGGTGAACGGCGGCCATGCCATGTAGATGCCGATCCACCGGCGGTAAGGTCCGGTAATAATCGAGATGTTTCAATCCGAGATCCGGAAATCCGGCACTGCCGAGGAGGGCTGCCTGCAGCAAGGCTGAATCGGGAGTTGTGAACTCGGAGAGCCCTTCATTGAAATCGCGCAAGGCAGCTTCTCCATCGCCGCGAGCGAGCGCCAATCGGCCTTGTAGCAATTCTATTTGAGAGCGGCGTCCAGACCCGTCGCCGTAGTTCGGGTTTTCGCGCACAGCTTCAATCATCTGTTCCAGCACCGGCAGATCCAGTCCACGGCAAGGAACTTGAGCGGCTCTGTCTATCTCGCCCGTCAACCAGCCCTGTACAAATTCCGTATTGGTGCGGTTGTGTCGCAGGGAGTAAAGGGCGGCATCGATGGTCGCTGTGCCGACGCCTCCGAGCGTACATTCGGCATTGATCCAGTTCAAGGTCAGCTGCACTTCTTCCGGCATCTTGACGGCCGCGGCCCTGAGCCGTCGCGCTGCCCGGTCGGCTGCCCCGTGCGCGATTTCGTAGGCAGCGGCATTGGCCTGCGCGCGCGGAGAATCGGGCTCGATCTGTGCGAGGAGCAGCGCTTGTTCGAGCGGGTGTCCCCAGACGCCGGCCCGCACGTGACACAGCAGCGCGAAAATTGCCGGTAGCAGGAAGGCCAGAGTGTAGCGCAGCTTGCGAAGCGCGCCTTCTCCCGTCAACCAGATGGCAAGCGGCCAGAACAGAGGCAGGGTGGGAAGATAGTTGCGGTGTTCGAAATACAATTCCAGAGGAATTACCGTGCTTTCCAGCAGCTGTCCCGCCAGATAAAACAGGATGGCGAAGCAAAGGACTGAATGCTTGCGGCGAGAACGTAATCCGAAGGCGGCCAGAAATGCGATTACGCCTAACGCCGGCAGGGTGGTCCAAGGATGCAGCAGATCGGTGGAGGCACGATAACCGTCATGGAACAGGCTGGCTCCGCTTGCCCGCGGGATCCATAACAGATTCAAGTAGTCGCACAACACGCGTGGCTCGGTAATGAGCCGCTGGCCGATCGTCCATGGACGTGAATAGGTTTCACCCGAAAAGATGTTCGGTAGCCTGGCAAGCAACCAGATCGCCAACAGGCCGCTGGGAAGTACAAGCAGCCAACGGCGAAGCATACGAAATCGGGTGGCTTGTGCGGCGTAGCCCCCTGGCTCGCCTTCGGAATCGAGCAAGGTCCATTCCGTCACCAGCAACAACAGGGGTAACAGGATGCCATTGGCCTTGCACAAAAGCGCTGCTGCCGTGCAGACCCAGGCCGCGAGGACCAAATGCAGGAGCCCGAAGCGCCGTCCCTCGAAGAAGCGTTCTCGCCCGGAAAGCCATAGCAATATGCCGATCAGGACAAGGCATGTCGGCAGCATGGCCTCCCGCTGCACTACATAAAGTGTTGTGGAAACCAGGAGTGGATGCAGCGTCCAGAGCGCAGCGCCGAGTAACGCCGCACGCTCGGCATGAATGCGTTGCAGCTTGACGCGAAGCCCTAGCTTGAGGAGTGCCAAGTCCAGCAGCAGGCCATTGAGCAGATGCAACAGGACGTTGCTGCGTTTGAACGGCTCAGGGTCCGCCGGCCAATTGCGGGCATCAATGAGGAAGCTCAGCAGCGAAAGCGGCCGTCCGGTGGGATCGGCGCTGCCGGAAGACAGGTAAAAGACCAGCGAGCTGAAATCGTGAACCCCACCGTAGGCTCCCAATTTGTCGAGATTGTTGAAATCATCGAAGAGGAAAGTGCCGCTCAGCCCTGGCAGATAGCACCACCAGCCCACGGAGACGATAACGAGGGCGCCAAGGGCGAATGATAATTTACGCATAAAAAAAGGGGCCGCCAGAGCGGCCCCTCTTGAAAAGATTACGATTGCTGATTACTGACGGCAGACCTGCGGCAGATACTTGTTCGGAATGGTCGTGGCGGTGGTGTTGCAGTTCCATTTGATCGAACCGCCGGTGGAGGTTGCAATAGCCGAATACACGAGGACGAGGCCATCAACCTTGTTATTCGCGCTCTGCGGGGCCGTTTTGCTGAACTTGGCAGAGATCTTACCGGCAGTCGTCACGTCCACGGTTGCAACATACTTTCCGGAAATCGAGGCGCTCGTTTCAAGGCCGGCACTGGAGGGGGCCGTCGGGAAGTAGCCCTTGTTGTTGTAGAACTCTGCGAGCGCGGTCTTTACGCCATCCGACAGCACGGCGCCTTCCGACACCTGCGAACGAATGGTGTAGTCCTGATAGGCCGGGATGGCGATGGCGGCCAGAATGCCGATGATCGCGACCACGATCATCAATTCGATGAGGGTAAAGCCCTGTTGAACCTTCTTCATGTTCCTTCACTCCGTTAACGGTTGATTAAAAGTTATACGCGGCCGTCGCCGCAGGTAAGGGCAAGCAGGCTTCATGCCGATACTTGGTGTCAATAAAAACAATAGCTTGGGAGGGAGTCTTGGAGCACTTTGAGCATCACCTGTCCAGCACTGCCGGCGTAAAGTGACGTAAATTGTCAGTCGCTAAGCGCGTACGACGTTCGGCAGCGGCTGACGATAGACGCCGCGCGTATCGATCACGGTCGATGCATGCCGAGCGATGACGGTGTAATCGAACGCATCGTGGTCCGACGCCACGATCACCGCATCGCAGCCGGCCAGCCGCTCCGGTGTAACCGCAACGCTGCTCAGCTCAATATGCCCGCGCCGCAGCGGCGGAATCACCGGAATATGCGGATCGCTGTATTCCACCTCCGCCCCGAGTTGCTGAAAACGCTCCACCAGTTCCAGCGCCGGCGACTCGCGCAGGTCGTCCACGTTCTTTTTGTAGGCGATGCCGAGAATCAGGATCTTTGAGCCGCGCACCGCCTTGCCGCGCTGGTTGAGCGCATCGATGGTCTTGCGCACTACCCATTCCGGCATGGCGTGGTTGATTTCGCCGGCCAGTTCGATAAAGCGGGTGTGTACGCCGTATTCGCGTGCCTTCCAGGTCAGGTAGAAGGGGTCGATGGGAATGCAATGACCGCCCAGGCCAGGCCCCGGGTAGTAGGGCACGAAGCCGAAGGGCTTGGTGGCGGCGGCGTCGATCACCTCGAAGATGTCGATGCCCATGCGGTCGGCCACCATCTTCAGTTCGTTGACCAGGCCGATGTTCACGGCGCGGTGGATGTTTTCCAGCAGCTTGGCCAGTTCCGCTACCTGGGTCGAACTGACCGGCACCACGCGGTCCACCGCCACGGCGTACAGCGCCTCACCCACCTCGCGGCAAATGGGGGTACTGCCGCCCACCAGCTTGGGAATATTGCGCGTGTCGTATTTCTTGTTGCCGGGATCCTGCCGTTCCGGTGAATAGACCAGGAACAGGTCCTCGCCCACCTTCAGCCCGGTGCTTTCCAGTACCGGCCGCAGTTCCTCCTCGGTGGTGCCAGGGTAGGTGGTGCTTTCCAGCGAGACAATCTGTCCCGGGCGCAGATGCCGGCTCAACTCGCGCGCGGTGTCCAGTACATAGCTCAGGTCCGGCTCACGGTGGCGGTTGAGCGGAGTGGGAACGCAGATGATCAGCGCGTCGGCTTCCCGGCAACCGCCGAAGTCGGTGGTGGCGGTGAAGCCCGTGGCGTAGGCCGCCGTGATGGCCGCGTCCGGGATGTAATTGATATAGCTCTGTCCGGCCGCCAGCTTGCGCGGCTTTTCCGGGTCGATGTCGAAGCCGATCACCCGCACCCCGGCTTCGGCGAAACGCAGGGCCAGCGGCAGGCCGACATAGCCCAGGCCGACCACGCCGACCGTGGCCTGCCGCGAGCGGAAGCCCTCCAGCAACTTCTGGGCGTGACTATTCATTGAATTTTCTTGGATTTCCCGGGTATCGCGGGTCGCTGCGGACGGGCAGGAGACCCCCGTGGTTGCTACAATCCGCGTTCTTTATGTCCGCGTTGCCACACAAGTAATTTCCCATCATGCAGCAAGACTATTCGCCGCGCCACGTCGAAAGTGACGCGCAGGCCTACTGGAGCGAGCATCAGGTTTTCCGCGCCGTGGAAGACCCGGCGCGCGACAAATTCTATTGCCTGTCCATGTTCCCTTACCCAAGCGGGCGCCTGCACATGGGGCATGTGCGCAACTACACCATCGGCGACGTGGTCTCGCGCTACCAGCGCATGTGCGGCAAGAACGTGCTGCAGCCCATCGGCTTCGACGCCTTCGGCCTGCCGGCCGAGAATGCGGCGATCAAGAACGGCGTGCCCCCGGCCGCCTGGACCTACTCCAACATCGATTACATGTGCGGCCAGCTGCGCCAGCTCGGGTTCGCTTACGACTGGGAGCGCAAGTTCGCCACCTGCGAGCCGGACTACTACCGCTGGCAGCAATGGTTCTTCGTCCAGCTGTTCCATAAAGGCCTGATCTACCGAAAGAATTCCATCGTCAATTGGGATCCGGTCGATCAGACCGTACTGGCCAACGAGCAAGTCATCGACGGCCGCGGCTGGCGTTCCGGCGCGGTGGTCGAGCAGCGCGAGATCCCGCAGTGGTTCCTCAAGATCACCGCCTACGCCGACGAGCTGCTGGACGAGCTGAAAAACCTGGAACACTGGCCGGAAGCGGTCAAGACCATGCAGGCCAACTGGATCGGCCGTAGCGAAGGCCTGGAGATCGACTTCAGGCTGGGCCAAGTAAACGCCGCTCGCAGCGCCACCGGCGCTGACCACCTGACGGTGTTCACCACTCGCCCCGATACCCTCTACGGCGTCACCTACCTCGCCGTTGCCGCCCAGCACCCGCTGGCGCTGGAAGCGGCGCAGCGCGATCCCAAGGTCGCCGCCTTCGTCGAAGAGTCCAAGCTGGGCGACGTCACCGAAGCCACGCTGGAGACGATGGAAAAGCGTGGCGTACCCCTGGGGCTGGACGTCATCCATCCGCTCACCGGCGCCAGGGTGCCGGTGTGGGCCGCCAATTTCGTGCTGATGGGCTACGGCAGCGGCGCGGTCATGGCCGTTCCCGGCCATGACCAGCGCGATTGGGAGTTTGCCCGCGCCTACGGCCTGCCAATCCAGGCCGTGATCGGCGCGGAGCCGGGTAAGCCCGCGGATGTCAGCGAGGCCGCCCACGAGGACAAGGGCTGGCTGATCAATTCCGCCGAATTCGACGGCCTGGAATTCAAG
>JAQGNS010000523.1 GCA_028291705.1 Nevskia sp.
CGTTCTTCAGCGCGGACGGAATGGTGGTGACCAGCATCGACTGCTTGGCGTTGGTCGGGCAGCCGAGCCCGCAGTAGCCCAGGTTCCAGCAGCCGCGCACATTGCGCGGGATGACGTGGGCGGCCCAACCGAGTTTTTCGGCGCCGCGCTTGAGCGCGTCGTTGTTGGCGTTCGGCGGCACTGCCCAGGGCGAGATGCCGAGCCGCTCTTCCATCTGCGCGAACCACGGCGCCATGTCCGCCTCGCCGCCGCCCTTGAGGGCGAAGGTGTCGGCCCAGTATTGCAGCGTCTGCGGCGGAGTACGGAAACTGGAAGTCCAGTTGACCGTGGTGGTGCCGCCGACCGAACGCCCTTGCAGGATGGCGACGGCGCCGTCCGAGGTGGCGCGCCCCGCGCCCTCCTGGTACAGCTCGCCGTAGGCGCGGGCGTCGTTCATGTCCTTGAAGTTGGCCGCGGTCTGCAGCGGGCCCTCTTCCAGGATCAGCACTTTCAGCCCGGCGGCGCTGAGGATTTCCGCGGTAGTGCCGCCGCCGGCGCCGCTGCCGATGATGGCGACGTCGGCCTCGTAGGTCTGGTCCTGCTTCAGCGTCGAGGCGTCGACGACCTTCCAGCCGTCGGCAATGCCCTTGGTATAGATATCGTCAATGGCCATGGGCGTTAGCTGTTGAACACCTGATAGGGACCCGGCGGCGGGCCGGGATAGTTGGCCGCGGCCCAGCCGGCCGGCGTGCCGTAGAACGAACCGGCCACCAGCTTGATCAGCGCGCGGTAGCCGGTGTTGAGCACGGCGAAGGAACTGCTGCGCCAGCGCTCCAGGAAGGCCTGCACCTGTTGCGGCGTGGATTCTTCCCAGGGGCCGATGCCAGCCATCAGGCGGCGCGTCAGGCGCATGTTGAGCAGGTCGAACAACTGCGCCAGAGCCTTCTGCGAAGGCAGGCCGAGGCGATAGCCGCTCAGGTCGATGCGGTGCAGCAGGTCGTCCAGCAGGCGGTCGCGCTCCATGCCCGCCGCGGGCAGCATCGAACCGAGCACACCGGGCACCAGGGCGCGCAGGAACGGCAGGTCGGCATCGCGCAGGAATTTGTAGCCGGCGGCGGTGGCCTCGGTGCGCCCGGTGCAGCCGCTCAGGGTCGCCGTGGCGCCAGCCGCGCCGAGCAGCAGCGAGCCGAACAGGCCCGTTTGCAGCAGCGTACGGCGGGTGGTGTCCACCGTCTCCGGCCCTGCTCCGGTCTCGGTGCTCGGAAGATTCCGCATCTGTACTCCCCGGTTGCGGGATAATGTAATCCGGCGCAGTGTTTTGCCGGTCGCGGATGATAGTCAGGGCCGTCGCCAAAAGCGATTGCCCGGAAAGCCCGCTTACCGGCGCTCCGGCCATACAAACCCCAGTGAAGGACCAGCGATGAACCGCGTGCTCGAGGACCTCGTCAACCTGCTCGACCTCGAAGCCCTGGAAGACAATATGTTCCGCGGCCAGTCGCGCGACCTCGGCGGCAAGAGCGTGTTCGGCGGCCAGGTCATCGGCCAGGCCCTGGTGGCCGCGGGACGCACGGTGGAAGGCTCGGTGGTGCACTCCCTGCACGCCTACTTCCTGCGCCCCGGCGACATGGCCCTACCCATCGTCTATGAAGTGGACCGGGTGCGCGACGGCCGCAGCTTCACCGCGCGCCGGGTGCAGGCGATCCAGCACGGCCAGCCGATCCTGTCGATGATCGCCTCCTTCCACCGGCCGGAGGAGGGCGTCGAGCACCAGATGCCGATGCCGCAGGTGCCGCCGCCCGAATCGCTGCGCCCGCAGCGCGAGCTGGCCGAGGAATGGATCCGGGCGCGCCCGGACATCCACCCCCGCGCCAGGGACGCGATGACGCGCACCCTGGCCATCGAATTCCGCCCGGTGACGCCGTGGAATCCGCTGCAACCGGAAGAGAGCGGCCTGACGCAGAACCTGTGGTTCCGCGCCGCCGGCCAGTTGCCGGACGACCCCATGCTGCATCGCTGCGTGCTGGCCTACGCCTCGGACTTCAACCTGCTGTCCACCGCGCTGCGGCCGCACGCCATGTCCTTCCTCGATCCCGCCAACGCCGTCGCCAGCATCGACCACGCACTCTGGTTCCACCGCGACGTGCGCGCCGACGACTGGCTGCTCTACGCCATGGACTCACCCTCGGCGCAGGGCTCCCGCGGCCTGTCGCGCGGCCTGATCTACGACCGCGGCGGCCGCCTGGTGGCCAGCGTGGTGCAGGAAAACCTGATGCGGCGGATGCAGCCCGGCGGCTGACCGCCCGGCGGCACCCCCTCCGGTTTGCTTGCCGCAACATCCGGCGGCGCGAGGGCTTTCCGCCGCTTTTTGTTGCTTCGCACAATAGAAGCCCCGGCAAGCTAAAATACGCGGATGATCTCCCTGACCCAAGCCACGCTGCGGCGCGGTGCGCGTACCCTGCTGGAAAACGCCACTTTCACCATACACCCGGGTTGGCGCACCGGCGTGGTCGGCCGCAATGGAACGGGTAAATCGACCCTGTTCGCCGCCATTCTGGGCGAATTGCATGCTGATAAGGGCAATGTTTCGGTCCTGAAGAACCTCGCCATCGCCACCGTGGCGCAGGAAACCCCGGCCCTGCCGGACGCCGCCATCGAGTTCGCGCTGGATGGCGATTTCGAGCTGCGCGACCTGGAACGGCGCCTGGTCATCGCCGAAGATGCGCACGACGCCGACAAGATCGGCTCGATCCACGAGCGGCTCGGCACCATCGGCGGCTACGCCGCGCGCTCCCGCGCCGCCCGCCTGCTGCACGGCCTGGGCTTCTCGATCGAGGCGCAGGAACGGCCGGTGGCGAGCTTTTCCGGCGGCTGGCGCATGCGCCTCAACCTGGCGCGCGCGCTGATGTGCCGCTCCGATCTGCTGCTGCTCGACGAACCGACCAACCATCTGGATCTGGATGCGGTGATCTGGCTGCAGGACTGGCTGGTGGAATATCCCGGCACCCTGCTGGTGATCTCGCATGACCGCGAGTTCCTCGACGCGGTGACCACCCACACGCTGCACCTGGAAGGCACCAGCGCCACCCTCTACACCGGCAACTACTCGCAGTTCGAGCGCATCCGCGCCGAGAAGATGGCGCTGCAGACCGCCACCCACGCCAAGCAGCAGCGCCAGGTCGCGCACCTGCAGAAATTCATCAACCGCTTCAAGGCCCAGGCCACCAAGGCCACCCAGGCGCAGAGCCGCATCAAGCAGCTGGAGCGCATGGAACTGGTCGCCCCGGCCCACGCCGATTCGGAATTCTCCTTCGAATTCCCCACGCCGGATCGCCTGCCCTCGCCGCTGATCCGCTTCGACGAGATCGACGCCGGCTACGCCGGCAAGACCATCCTGCACAAGCTGCGCCTGCTCATCGCACCCGGCGAACGCATCGGCCTGCTCGGCCCCAACGGCGCCGGCAAATCGACCCTGGTGCGCACCCTGGCCGGCGAGCTGGAAGCGCAGGCCGGCAAGATCATGCGCGATCCTTACCTGCGCATCGGCTACTTCGCCCAGCACCAGCTGGAACAGCTCGACCCCAAGGCCTCGGCGATCCTGCACCTGCGCCGCCTCGACCCGAAGGCCAGCGAGCAGTCGCTGCGCGACTTCCTCGGCGGCTTCAACTTCCGCGGCGACCGCGCCTTCGAAGCCATCGCGCCGTTCTCCGGCGGCGAAAAGGCGCGCCTGGCCCTGGCCATGGTGGTGTTCCAGAAGCCCAACCTGCTGCTGCTCGACGAGCCGACCAACCATCTCGACCTGGACATGCGCCACGCGCTCGAAACCGCGCTGATGGACTATGCCGGCGCCGTGGTGCTGGTCTCGCATGACCGCCACCTGCTCTCCAGCACCTGCGACTCGCTGTGGCTGGTGGCCGACGGCCGCTGCCAGGAATTCGAAGGCGACCTCACCGACTACGCCCGCTGGCTCGGCACGCGCGATACCACCAAGGACAGCTCGCCCAAGAACGGCAACCGCACCTCGGCCAAGGACGAACGCCGCGCCGCCGCCGACCAGCGCGTGGCAGTGCGCAGCCACAAGGACACCATCAAGAAGCTCGACACGCAGATGGCCCGCATGCAGAAAGACCTGGCCACGCTCGACGCCCGCCTTGCCGATCCCGTCATGTACGAAGCCAGCCGCAGCGCCGAGGTGGCGAAGCTGCTCAAGGAGCAGGGCGAGCTGAAGAAGAAACTGTCGAAGATGGAAGAAGAGTGGATGGCGGCTTCGGAGCAGCTGGCGACACTGGAAGCGTAAAGTGGATATCCGCTCTCCCCTTCTGCGAAAGGGAGAGCGGGAAAGCCGGCACATTCAATCCGGCCGCGTCGCCAGTTCCAGCTTGTCGAGATAAGCCAACGCGAACTCGCGTCCCGCCAGGCCTTTCTCGCCGCCGCACATCTCGGTACGCGCCTTGAGTCCACCGCACACTAGCGGCCGGCGCGGATCGTCGAAAATCATGCAGCGAAAATCCTCGGCCAGCTGCACGCAGCGCACGCCCGCCGGCTTGCCGTGCGGCATGCCCGGGATAGCCGAGGAAATGGAAGGCGCGATGCAGCAGGCGCCGCAACTGGCACGGCACTCCATCAACATCCGCCACGCCTCGTATCGGCCAATTCCGGCTGGGGCGCAGCAGCCCCGCCCTTCGCGGCCATGTCTGCCTGCTCGGCCCCGGCCTTGCGGCACTCGCCGCTCACCTGCTCGCGGATGATTTCCGCCAGGCGCAAGGCGCCGGGACCGGCGTAGTCGCGATCGGCGAATACCAGGTAGAGCTCGCCCCAGCGTTCACCGCCCTCGCGCAGCGGCAGGGGTTTGAGCAGGCCATGCTCCAGTTCGTTGCGCACCGTTTCCTCGGGATACCAGGCGAAGCCCAGACCCATGCAGGCGGCATGGATCGAGGTGGCTTTCTGACTCACGGTCCAGCTCTGCTCGGCGCCGACCCAGCTGCCGCTGCGGCGCTGGCTGCCGGTGTCGCGGATCACCAGGTGGCGATGCTTGCGCAGGTCCTGCATGGTCAGCTCGCGGCCGAGTTGGTGCAGCGGATGATCGGGATGCGCGGCAGCGATGAAGCGTATCCGCATCAGCGGGTCACCGGCGAAGCCCGGTGGGATCTGCGAGGTAATGGCGAGATCGACCTTGCGTTGCAGCAGCGCCTCCTCGGTGCCGCTGATCACGGTCTCGTACAGCTCGATGCGCGTTTGCGGCCGCTCCTCGGCGAAGCGCGCGAAGCATTGCAGCAGCACCCAGGTGGGAAAGATGATCTCCATCGCCAGCCGCAGTTCCGGCTCCCAGCCGGCGGCGAGGCTGCCGGCGGCGTTTTCCAGCACGCTGGCTTCTTCCAGCAGAGCCTTGGCGCGGCGGTACAACACCTCGCCGGTCGGCGTCAGATGCGCCTTGCGGCCCACTACCTCGAACACCTTCACGGCGAGCAGGGATTCGAGTTTTTGCACGGCGTAGGTCACCGCCGACTGGCTCTTGTGGAGGACTTCCGCCGCCTGGGCGTAGCCACCGGCATCGACCACGGCCAGGAGGGCGCGCCATTGTTCCAGCGAAATCCGTGGGTTAGCAGTCATTATCTATTGAATAGATAGGTAGGCCCTAAATTTTGTGCTTTTTTATCTAATCAATCAATACTTAAATAGCGCCACTCCGGAACGGAACCGTTCCATCACCGATTCAAAAGGAGATGCGCCATGACCACCCTTCTTCAGATCAACGCCAGCATCAACAACGGCAATGGCCAGTCCAGCCAGCTCGCCAAGCAATTCGTCGCCGCCTTCCAGCAGAGCCACCCCGATGCCAAGGTCGTGGTGCGCGATGTCGCCGCCACCGACCAGGTGCCGCACCTGACCGCCGAGCGCTTCGGTGCCTTCATCACCAAGCCGGAAGAGCGCACGGCCGCGCAGCACACCGTGGTCGAGTATTCCGACGTCCTGATCAACGAGTTGAAGCAGGCCGACGTCGTCGTACTGGGCCTGCCCATGTACAACTTCGGCCTGCCCTCGCAGCTCAAGGCCTACTTCGACCACATCGCCCGCGCCGGCATCACCTTCAAGTACACCGAGAAGGGCCCGGTCGGCCAGCTCACCGGCAAGAAGGTCTACGTCTTCGCCGCCCGCGGCGGCATGTACGTGGGCACGCCGCTGGACACGCAGACCAGCTACGTGCGCGACTTCCTGCGCTTCCTCGGCATGGCCGATGTGGAATTCGTCTACGCTGAAGGTCTGGCGATCAGCCCGCAGAGCAAGGAAGAGAGCCTGGCGAAAGCTTCGGCCGAAGTCGCCCGTCTGGCGGCGTAGTGGACTTCCTGTCCAAGAACCGGTCATCCATGACCTGGACTGTTCAAACAAGCGGCTCATTAATTGGCTGTATCTACTCAGGAGTACTGCAATGAACAAATTCTTCGATTCCACCAAGCCTTATTCCGACCTCGTCGGCCGCATCCTGATCGCTGCGATGTTCGTGGTGGCCGGCGGCGGCAAGATCGCCGCTTACGCCGCAACCCAGGGCTACATGCAATCGGCTGGCGTACCCGGCAGCCTGCTGCCGCTGGTGATCCTGGTTGAAGTGGGCGGCGGCCTCGCCATCATTCTCGGCCTGTACACGCGTCTGGTGGCCGTGTTGATGGCCGGCTTCAGCATCATCACCGCACTGTTGTTCCACGCCGGCCACGACCAGGTATCGCAGATCATGCTGATGAAGAACTTCGGCCTGGCCGGCGGCTTCCTCTTCCTGGTCGCCAACGGCGCCGGACGACTGAGCCTGGACGCGCTGCGCAGCAGGAAGTAAGTAAGAACCACCGCAACACACTGCAATACCCGCCGGCGCAAGCCGGTGGGGTTTTCTTTCAAGGAGCGAATCATGAACACCACAACCCCGCGGACCATGGTCCATGTCATCGAGTCGCAGCCGACTTCCGATGGCGCCGGCGTGAAGCTGCGCCGCAGCCTCGGCAGCCAGCGCGGCATGCACGTGGATCCGTTCCTGATGCTGGACGAGTTCTATTCCGACGATCCCAACGACTACCTCGCCGGGTTCCCCTCACACCCGCATCGCGGCTTCGAGACGGTGACCTACATGCTCGACGGCCACATGCGTCATGAGGATCACCTCGGCAACCGCGGCGATCTCGCCCCTGGCAGCGTGCAGTGGATGACCGCCGCGCGCGGCATCATCCATTCCGAGATGCCGCAGCAGAGCGAAGGCCGCATGCGCGGCTTCCAGCTGTGGATCAACCTGCCGTCGAAGGAAAAGATGAAGCCGGCGGGTTATCGCGACATCCCCGCCGCTGAAATTCCGGTGGTGGAGTTGCCCAACGGCGGCCGCGTCAAGGTCATCGCCGGCACCTTCGCGAATGGCGGCAAGGACATCAGCGGCCCGGTCAACGGCAGCCGGAAGCTCTCCACCGATCCGCTGTATCTCGATGTGCATCTGCCGGCCGGCGCGGAATTCAATGCGCCACTGACCGTCGGGCACAACGCCTTCCTCTATGCCTACGAGGGCAGTGCCAGGATCGGTACGGCGGAAAAGGCCAGGCAATTGCCGCATCGTGCCGCCGGTGTTCTCTCGGACGGCGACAGCGTGCAGGTGCAGGCCGGACCGGAAGGCGTGCGCTTCCTGTTGCTGGCGGCGAAGCCGCTGCGCGAGCCGGTGGTGCAGTACGGGCCGTTCGTGATGAACACGCGCGAGGAGATCGAGCAGGCGCTGGCCGATTATCGCGACGGCAAGCTGGCTGCTGCGGCTTGAGCGATTGGTAGATACACACTCCCCTCTCCCGCAAGCGGGAGAGGGGAGTGGAGCTCAAGCAACTACTGGCTAGGCGTGCGCCTTGGCCTTCTTCAAAGGCTCCGCATTCGGCTCACCCTTCTGGCCCAGTTGCTCCAGCAGGGTACCCAGGTCTTCGGCGTGTTCCTCTTCCTTCGCCAGGATTTCTTCCATCATGCGACGCGTGGTCGGATCGTCGTTGCCCAGGTACTGGATGATTTCGCGGTAGCTGTCGATAGCGATGCGCTCGGCGACGAGGTCTTCCTCGATCATCTCGACCACGTCATGGCCTTCGACGTATTCGGAATGGCTGCGCGAGAGCAGGCCTTCCGGCGACAGGTTGGGCTTGCCGTCGAGCTGGGTGATGCGCTGCGCGATCTGGTCGGCGTGGGCCTGTTCCTCATTGGCGTGTTCCAGGAACTCGGCGGCGACGCCCTTGGAGTGGATGCCGGAGGCCATGTAATAGTGATACTTGTAGCGCAGCACGCAGACCAGTTCGGTCGCCAGCGCCTCGTTGAGGATCTTGATGACGGTGTTGCGGTCCGCCTTGTAGCCCTCGGTCACCGCCCCTTTCCTGATGTGTTCGCGCGCGCGCTCACGGATCGCGTTGATGTCTGAAACAAAAGGCTTCGCTGCCATAGTGCATCTCCTTGTTGTTGAGCGGCCGATTGAAACGGGGACCAGAGGCCCAATTGAAAGCCCATGCAGAAACCACCCGGACATGTCCCTGTCTAATGCCACTTAGTGGACAGCGGTAGCCTGCCGATGTTCCAGGCAGCGGCCGGCCAGATGCCCGCACGATTTTGATTCCCAAGGAATTTCAGTCCCTCCCTTTACCCAATTAAGGAGTTCACATGCAGATTCAACTCAAGGGCCGGCGCGCCCTGGTCAGCGGCTCCACCGCCGGCATCGGCTACGCCGTCGCCAAGGGCCTGGCCGAGGCCGGCGCCACCGTGATCGTCAACGGCCGTACCGAGGAGCGCGTTTCCGCCGCCATCGACAGCATCCGCAAGGCGGTGCCGGGCGCGCAGCTGCTGGGCTTCGCCGGTGACCTCTCCAACGCCGCGGTGGCCGCGCAGTTGCACCAGTCCCGACCCGAGATGGATATCCTGGTCAACAACCTCGGCATCTTCGAGCCCAAGGGCTACTTCGACATTCCCGACGCCGACTGGGAGCGCTTCTTCAACGTCAACGTGCTCAGCGGTGTGCGCCTGGCGCGGCTTTACGGCCAGGGCATGGCACAGCGCGGCTGGGGCCGCATCGTCTTCATCTCCAGCGAGTCCGGCCTGCAGATCCCGGCCGAGATGGTGCACTACGGCATGACCAAGACCGCCCAGCTCGCCGTGGCGCGCGGCCTGGCTGAAACACTGATCGGCACCGGCGTCACCGTCAACAGTGTGCTGCCGGGACCGACGCGCTCGGAAGGCGTGGAAGGCTTCGTCGCCGACCTGGCGCGTGGCCAGGGCACGACTGAAGCCCAGGTGGAGAAGGAGTTCTTCAAGAGCATGCGGCCGAGTTCGCTGATCCAGCGCTTCATCACGGTCGAGGAAGTGGCGAACCTGGTGGTGTATACCTGCTCGGAGCAGGCTTCGGCGACGACGGGTACGGCGTTGCGGGTGGATGGAGGCGTAGTCAGGTCGATTGCGTAAGTAGCCCAGCGCTCAACTTCAGATAACCTCATTCCCGCGTAGGCGAATCCAGTTCTGCACGCTTTCCGACTTAGCCGCTGTTTGAACGGAGACTGGATTCCCGCCTGCGCGGGAATGACGTTTGTTGAGGACGTAGCGTAGGACTAAGCCTTCACCGCGGCATCCGACACATACGGATTGCTCTTGCGCTCCTGGCCGAAGGTCGACATCGGCCCATGCCCGGGGACGAAGCGGTTGTCGTCGCCCAGGGGAAACAGGCGGTTGCGGATGGCGTCGATGAGGTGGGCGTGGTTGCCGCGCGGGAAATCGGTGCGGCCGATGGAGCCCTGGAACAGGACGTCGCCGACGAAAGCCACGCGCGAAGGTGCGTGATGGAACACGACGTGGCCAGGCGTGTGTCCAGGGCAATGCAGCACGTCGAAAGTGAGCGAGCCGAGAGTTACGGTGTCGCCATGATGGAGCCAGCGGTCCGGGGTGAAGCTGCGCGCCGGCGGGAAGCCGTATTGCTTGGCCGCCTGCGGCAGGCCCTCGATCCAGAACAGGTCATCCTCGTGCGGTCCTTCGATCGGCAGCTTGAGCCGCTCGGCCAGGTCCTGCACGCCGCTGGCGTGATCGAGGTGGCCGTGGGTGACCAGGAGTTTTTCCAGTTGTACGCCGTGATGGCGCACGCGTTCCAGCAGGTGCTCCACTTCGCCGCCGGCGTCGACCAGGGCGCCGCGCATGGTTGTCGTGTCCCAGACCAGTGAGCAGTTCTGCTGGAAGGGAGTGACCGGAATGATTTCGCATTGCAGGGTCATGCGGACTCCCCCGCCTTATCGCCGGGGCCCGAAGCGACGGCGGCCTTGAGGCTGACCGGAGCTTCGACGGTGAGGGTCTGCGCGGGATAGGACAGCTGCACGCCTTCCTTGGCAAAGGCACGCACCAGAGCCAGGTTGATAGCCTGTTGCGCGTCCATGTAGACCTTGTAGTCCGGCTGGCGCACCCAGTACACGGCTTCGAAGCTGTAGGCGTTGCCGCCGAGGTCCTTGAAGTGGGCGCGGTCGAAGCGCACGGCTTCGCGGCCTTCGATGGCCTCGCGCACCAGTTGGGGAATTTTTTCGAGCTGGTCGGCGCCGGTGCTGAAGGGCACGGTGAAGCCGAAGGTGATGCAGCGCTCGTGCATGCGCTTGTAGTTGCGCAGGCGCGCTTTGAGCATGTCGCTGTTGGCGACGACCAGTTGTTCGCCGGTGGAGCTGCGGATGCGCGTGGTCTTGAGGCCGACGTGCTCGACCGTGCCGGAGAGGCCGTCGAGGGCGATGGAGTCGCCGATGACGAAGGGCTTGTCCATGACGATGGACAGGGAGGCGAACAGGTCGCCGAGGATGTTCTGCACCGCCAGGGCGACCGCGATGCCGCCGACGCCGAGCGAGGTGGCCAGGGCGGTGACGTTGACGCCCATGTTGTCCAGCACCAGCAGCAGCACCAGGGTCCACAGGATCAGGCGGCCGAGGAAGCTGAAGGGATCGAGCCGGCTGGTGTCCGCAACGTCCGCATCCGGCAGGTGGTTGCGCGAGCGCGAGATCCAGAAATCGAGCAGGGCGCTGAGCCAGATGCCGAACTGGAGGAACGCCGCCACGATCATGATGCGCTGGAGCGTGGATTCGGCCCGGTGCGGCAGATCCAGGTACTGGCTGGCGATCTGCAGGGAGACGATGGCGATCAGCCACAGCTTGGTGGCCTGCGCCGTCTTGACCATGGCGCCGTAGAACGGCCGCTCGCTGCTGCGCGCCAGCACCGACATGCGCTTGATCATCTGGCGCTTGATCAGCTTGGCCAGCAACATCATGCCGAGCACGATGCCGACGGCGATGAGCCAGTCCTGTACCGGGTTGTGCAGCAGGGTATGGTCGAGTTGCAGGAGTTCTTTCATCGGTCTGTCATGGGCGGGTCCGGGCCAGGCCTGGCTTTGGCGGCGGACCGCGCGATCGGTTGCGGGATTCGGCTACATTATCCCCGAAAGGCCGCCCGGCCTCTCCCCCCGCACAGCGCGGCGGGGCGCCAGGGCGGGATAAAAGACATGCAAACCGTCAACGTCAGACACACCATCGCGGCGCCGATCGAGAAGGTTTTCGAGATCCTGGCCGACCACGCCAATTACAAGCTGCTGCCGGGCGTGAAGGACTCGAAGCTGATCCGGATGGGCACATCGGTCAAGAACGGCGTGGGCGCCGTGCGCTGGATCGACGCCGGCAAGGCCCGCTTCACCGAGGAGATCATCCGCTTCGAGCCGCCGACGCGGATGGACTACCAGATCACCAAGTCCTTCCCGCCGGTGCAGCACAAGTGCGGCATCGTGCGACTGGAGAAGACGCCGGGCGGGACGGTGGTGAGCTGGACGTCCACGGTGGAGCTGAAGATTCCGCTGATCGGCAAGCTGCTGACGCCGCTGCTGGCCAGCGAGATTTCCAAGGGGTTCACGCACATGCTGGAGGCGATCGAGAAGCGGCTGGTGAAGCAGGGATAAATCGTTTCATCGAGTTAGCCGGCGGCGCAGTCCCTCGATACACGTTGCTTCGCAACGCACTCGGGACGAACGGGGTGGTATTTACCCTTCAAACACCCAGCATCACGCGCCAGGCGATGGTCAGCAGCACGCCGAGGGTCAGGGTGGCGCGCAGGGTGAAGTAGCCGCTGAGGGGATCGATGGTGCGCTCGCGCCACATTTCCGCCGCGACCAGCAGCACGAACACGCCGGCCAGGGCGAACAGGCAGAGGCGAAACGGCAGGGCCAGCGTGGCCCAGGACAGAATGAACAGCACAGCCGACAGGGCCATGCCGATCATGCCGTTCGGTCCCTGCGCCACCAGCAGGGACATGCCCCAGAAGGTGCCGGCCATGAAGCTGGCGATCATTGCGGCGTAGAGCAACCACAGGTGGTCGAGCCAGGGCGGGGCCGTCAGGGGCGAGAGCGTCAGCCATGCCGGGCCCGCCAGGAAGGGAAGCAGCCCGGCGTAGCCCAGTGCGAACACCAGCGGCGGCAGTCTCATGATCTGTCCTGCGGGAATGGTAGGCCTAGTATGCGCCGGGAACCCGAGGCCGCCGGGCACATCCATCTTTCGGAGCAGCTGTGAAGGCCGCCGTCAGCGTTGCGCGCTTCCCGGACTACGGATTGTGACGGCCGACAGGAAAAGGGCTGAAAAATGCCATGCGTGCCATGCGTGCCAAGGGTTTTTGTTGGCACGCATGCGGCGAGCGACGGCGGCCACGGGCCGCCCTACGACCGTACCCAGACCAGGCAGCGGTTGTTTGCAGGCATTTGCCGGTCTTCCAGCAGGCTCAGGCCGATGCCGCGGGCCAGGGCGTCGACGGCCTCGAAGTCGCGGATGCCGCGATGGGGGACGGCCGCCTTGAGGGAGGCATCGAAAGCGGCGTTGCTGTCGCTGGTGAAGCGACCGCCGTAGTTGAACGGGCCGTAGACGGCCAGCCTGGCATCCGGCGTCATGATTTCCGGCAGCCGCTGGAACAGCCGCTGCACTTCAGCCCAGCTCATGATGTGCAGGGTGTTGGCGCTGTAAACGGCGTCGTATTGCTGCGTCGGCCAATGGGGCTGGTTCACATCCAGTTCCAGCGGGGGCGGGGTGTTGGGCAGGCCCGCTTCGTCCAGCCATGCGCGGGTGCCGGGCAGGTTTTCCGCGCGATCGGAGGATTGCCAGATCAGTTGCGGCAGGGCGGCGGCGAAGTGCGCGGCGTGCTGGCCGGTGCCGCTGCCGATTTCCAGGACGCGCTTGCGGTCGGCAAAGTGCTCGCGCAGGACCGCCAGGATCGGTTCGCGATTGCGCTCGCTGGCGGGGGAATAGGGTTTATCGCTCATGCGGCCTTCTCTCCAGGGAAGCCACCGTTCCCGGCGGCGGGGAAACCGGGCGGGAGGGCGTATGTACGTGTGTTATAATAACGCAGGAGGGTTTGCCATGAAACTCAAGATCACCACGGTCGGCAACTCGGCCGGCGTTGTCCTGCCGAAAGAGCTGCTGACCCGCCTGCGCCTCGACAAGGGCGACACACTGTATGTGACCGAGCTGCCGGATGGCATCAAGCTGATGCCTTATGACCCGACGTTCGAGCAGCAGATGGATGTGGCGGAAAGCGTCATGCGCCGACGCCGCACCCTGCTGCGCAAG
>JAQGNS010000534.1 GCA_028291705.1 Nevskia sp.
GCGGGCCTAGTTTAGCCGTTTGACCGCCCCGCCACGCCTCGCTAGGCTGCGGTCCATGCCAAACGCCAAGCTTTTGCCCTTGCGCCTGTCCGCGAGTTCCCTGCCCTGCCTGCTCGCCGTGCTGAGCCTGCTTGGCTGCGATGCCGTACCGCATCGCATCGATGCGGATTCGCACAGCAGCAATGGTGCGTTCAGCGCACCGGCTAGCGCGGCGGCGGCACCGAAAGCGGCGGCACCGATGCCCGCACCCAAGGCAGCGGCGGCTGCGACGCAGACCCGCCAGGCCAAGGCGGCGCCTGCTGCACCGACATCGACAACGAAGCCGCAGGCGACAGCTGCGGCAACCTCTCAGGCCGCCGCGCCAAAAGCCACGCCGCCGAGCGAAGCATTCGCTGCCATACCACCGACCCGGACGGCGAGCGCCACGGCGAGTCCCGCCGCGAACTCCCCATCATCCCAGCCGGGATCGACGCAGGATTCCGGCAAGCCCGCGGCTACCAGTTCCGCCGCATCCACGGGCGAGGCGCCCAAAGTCGCGGCGACCCAGAGCAGTGGTCCGGCGGTGGCGCCCTCGAGTGCGCCGCGCCAGGCTGCCACTGCAACAGCTGACGCGACCACCACACCTCCGCCTCCGCACGAAGGCGCATTGGCCATGCTCAACTCGAGCACGGAGGTGACCGCCACCCGGATCCGCAGCATGGGCGATGACAACGCGCCGGCGCCGAAAACCGCCGGCGCCTCCAACCCGAGCGGTAGCGCAGCGGCGTCCACCGCCGATGCGACACCGCCAACGGTTGCACCGGCTGCAACGCAGGACAACAGTGCGGGCGCGGCGAAGACCAGTACAGCGCCGATTCAAACGCCTCAGATCACCGCCGCGCCGGCTCCTGCCGTCGTCGCCTCGAACGCTTCCGCCTTGCAGTACGACTCCAAGTCGGCACTGGCGATCGCGGCGCGGGACAACCGGCCCACAAAGCCGGCAAGAGCTGCCGCGACAGCAGCGCAGGCCGATTCGAAACCCCAACAGGCACCGCCCAGTACGGCAGTGGTCACGGCACCGGCTGCACCGACGGTAGCGGCGGCAGTGGACAAGAGCGACAGCCGCTCCGCTGTAACCGAGCCTGCGAACCTGCCCGCATCGGCACAAACCGCCAGAACTGCCACGACTGCGGCGGTCCCGGCTTCGATGCCTGCGACCACGGCGCCTGCCGCTGTTCAGGCGCCGGCGCCGGACGCGTCGCAGGCAGTCGCGGCACGTTCCTATTCGCCGCCGACCGCGGACGCGAATCCCCTGGCCGGCATGCCGTTGCCCAACCTGCCCTCGCTGGCGGGGCCGACGCCGCCGGATGCCCCGGCAACGAACACCCAGATTGCGCGCGCCGACGTCACCGATCTTGCCGCGGGGCAGGCTTCGGCGGGCGACCAGACACAACTGGCACAAGCAGAACTGAGGAAGGCGCAGGACCGCATCGGCTTGTCGGATGCGCAGGTGGGACAGTTGCAACAGGCACAGGACAAGCTTGCCGCCGGCGACAGCGGCACGGCCTTCCTGCTGCTGCAGGAACTGAATGCACAGCTGCAGACCGAGACCCGCAGTTATGTGGTGCAGGAAAACGAAAGCCTGTGGCATGTGGCCGGGCAGCAGGAGGTCTACGGCAATTCCTACCTGTGGCCGTTGGTGTGGCAGGCCAACAAGCATAGGGTCAAGCAGCCTTACCAGTTGTACAAGGGCTTGCGCCTGACCATACCGGCGCATCCGACCTTGCAGGAAGTATCGGAGGCGCTGGCCTACTCGAAGAACAACAGTGGTGAGGGCATGCGTCCGGCGACGGATCCGCAGGCTTCCACTGCTGCTTCTGCTCCCACTACTCCTGCTCCTGCACCTGCTACTCCTGCTGCTGCCGCTCCTGCTGCTCCTGTCGCTACCCCCGCCGCAGAACCCACCAGCGCAACACCTGGCGCGGCACCAAGCAACTGAAGCAGCCGGCTGCACGATTGCAGCGCGTGTGGCTCCGGCCAGGGCCGCCGATGCGGGCCTACCTTTTTGACAGCCCGACCGGGCGGAGACGAATAGCGTGAGCGACATCAGCAAGGAACTGGATTGGGGCGGACGCAGGCGCAGCTATACCGTGCATGTGCCGCCCGGCTATGTGCCCGGTACCCCGATGCCGCTGGTGGTGGCCCTGCATGGCGGCGGCGGTAATGCGCGCAGCAACGCGGTGCAGACCGGCTTCAACGACGAAGCCGACCGCTCCGGTTTCATCGTGGTCCATCCCGACGGCACCGGCGAAAAACGCCCCTTGCTCAATGCCCTGGGGCGCGGCCATTTCTACACCTGGAACGCCGGTACCTGCTGCGGCTACGCGGTGCAGCAGAACGTCGACGACGTCGGCTTCATCCGCGCCATGCTGGCGGAGCTGCAGCGCGAGTATGCGATCGACCCGAAACGCATCTATGCCAGCGGCCTGTCCAACGGCGGCATGATGAGCTATCGCCTGGCCGGCGAGATGGGCGAAACCTTCGCCGCCATCGGCGTGGTCGCGGCGACGCAGACGCTGTTCGAATGCAAACCGACGCAGCCGGTATCGGTACTCCACATCCACGGCAGCGCCGACCAGAACGTGACCCTGCCCGGCGGCATCGGCGCCAAGGCGCTGGACCGTACGCCGAAGCCCCCGGTGATGGAGGCTATCGAGTTCTGGGCGAAGTTCAACGGTTGCGGCCCGGCGCAGACGGTGCAGGACGGGAAGGTAGCGAAAAGCATTTATGGTGGCGGCAGGAACGGCAGCGACGTGGCGTTTTATCTCATCGAGGGCGGTGGCCATTCCTGGCCGGGTGGTGAGCGGATGCTGGCGATGCTGGACGCGCCTTCGCCGGAACTGAATGCGAGCGCGCTGATCTGGCAGTTCTTTGCCGCCCATCCCAAACCCTGAAGCATCGGGGTAAGTCCGGTTACGGGACGCAATAATCCCGGAATTCACCATGCGTGCCATGTGTGCCAAGGTTGTTTGTTGGCACGCATGCGGTGCTCGTGTGTTTAATCCCGGAATTGCGCCGGGAATGCATTGCGGAGGAACGAGACATTACCGGTCGGGGCAGGCGGCTTGGAATGTCCGTCATTTTTTTGCCGGGCCGATGCCCGCTATCCGGGTCGTTTGATTGCAAGGGCGAACAATTTAATAACAAACAGACTGTACGTTCTGTTTTATAGATGATAGGCTTGCCCTGCAGCAGTCAATAGAATCGAGCGGCCGCAGAGTGCCGACAAGAGGAGGCATTTTCGTGGAATCCGTTTCAGCCATGCCGTCGGCCATGCCTGACGAGGACAAGGAAGACGCGCGCGCGGCGCGGCGCGCGGTCAGGCTGGGCCTGGGCCTGAAACTGGGCTATGCCTCCGGTGCGCTGGTGGACGGCGTCATCAGCAACGTCGTCAACACCTTCCTGCTCTTCTACGTCACCACGGTGTGCGGCATGTCCGCGGCTCTGGCGGGAGCCGCCGCGGCCGTCGGCCTGGTCGTCGACGCGATTTCCGACCCGGTGATCGGCTCGATGTCAGACAACACCCATTCGCGCTGGGGACGCCGCCTGCCGTTCATGGTGGTGGCAATGCCGCTGCTGCTGGTCAGCTTCGTCATGATCTTTTCGCTGCCCGACTGGACCAATCAGATGGCGCTGTTCGCGCTGCTGTCGGCACTGTCCATCGCCGTGCGCGTCAGCCTGTCGATCTTCAACATGCCCTATCTCGCCGTCGGCGCCGAACTCAGCGACGACTACGCCGAACGCTCGCGCATCATGACCTGGCGGTGGGGGCTGGGCATGATCGGCGCGCTGATCGCCGTCGGCCTGGGCTTCGCCGTCTTCTTCAAGGGACCGGGCGGTCTGGCGCAGCGCCACGCCTACACCCCGTTCGCGCTGACGCTTGCCGTGATCGTGCTGGCCGGCGCGGTGTGCGCGATGCGCACGGTCCTGCTCACCCGGGGACGTCAGCACCTGCCCCCGGCGATCCGCTCGTCGCTGGCGCAGCGGTTGCTGCCGGAGTTGCTCGAACTGTTCCGCAACCGTTCGTTCCGCATCCTGTTCACCTCGGCGCTGCTGTTCTTCATCGCCCAGGGCGTCACTTTGTCGCTGGGACTTCACGCCAACACCTTCTTCTGGCGGCTGGCGAGTGATCAGGTCCAGCTCATCACCCTCGCCTTTCCCGTCGGACTGATCATCGGCGCGCCTCTTTCCGGCCCGATCGTCAGCCGCATGGAAAAGCGCACGGCGGTACTGATCGGCCTTTGCGGCCTGATCCTGATGCAGGCGGGCCCCGCTTCGCTGCGGCTTTCCGGCCTGCTGCCGCTGCAGGGGCAGACGCTGGCACTGTTCCTGGCCTCGGCCACCGCCATCGGCGGCGCCCTGATGTCGATGGCGGCAATCGCCTTCACCTCGATGATGGCCGACGCCGCCGACGAGCACGAGCACCTGTTCGGATCACGGCGCGAAGGCCTGTACTTCGCCGGCTGGGCATTCGCCGGCAAGGCGGCCACCAGTATCGGCACGTTTCTGGCCGGCATGGTGCTTCAGGCCATTGCCTTTCCCGTGGATCAGACCAAGCAGAACGGATTGAACATCCAGCTTCCGGAAGGAACGGTGGACGCCCTCGGCTTCTTTTACGGGCCCGGCGCGGCCTTGCTGTCGGTCCTGGGCGTGCTGATCCTGTTCCGGTATCGTCTCGATCGATCGACGCATACCGCGATGATGACGGAGCTGCACCAGCGGCGCGCGGTCGCCTTTCGATCTGCCGCCACCCGCCCATGAGGCGCGGCACGGAGTCGGTGAATTCGCGCGGCATCCGCTACGCAGAAGCCGTGAACGGCGAATCCCGGATACAGCCATTGCAAGGACACGATCGGTGACGAAAAAACTCGTCGGAACGCTTCTCGACATGCCCCTCGACTTCTGGAAGATCAAGGACTGCGCGGCCGGTGAAGGTGAAACGATCGACCTCCTGGCCGACGGCGACGACTGGATTCCCGCTTCGGCCCCGGGCGACACCTATCTGGCGCTGCATCGCGCGGGCCGCATTCCGCATCCGTTCGCCGGCGAGAACGAGGCCGCCTGCGCCTGGGTCAAAGACCGCGAGTGGTGGTGGCGCACACACTTTTCGGCCGCGCCGGCCGGCGACGGCGAACGCGTGATCCTGGCTTTCGAGGGGCTGGATACCTATGCGTCGATCTGGCTCAACGGCACGCTGCTGGGCGAGACCGACAACATGTTCACGGCCTTCCATTTCGACGTCGGCGCGCTGCTGCACGCCGACGGGCCGAACCTGCTGCTGATCCGCTTCACGCCGCCGGCGCGGATCGTTGCCGACAAGAGCATGGCGACCTGGGATCTCATCGCTGATCCGATCAAGCAATCCAAGCGGAACTTCCATCGCAAGGCCCAGTTCGGCTGGGGCTGGGACTGGGGGCCCGGCTTGCCCACCGTCGGCATCTGGCGTCCGGTCCACCTCAAGCGCCAGCGTATCGCAGCCATCGGCGATGTCAGCTTCACCACCCTTGCGTTCGAACCGGATGCCAGGGTCAGCATTGCGGTGACGATCGACGCTTTCGCCCCCCGCACCGATGCCGACGAATTGCTGCAAGCCACGGTGCGCCTGAATGCGCCTGACGGCAGGCTTGCCGCAAGCAAGGTGCTCGCATTCCCTTCCGGCTCACCGTCCTCGGACGTGCAACTGCTCATCGACAATCCCGAATTGTGGTGGACGGCGGAACTCGGCAGCGCGCCCCTGTACAGCCTGAATGTCGAACTCAGCCGGGGAGCGCAGGTACTCGACCGGCGCACGCTGCAGGTCGGGATCCGCCGCATCGAGCTGGATACTTCGCCCGATCCGGAGGAGCCAGGCTGCGATTTCTTCCGCTTCGTGCTGAATGGCGTCCCGATCTTCGCGCGCGGGGTCAACTGGATTCCGGCTAGCTCCTTCGTCGGTGCCGTCACCACGGCGGACTATGAGGCACTGCTGCAGAACGCCGCTGCCGCCCATATCAACATGGTCCGCGTCTGGGGCGGGGGCATCTACGAGGCCGACGCCTTCTACGAAGCCTGCGACCGCCTGGGCCTGCTGGTCTGGCAGGACTTCATGTTTGCCTGCGCGCCTTATCCCGAGCATGAGCCCGCCCTGGTCGAAAGCGTGCGCCGCGAAGTCGACCATCAGATCGTCCGGCTGCGCAATCATCCTTCGCTGGCGCTGTGGTGCGGCAACAACGAAGGACAGGCGGTGCACCAGTTCATCGACCGCATGTCCGGGCAGAGCACGCCGTTCCCCGGCGATCTTTTCTTCCAGACGGTGATTCCCCAGGCGCTGCGAAAGCTCGATCCGGCGACGCCGTACTGGCCCGGCAGCCCTTACGGCGGCCCCAGCCACAACAGCATGCGCGCGGGCGACGTGCACAACTGGACGGTCTGGCACGGCTTGCCGCCGGTTCCCGACGATGTACCGGTCGGCGGCTTCGATCACAGCCCGGAAGCGGTGGCCTATACGCGCTATGCCGAGGACCGGGCGCGCTTTGTCAGCGAATTCGGCATCCAGGCGGCGCCGGCCAGGAGCACGCTGGCGCACTGGCTGGCGCCGGAGCAGATGGCGCTGGGCAGCGCGGGCTTCCTCAATCGCATCAAGGATCACCCCAAGGACAAGGTGAATGCGATGCTGCTCCCGGTGACCGGTCTGCCGGAAGACCTGGACCGCTACATCGAATTCACCCAGCTGGTCCAGGCCGAGGGGCTGAAATTCGGCATCGAACACTATCGCCGCCGCAAGCCGCATTGTTCGGGAACGCTGATCTGGCAATACAACGACTGCTGGCCCGGCATCAGCTGGAGCCTCATCGACTACGACGGCGTGCGCAAGGCGAGCTGGTTTTACGTCGCCCGCGCCTACGCGCCGGTGATGGGTTCGTTCAAGACGCTGGACGATGGAGCCGTCGAACTGTGGGTCACCAACGACACGCTCGCCGAAGTCGAACTCGAGGCGACGCTGACGATGAAAGACTTCGGAGGGCGGCCGGCCTGGCAGCAGGCCATTGCGTCTGCGATACCAGCCAATACGAGCGTTGCGGTCTGGCGGGGCGATCGCAGCTCCATCGCCGCGGCACCCGATCGGGTACTGCGGGTCCATTCCAGTCAGTTTGCCGCCAACCGGCTGCTGTTTGCCCCGTTGAAGGACTTGCCGCTCACCGGCGCCGAGCCGGAGATGCGCGCAGAGACGGCCGACGACGGTAGCCTGACGGTCAGCGTGACCGGCGTCGGCTATCACCACTTCGTGCACCTCCAAGTCTCCAACCCGGCCGCCACCTTCAGCGACAACTACTTCGACCTGGAAGCCGGCGAAACACGCACGATAAACATCGCCCGTCGCGGCACGATGCTCGCGGCGTCCGATGTCAGGCTCCGCTCGTTCCACCGCTGAGGCCCGGGCCGCTGACGCGCCGATACATTCAGGAGGAAAACCGAAATGACATCCACCCCCGAGAGGACCGGCGTCTGGAGCCTGCTGCCCCAGACCGTCAGCGCCGAGGCGCGCCAACTGGCCGAGTTCTTCCGTCATATGCCGGCGCAGGAATCCGGCGGCCCGCTGACACCCGAGCAGTGGCGAGCCCGCAACGAAGCGCTGCGTGCGGGCTTCGCCCATCCGATGATGCAGCAGGCGCTCAACATCAAGCCGGCCGACAGCCGCAAGGTGATGCTAGCGGGCGCGGAGCATGTACTGTTCACCCCGCCCCATCACGATGCCGCGCGCGATCGGCGCATCGTTATGCATCTCCATGGCGGCGGCTATGTCGGCGGCTCGCCGGAAGCAGAGTTGGCCGCCGCCACGCCGGTGGCTGCGGCGCTGGGTTGCCCGGTGCTGTCGATCCGCTATCCGCTGTGGTGGGAGGAGCGGCCTCCGGCGGATGTGGAACGCGTGGTTGCCGTCTACCGCGAGCTGCGCAAGGAACGCGACGCCGGCTCGATCGCCTTGATGGGCTGGTCCGCCGGCGGCGGCCTGGCGCTGCGCAGCACCTTGAAGCTCAAGCAACTGGGAGAGCCGCTGCCGGCCGTGCTCGCCCTGGCCACGCCGTGGGTGGACGTCACCGGCGCCGGCGATACTTTCAGGACGCTGATGCCTTACGACATTCTGGACAGCTCGATCGTCGATACCGTGCGCGAGCTGGTGGGGTCGGAGGAGGCGCTGCGCGCGCCTGCCTGCTCGCCCATCTACGCCGACTATCCTTCCGACTTTCCGCCGACCATCATCGCCACCGGCACCCGTGATGCACTGCTGTCCGACTGCGCCCGCCTTCAGCGCAAGCTGACGGACGCGAATGTCAAGAACGAGCTGCGCGTATTCGAAGGCATGCCTCATGGATTCATGGGCTTCCGCATGCCGGAGACCGATGCCTGCATGCGGGATTTCACCCGCTTCCTGGGCCGCCATCTCGGCGGCGCCGGGACGGCGGTGCTTTAGGTACGAGATTCCTCCGGCACAGGCGACCAGCGCCACGTTACCCAAGCAGACTGAACGCCAAGGCAAAGCTGGCCGTGATTGCACGCCATCCCCGAGTTTGAACTAGTGGCCGCCGGGAGATAAATTTATAGAGCCCTGCGGCTTGGGCATGAACCAAACCCCGCATGCCGCGACACCTAACATGATGCCGATGGCCAGGCATAGGTGATTCGTCGAGAGCATCACGCTTTGGCTTTCAACGAGATTGTCCAGTGACTGAAGAGCCTGCTGTCGCGTCCGCCCGATGGCTTCGAAAGCACCGAGCAGCGACCCTGACCCGTGTAGCTCACCCACCAGAATGGACCGACTTCGCGTCGTGTCGTCGATCCAGTAGGTGGTGGCAATGGATACGGAAACCGCGGTGGCTATCGTGCGGATGAAGTTGGACAGACCAGCGGCGCCGGCGACCTGCTCTGGCCTCACCGTCGCCACAGTGAGGCTCATGATGGTCATAAACCAAAATGGCAGACTCAGCCCAATAGCAAGCTGAGCAGGTACCAGCTGCCAGAATGTCATGTCCTGATTGAAACCGATCCGGTAAAGGCTGGCTCCGGACATCACCAGCATCCCGAAGCAAATCACCGCGCGTACGTCCACCCTCGACACGAGTATGGCTGTGACCGGGGCGGCAATCACGCCCAAGACCGCAGTCATGGCGATAATCTCGCCGGCTGCCGTCGCCGTGTAGCCCATGTTGGTCTGTAGCCAGAGGGGAATGATGATGGCGATGCCGCCGAATCCGCAGAAGCATACGAACAAGGCCGCCACCGCGACCGTAAAGGTTCGGTTGCGAAAGATCCGCAGATCGACAATCGGGTTGCGATCGGTGAGTTCCCAGACAATGAAAGCCAGGAACGCAATCGCCGCCGTGACGGCCGCTGTGACAATGAAATTGGACTCGAACCAGTCCAGCTTCTGGCCCTTATCGAGCATGACCTGGAGGGCGCCTACCCAGATAACGAGCAGGCCCAGGCCGACGAAGTCAACCGGGTCTCGCGTCGTCGGCGTCTCCCGCTCACGCATCGTGCGCCAGGCCAGGGCCGCGCAGATCAGGACCAATGGAATGTTGATGTAGAACACCCATCTCCAGCCCACCGTGTCACTTAGGAGGCCACCGAGAAACGGCCCAGCTACGGGACCGGCGATGGTCGACATCGACCAGAGCCCCATCGTCATGTTCTGTTTCTCTGGTGGGGAGATGCGCAACACCAGGGTTTGGGATGCTGGAATCAGCGGCGCTCCCATCATGCCCTGCATCACCCGGAACAACAGCAGCATGGGAAAGGTCGTGGCGACGCCGCACAAGATGGAGGCGATGCCGAAGCCCAGCACGCCGATGATAAATACTCGCACCGTGCCGAAACGGTTCGTCAGCCAGCCGGTGAGCGGCACCACGATCGCCTCGGCGACGGCGTAGGAAGTGATCGCCCAGGTGGCCTCGTCCGGAGACACCGCCAGCCCACCCGCGATGTATGGAATGGCGACGTTGACGATATTGATGTCGAGCACCGCCATGAAAGTGGCGATCGACAGCACAAACACTGCGACGACCAGCGCGGCGCCATGCAAGGCAATCGAGGGTTCAGGCAGCTTGCCGGCGGCGGAAGACATTCGTGGTTTCCGGGGGCCGTTACCGAATGTCGATCCGGGCCGTCATCGACAGCCCGACGCGCAGCGGATGCTCGGCCAGTTCCTTCGGATCGAGCTTGATGCGCACCGGCAGCCGCTGCACCACCTTGATCCAGTTTCCCGTGGCGTTTTGGGCGGGAATTACGGCCATAGCCGAGCCTGTGCCTCCCCCCAAACCATCGATGTGGCCGTGGAAGACCACCCCGCCGCCATACAAATCGGAAGTCAGGGTGACTGGCTGGTTCGGACGTACACGATCGAGCTGGCCTTCCTTGAAGTTCGCATCCACATAGACCTGGGAAATCGGCACGACAGCCATCAGCGGGGCGTCCGGACGCACATGCTGGCCGATCTGGGCGGTGTTCTGGGCAACGATGCCGTCCACCGGCGCCCGAATCACGGTGCGCTCCAGATCCACGTTGGCTTTGTCCAAGGCCGCTTTGGCGGCCAGGACTTCCGGGTTGTGATTGGCGTCGGTGCCGACAATCAGCGCCCGCTGTGCAACCAGTTGATGCTG
>JAQGNS010000543.1 GCA_028291705.1 Nevskia sp.
GGCAGCGGCAGCAAGGGCAACGCCGCCCTGATCTCGGCCGGCCGCACCACCATCCTGCTCGACTGCGGCCTCGGCCTGCGCGAGTCGGAGCAGCGGCTGGAGCGCCTCGGCGTGAATGCCGCGGACCTCGCCGCCATCGTGGTGACGCACGAGCATGCCGACCATATCAGCGGGGTAGGGCCCCTGGCCCTGCGCTACCAGTTGCCGGTATGGCTGACGGCCGGCTCGCTGGCCGGCTGGAAGGACCCGCCGCGGCAGCTGGTGCACCGCATGAACCCGCACGACCCGTTCGAGATCGGAGATCTTCAAATCCGCCCTTACCCGGTGCCGCACGATGCGCGCGAGCCCTGCCAGCACGTGTTCAGCGACGGCGCGTTCCGCGTCGGCGTGCTGACCGATGCCGGTTCGGTGACCAGCCATATGCGGCGCGCCCTGAGCGGCTGCGACGCCCTGCTGCTGGAATTCAACCACGACGTCGAGATGCTGCGGAACGGGCCCTACGCCGCCCCGCTGAAGCGGCGGGTGCTGGGCGACCGCGGCCACCTGAGCAATGCCCAGGCCGGCGAACTGCTCGGCTCGCTCGATTGCAGCCGCTTGAAACACCTGGTGCTGACCCATATTTCCGAAACCAACAACACGCCGGAGCACGCCCTGCGTGCCGCCGCCGAAGCGCTGGATTGCGAGCCGGACTGGATTGTCTGCGCGCACCAGCGGGACGGACTGGCCTGGCGTGAACTGAGTTGATCCCATGAGCGTTTACCTGTTTGTCGGCGGCGCAAGCCTTTCCAAGTTCCGCATCGAGCGCCTGCAGCAGCAGCTGGCGCCGCAGGCCCCCGGCCTGTCCGCGGTGCAGGTGCTGGACTTCTTCATGGTCGAAGGCGAGCAGGCCGACAGCGTCGCCCTGGCGCGGCTGCTGGATGCCGAGGCCAGGCCCTTCCCGGCGGCGGATTGCACCGCCTTCGTGGTGCCCCGCCTGGGTACGCTGTCGCCCTGGTCGAGCAAGGCCACCGACATCGCCAAGGTTTGCGGCCTGGCGGGCGTCACGCGCATCGAGCGCGGCCGGGCTTACTTCTTCTCCGGCGTGAAATCCCTGCCGCAGTCGCTGTGGGCCGAGCTGCACGACCCGATGACCGAGAGCGTGATGCTGAGCGCCGAGCAACTCTCCGGCGTGTTCGCGCACCAGCCGGCGCGCCAGTTGCGCACGGTCGAGGTGCTGTCCGGCGGCAAGTCGGCGCTGGAAGCCGCCAACCGCGACTGGGGCCTGGCCCTGTCGGCGCAGGAGATCGATTACCTCGTTGAGCATTTCACTCAGGCCGGGCGCAACCCGACCGACGCCGAGCTGATGATGTTCGCGCAGATCAACTCCGAGCACTGCCGCCACAAGATCTTCAACGGCGACTTCACCATCGACGGTGAAGCGCAGGCGCGCACCCTGTTCGAGATGATCAAGGTGACACACGCGGCGACGCCGGAAGGCGTGCTCTCCGCGTACAAGGACAATGCCGCGGTCATCTCCGGCAACACCGCCGCGCGCATGTTCGCCGACGGCGAGCACCGCTACGCCCTGCACACCGAGCCCGTGCACATCCTGATGAAGGTGGAGACGCACAACCATCCCACCGGCATCTCGCCGCATCCAGGCGCCGCCACCGGCGCCGGCGGCGAGATCCGCGACGAGGCCGCCACCGGCCGCGGCGCGCGGCCCAAGGCCGGCCTGTGCGGCTTCACCGTTTCCAATCTGCGCATCCCCGGCTTCGAGCAGCCCTGGGAAGAAAATCTGGGCAAGCCGGCCAACATGGCTTCGGCCCTCACCATCATGCTCGACGGCCCCATCGGCGCCGCGGCCTACAACAACGAATTCGGCCGTCCCAACCTCAACGGCTATTTCCGCACCTATGAAGCGCGCCTGCCGGACGGCAGCCTGCGCGGCTACCACAAGCCGGTAATGATCGCCGGCGGTTACGGCAACATCCGCGAAAACGATGTACAGAAGCTGGCAGTGCCGATCGGCGCCAAGCTGATCGTGCTGGGCGGCCCCGCCATGCTGATCGGCCTGGGCGGCGGCGCGGCTTCCAGCATGGCCACCGGCAGCAGCTCCGCCGACCTCGACTTCGCCTCGGTGCAGCGCGCCAACCCGGAACTGGAGCGGCGCTGCCAGGAAGTGGTTGATGCCTGCTGGGCCCTGGGTGTAGCCAATCCCATCCTGTCGATCCACGATGTCGGCGCCGGCGGCATCTCCAACGCCCTGCCGGAACTGATTCACGCCGACGATCGCGGCGGCACCATCCACCTGCGCGACATCCAATGCGCCGATCCCTCGCTGTCGCCGATGGAGATCTGGTGCAACGAGGCGCAGGAGCGCTATGTGCTGGCGGTGAATGCAGACCAGCTCGGCCTGATCGAGAAAATCTGCGCGCGCGAGCGCTGCCCCTACGCCGTGGTCGGCGAGGCCAGGACCGAGCAGCGCCTGCTGGTCGACGAGCCCGGCAAGGCCGCGGCGGTGGACATGCCGATGCAGGTGCTGCTGGGCAAGTCGCCGCGCCTGCAGCGCACCACTACGCGCGTGCAATCGCACTTCGCTGCGTTCGATCATCGCGCCATCGACCTGGCCGAAGCCGCGCAGCGCGTCCTGCGCCTGCCCGCCGTCGCCGCCAAGACCTTCCTCATCAGCATCGGCGACCGCACCGTCGGCGGCCTCACCGTGCGCGACCAGATGGTCGGTCCCTGGCAGGTGCCGGTGGCCGACTGCGCCGTCACCGCCACCGGCTTCGAAGCCATCACCGGCGAAGCCATGGCGATGGGCGAGCGGCCGCTGCTGGCCCTGCTCGACGCGGCCGCTTCCGGCCGCATGGCGGTGGGCGAAGCGGTGACCAACATCGCCGCCGCGCGCATCGGCAAACTCAGCGACGTGCGCCTCTCCGCCAACTGGATGGCCGCCGCCGGTTACGGCGACGAAGACGCGCGCCTGTACGACACGGTGCGCGCTGTGGGCGAGGAACTTTGCCCGCAGCTCGGCCTGGCCATCCCGGTGGGCAAGGATTCGCTGTCGATGCGCTCGGTATGGAAGCAGGACGGCGAATCGCGCACCCAGACCGCGCCGCTGACCCTGATCGTCTCCGCCTTCGCGCCCGTGGCCGACGTCCGCGCCTCGCTGACGCCGCAGCTGCGCACCGACAAAGGTGAGACGCGCCTGCTGCTGATCGATCTCGGCAACGGCAAGAACCGCCTCGGCGGCTCCGCCCTGGCCCAGGTCTACAACACCGTCGGCGATCAGGCCCCGGACCTCGACGATGCGCAGCAGCTCAAGCACGCCTTCATCCAGGTGCAGCGCCTCAACGCCGCCGGCAAGCTGCTGGCCTACCACGATCGCAGCGATGGCGGCCTCTACGCTGCGGTGTGCGAGATGGCCTTCGCCGGCCATTGCGGTGTGGACATCACGCTCGAGGGCCTCGGCGCCGACCCGCATGCCGCCCTGTTCAGCGAAGAACTCGGCATGGTGTTGCAGGTGCGCGCGGCCGATGCCGCGGATGTGCTGGCGCAACTCGCCGGCGGCGGCCTCACCGTCGCCGACATCGGCGTGCCCTCCGGCGACGACCGCGTATCGATCCGCCACGGCGGCCGCGAGTTGTATGCCGCGCCGCGCGAAAAACTGCACAAGACCTGGGCCGAGACCAGCTACCGCATGGCCGCTTTGCGGGACGATCCGGACTGCGCCCGCGAGGAATTTGAAAGCGTCGGCGCCGCCGCCGACCCTGGCCTCAGCGTGCAGCTCGGCTTCCAGCCGGTCGGCGCGCCCAACCTCATCGTCGCGCGCCGTCCGCGTGTCGCCATCCTGCGCGAGCAGGGCGTCAACGGCCACATCGAAATGGCCTATGCCTTCCACGCCGCCGGCTTCGACAGCGTCGATGTGCATATGAGCGATATCCTCGAAGGCCGCGTCACCCTCGACGGCTTCGCCGGCCTCGTCGCCTGCGGCGGCTTCTCCTACGGCGACGTGCTGGGCGCCGGCCAGGGCTGGGCCAAGTCGATCCTGTTCAATGCGCGTGCCCGCGAGCAGTTCCAGACCTTCCTGGCGCGCCCTGATCGCTTCGCCCTCGGCGTCTGCAACGGCTGCCAGATGTTCGCCGCCCTGAAGGACATCGTGCCTGGCGCCGCACACTGGCCGGCATTTCGCCGCAACCGCCCCGAGCAGTTCGAGGCGCGCTGGACCATGGTCGAGGTCACCGAGAGCCGCTCCCTGTTCTTCGCCGGCATGGCCGGGTCGAAGCTGCCGGTCGCCGTCGCCCACGGCGAAGGCCGCCCCGACTTCGCCGCCGCTACCGACCTCGGCGCGCTGCGCGGCGCGAACCAGTTGGCGCTGCGCTTCGTCGACAACCACGGCCAGGTGGCGTCACGCTATCCGCAGAATCCGAACGGCGCGCTGGAAGGCGTCACCGGCATCTGCAACGCGGACGGCCGCGTCACCATCCTGATGCCGCATCCCGAGCGCAGCATCGCCGGCACCGTCGGCTCCTGGTGGCCGCAGCAGTGGACCGACAAGACGCCGTGGTTCCAGATGTTCGTCAATGCGCGGAACTGGGTGAAAGAGCGGGGCTAGCTCTGCGGGGCTCGGAGTGCGCCGAATTCTCCACGCGCGCGCACTCCACCCCCATCGTCATTCCCGCGAAAGCGGGAAGCTGGATTCACATTCCAAATGCAACACCTGAGAGAAGACCTGAGCGGGCGTTTTGAATCCCAGGCACTTTCGGGGTGTGTGATTGTAGAGGCGCGCGA
>JAQGNS010000064.1 GCA_028291705.1 Nevskia sp.
CACGCCATGGGCATCTACGCCACCGGCCCCACCCTGGACCCGATCTCATGGCGGCCGATCGGCCCCTACGCCCGCACCATCGCCTCACCTGGCCGCTGCAAGCCCGGATCGCAAACCTGCCCCAAGAAAACCGGGCCACCCTGCAACTGCACCCGGGCGTTGCAGCCGGATGAAGTCATCAGCCGCCTGGTGATGCCGGTGTTGCAGCGCGGGGCCAGCGAACTGCGCTGGACCGAGCTGCCGGGCAGCGATATCAGGCTGGCGCTCTAGACCCTGCCGCCGGAGGACCGCGCCCGCCCGGCCCTGCGATTGCGATAATCGCCAGGCGCCACGCCCGCCTCGCGGCGGAATGAGCGGGAAAAGTTGGACATATCGGTGTACCCCAGTTCGTGGGCGATGTGCGTAATCGTCAGGCGCTCGTCATCCAGCAATTCCAGCGCCTTCTCGTGGCGCGTGCGATTCGACAACGCGCGGAAACTCTCCCCCTCCTTTTCCAGGTAACGATCCAGCGTGCGGGGAGACAGGTTCAGGGTTTGCGCCAGCTCGCTCTGGCTGGGCCAGCCGTCGCTGGCTTCGCGCAGCATCATCCGCATCCAGTCCCCTACCTTGCCCTCCGCGATGGCGCCGCGAATCAGCTCGTTGCATCGTTTCTCCGCCATTTGCACCGCGCCAAGGTCCGCGAGCGCCGGCGTGCGCTGCGCCACAGTGGCCGGAAACTGCATGCGCAATCCAGGCCGTGACTGCCACCCGAAATGGCAACGCGCCTCGACCAGTTCGTTGTAGCGCTCCCGGTGCGGCGGCGCGGCAATGGACAGGTACACATCGTAGTCCGGCATCTGGTTCTTCAGCAGCTCCCGGATTTCCCAGTGCAGCGCGACCGCGATGGCTTCCAGATGAAACTGCAGGCAGCTCGTGCTCATCGGCAGCACCGGCAGGATTTCGATCTCCGCCAATTCAGCATCGACGCGGAAGCGCATGCGGAAACTCGGCATGATCAGCCGGAAGTAACGCGCGGCCAGCGCCATGGCGTAGCCGACGGTAGGGCTGCTGAGCATGCCGTAGCCGACGATGCTGTGAGAGCTGAGCTTCAATGCGCGGCCAAGATCGTGGCACTGATCCCGCCGCCGCGTCAGCCGGAAGATCTCATCCAGCAGCATCTCCACCTGGCTCAGCCGCAGCACCGCATCCGGCGCCCTTACGGCGACCGGGCGAATACGCGCCGCCTTGAGCAGGGCGGAAACATTCACCCCATCCTGCTCCAGCAGCTCGCACAGGCGCGCATAGTAGCGCGCAGGCACCTCGGGGCTCTTCGCAGCCATGCCCAGGCTCCAGGAGAACGAGACCCTACTGTCTGAAAATGACTGATGGTTGTCAAGAAATGACTTGGTCCGGCTTCCGCTTCCCGGCGAAAGTGGGTCCGCGCCACCAACCAAAACCACCAGGCAGCACCGGCGCGAAAACGTACACCACGGAGGAACCCGAACATGACGACCCAGAGCATCACCAACGACGCAGCGGTCCAATGGGCTGACGGCAAGCGTCTGCTGTGGCTGTTGAGCCCGGCCATTCCCCTGGCCGCCCTGGTCTTCCAGGCGCTGGCGATGGCCACCGGAGAAGGCCTGTGGTGCTGGGCGATGCCCGTCCTGTTCTACGGCATCATCCCCCTGTTCGATCACCTGATCGGCGTCGATCGCGTCAACGCGCCGGAATCGGCCGTGGCCCAGCTCGAAGGCGACCGCTACTACCGCGCCATCGTCTACGCCTACCTGCCGACGCAATTCGTGGTCACCGTCCTCGGCGCCTGGATGGCCGTCCACGGCGGATTCGCTTGGTGGGAAATCCTCGGGCTAGTGGTCAGCGCGGGCATGGTCAACGGCATCGGCATCAACACCGCGCACGAACTGGGGCACAAGACCAACAGCCTCGACCGCTGGCTGGCCAAGCTCACCCTCGCCCCGGTCGCCTACGGCCACTTCTTCATCGAGCACAACAAGGGCCACCACAAGAACGTCGCCACCCCGGACGATCCCGCCAGCTCGCGCATGGGTGAAACTTTCTGGGCGTTCCTGCCGCGCACCATGAGCGGCAGCCTGCAATCCGCCTGGGGCATCGAGAAGGAGCGCCTGGCCCGCAACGGCAAGAGCGTCTTCAGCAGCGACAACGAAAACCTCCAGGCCTGGGCCATGACCGTGGTCCTGTTCGGCGCGGTGAGCCTGTGGCTGGGCTGGGTCGCCCTCGCCTTCCTGCTGGCCCAGGCCTTCTACGGCGCCGCCCTGCTCGAAGTCATCAACTACATCGAGCACTACGGCCTGCTGCGCTCGAAGGACGCCAAGACCGGGCGCTACGAGCGCTGCGCGCCAGCCCATTCCTGGAACAGCAACCACGTCGTGACCAACCTTGTGCTGTACCAGTTGCAGCGCCACTCCGACCACCACGCCAACCCGACGCGCCGCTTCCAGGCCCTGCGCCACTTCGACGAAAGCCCGCAGCTGCCCTCCGGCTACGCCTCGATGCTGCTGCTGGCCTACTTCCCGCCCCTCTGGTTCCGGCAGATGGACCCGCTGGTCGTCCAGCACTACAAGGGTGACCTGACGCGCGCCAACCTCTATCCCTCGAAGCGCGAGAGCCTGCTCGCCCGCTGGCAGGGCAAGACCCTCGACGACGGCCAGCCCCGGCTCTACCCGCTCGGCAAGGAAGCAACGCAGCAACAGGCCTCGGCGGACGCAGCCGCACGCTACCAATGCACCGATTGCGGCTACATCTACGACGAAGCCAAAGGCTGCGAACACGAAGGCTTCGCCCCCGGCACCCGCTGGTCGCAGATCCCCGATGACTGGGCCTGCCCCGACTGCGCCGTGCGCGACAAGCTCGATTTCATCCGCCTGGGTTCGGTCGAAACCGCCTGAGCACGGACAAGGCCGCTCCGCTTGCGAGGCTCATCGGCATTCGCAAGCGGGGCGCGGCCGTCACGCCAAATCCCCGCAGCCTTCAGCAGTCGATAGGTACCTCACGTTCAACCGCCTTGAACTCGCCCGGACTGATGCCATGACGGCTCATCAGCTTGTAGAAATCCGTGCGGTTGCGTCCGGCGAGCCGCGCAGCCCGGCTGATGTTTCCCGCAGCCAGGTCGAGCAATTGGCGCAGATAGTTCCGGGTAAATTCGCTGCGCGCCTGATCCAGTGAAGGCAGGGTCGTCGAGTGGTCGCCGAGCGACCTTCGCACCTGCGCCGCGCTGATGGTGCGGGCCGTGGCCAGCGCCACATTCTGCTCCACCACGTTGAACAACTGGCGGATATTGCCAGGCCAGGCCGCCGCGACAAGCAATTCCATTGCATCGGCCGAATAGACACGGCGCGGCGCCCCGGCGGCAAGCAGCTCGGCCAGCCGGAAGGCGACCAGCGGCGGAATGTCTTCGCGCCTTTGCTCCAGGGTCGGCAATTGCAGGCCGACCACGTTGAGCCGGTAATACAGATCCTCCCTGAATGCGCCCGCGGCGATGCGCGCCGGCAGGTCGCGATGGGTGGCGGACAGCACCCGCACATCCACCGCAACGGTACGGGTCTCGCCCACCGGCCGCACTTCACGTTCCTGCAACACGCGCAGCAGCTTGACCTGCAGCTCCGCCGGCATGTCGCCGATCTCGTCCAGAAACACCGTTCCGCCGTTGGCGGCGCGGAACAGACCCAGGTGATCGGCATGCGCTCCGGTGAAGGCGCCGCGCCGATGACCGAACAGCTCCGATTCCAGCAATTCCGCCGGAACGGCCGCGCAGTTGATGGCGACGAACGGCTGCGCCTGACGCGGACTGCCCGCGTGAATGGCACGCGCCAGCAATTCCTTGCCGGTGCCGCTGGCGCCGGTGATGAGCACGGAGGACTCGCCGCGCGCCACACGCAGCGCATCGTCCAGGGTGGCGCGCATCAGGGGGCTGCGCGTCACGATGCCGCAGTTGCAGGCGTCATCCGCCTCGCCGGCCTGGTCACCCAGATGACGATTGATGCATTCAAGCAGCTTGTCCCGGTCCAGCGGTTTGACCAGGAAGTCCACCGCTCCCGCATGGGTGGCGCGCACGGCGTCCGGGATGTCGCCATGCGCCGTAATCATCGCCACCGGCAGTTGCGGGCAGCGTGCCTGGATGCGCTCCAGCAGCTCCATTCCATCCATCCCCGGCATGCGCAGATCGGTCAACACGAAATGCGGCTGCTGTTCATCCAGCCGGGCCAATGCGGCGGCGGCGCTGGTGGCTACCGTGACGCCGTAGCCCTCCGATTCCAGGCGCAAGGTCAGCACGCGCAGCAGCTTTTCATCGTCATCGACCAGAAGAATATTCTTGGTCACCATGGCTTCACTGCCTCTTGAAATCGATCTGGCGTTCGATATCGACCACCTGGGACAGGCGCCGCTTCAATTCCTGGGTTTCGCTCAGGCACTGATTGCTCGACCGCAGCTCGCTCAGGCGCACGCGCGCCAGTGCCGCGACATGTTCGGGCGGGTTCTGCGCCAGCAGCGCGCGCAGATTGTGTTGCGCCGCGGCGGGGTCGTAACTGGAGTGATCGGGAATGCTCTGCAGCAAGGCCAGGCGCAGCGCCGCATCCGGATTGTTGCGGCCGGCGGCGGCCGTCTCCCGCCACATCGCTTCGCGCAGGCTGGCGCTGCCATCCATGGCGCGCTCGAAAAACTCCAGGTCGTCGACACTGCGGGTATTGGCGGGCGGCCGCGTGGCGCATCCCGCGATAGCCAGCGCAATGCCAAGGCTAAGCGCCGTCAAGCGGGCGCGGCCAGGCCATCTTGAAACGGGCTCCGGGTCCGGCATCCTCGACCTCCACAGTTCCATTGTGCGAGAGGATCGTTTCCTGAACGATCGACAGGCCGATCCCGGTGCCTCTGGCACCGAGTTCCTCGGGCTCCGTTCCACGAACGAACGGCTCGAAAATCAATCTCCTCTCGTGCGCCGCCACACCGCGACCGCGGTCGCGTACGGACAATTCGCAGCAGCCCTCGTTCGCTGCCACATCGATCTCGATGGACGTTCCATCCGGAGCATGCTTGATGGCATTGGTCAGCAGATTCTCAAGCGCCAGGCGCAACTGTGAGCGATGCCCGAATAGACGTTCGCAATGCAGCCGAAGTTCCGCGCGCAAGTGGCGCTGGTTCATCGACCACTGGTGCTTGCCCAGCACCTCGCGGACCATTTCCGGCGCATCGAACCAGTCCATCGCCGATTGCTTGCGCTCGTTGCGCCATTGGGCGTAGCCCAGCAGGTTGTGGATCAAGCCATCCAGTTCGGCGGTGGATTCACGCAGGATGCCGGCCACTTCCTGCTGATGCGGCGTCAGAGGCCCCAGCGATTCGTCGCCGAGCAAGGCAATGCCTTCATGCAGGCTGGCAAGGGGCGTCTTCAGCTCGTGGGAGACGTGACGCAGAAAGCGGTCCTTGTCCGCTTCGAGCTGAACCAGGCGCTGGCGCAGCCAGTCGAGCTGCTCGCCAAGACGGGACATCTCGTACGGAAAGCGGATCCTGATCGCCTGGCCGTAACGGGCATGTCCCAGATCGACAATGCCGCTGCGCAGTTGCTTCAGCGGCCGCATCACCGTGGCGGAGAAGGCAAACGCCAACAGGGCAGCCAGTGGAATCAACGCGATCGACGACAGCAGCATGACGCGGCGGGCAATGGCGCCGGTCTGGCGCAGACTGTCGACCTGGGCGTCGATGGCGCTGCGCCCCGACGACAGGATCGCGTCCGCCTCGCCGTTCATGTCATCGATGCGCCGGGCGAGCCGGTCCAGCGGCTCCGGCTGCTGCTGATTCTCGGTCCATTGCTTGGCGATCTGCACCAGTTCGCGTTGGGCGGTGAGCACATGGCCGCCCAGCAGCGTCAGTTGCTGGTCTTCTATGCTCTGCAAGGTCGACTCGGTCTGGCTGAGCCGGGTCTTCACCGTCTCCGCCAGCGCGGGATCCCGCAGCACCGAGTACTGGCGCACCGCGCGTTCCAGATCGTTGATGTTGTCCCGCAACTGCGAGCCGAGATGGACGACCGCCTGCCCTTCCCTGATCAGTTGCTCGCTATGCCGCGCCAGCCGGCCGAGTTGCGCGTCGGTGAGCAGCAGCGCCAGCAGCAGGGGCGTCGCCGCAAGCAGGCAGCCAAGTGCCACCAATCCCGCCATGGTTCGCGGCAGGATCGGTTGCAGACTCACCAGGCGGATTTTGCGCCAACCACGCAGCGGCCAACCATGCAGCAGCCAGCCACGCAACCGGTGCACTGCCGCGCTTCGCCGCGGCTCGCCCTCACGGGCGAGTACCCCATCGAGTGCGCGAACTTGCTCGGTCACTACCGGCTACGCCGCGGGCATATGAACATGGACGCAGGCCCAGGGCGGTGCCAGGCTCGGCGGCGCCAGCCTCCGTCCCGGCGGTTCAAGGGCTCCCACCCGATGTCGGCTGCGCCGCGCCGGAGTGGCCCGCATCGTCGATCACCAGGGCAACCCGGCGATTCGCCTCGCCCTTGTCGCCCCAGGCACCCGGCACCACCTGGCGATTACGGTCCTTGCCGTAGCTGACCGCGCGCACCTGATCCGCGGTAAGGCCGCCGTTCCCGATCAGGTAATCGCGTACGGCGCTGGCGCGTTTCAGGCCCAGGCGCTTGTTGTAAGCCGCGGGCCCGGCCGCGTCGGCAAAGCCTTCGACCGTGACCACCACATCGGGATGGTGCTGGCGGATCACGCCGGCAAAATCATCCAGTGCCGGCTTGTCCTCATCGCGCAACGCCGACTTGCTGTAGTCGAAATGGGAAGCCATATCGACACGCACCCGGCCCTGCATCTGCGAAATGACGGCATCGTACTTCTGGAATCTCGCATCCAGATCGCTTCTCAGGCTGGCCAGGTCCGCCTTGTTGGCGTCCACATCACGCCGCAGGCCCGCATCATTGCCGCGCAACTCGGCGATGGTGGCGTCGTAGTCGTCCTGCTTCACATAGTGGCATCCCGCCAGCATCGTCGCCGCCAGCGCGACAGCGGGCAGCAAGCCCCATCCTTGGGTCTTCATCAGCACTCTCCTTGTCCTCGTTCGCTGCGAACGCCTGATCGAAACCGGTCAGCCGGCACGCCTCTCCCACATCGCGTGGGTGATCTACCCGGTTACCGCCGCGCCAGTCCGATCAACGCTTCAACATCCTCGTTGGACTTGCGGCATTTCGCAAAAGTTCTCCTACAAAAAGCAAAGGCGACGCAGGCAATGATTGACCCGGCCCCGGCGGCGGCACCCGGCCCCGGCGGCAACGGCCGGCGCTGCAAGAATCCCGCTTGTCGCACCACGACGACTGGGGCTTTCCGCGCCGGAACAACAACTTGCCCGGAAACACCGGATCGACTGTCGGCAATCGGAGACGGTTGCGGGCGAGGCCGGACGCCATCGCGACCGCGCAGCCTCGCAATCCTGTTGGCGGCGACCAACAGTTTTCGATCCCGCATCGGGTTCCTGACGCAGCCGGCTTCCAGCGTTTGCGTTGCAAGTGGCTGTAATTGCCCGTCGCGGCCAGCGCTGGCACCGCGCTTGCCTTGAAGCAGGCGGAGCGCCGCTGGATGTGGCGCCGGTTGGCGGCAAACCCAAGGAAGGAGTAACGCGCAGTGGATGCATCGCACGAACTGGTGATTCTCTCGCAAGCGCGGCCGCGTTGCGCGCAACTGGTGGTCGCGGGCTGCACCGCCCATTGCCATGGCGACTACAGCGAATTCCGCCGCTCCGGCCTGAGGCCCGGCGCCTTCATCCTGAAGAGCGAAGACCCGGCCTATCTCCGCCAGACCTTGCAGCAGTTGCGGCGCGACCCGGACCATGCGACCGCGCTGGCCTTCATCGACGGCGCCGGCGACGAGATCGACCTTGCCGCCAGCGACGGCAAGCTGCCCGCCACTTCGCAGGTCCTGCTCGAGCACCTCGAACAGTGGCACAGCCGCGCACGCGCCATCCACGGCCGCAACGACAACCGCGGCCCGGACGCCATGCTGCTCGAATACATGTGGCTGCGGCCGGACTTCGTGCTGGAACCGCTGGCGCAATGGCAGCACACGCGCCGCTATCGCTATCCCGTACTGGAAGCGCTCGACCGCAGCGACTCCGATCCCGATACCTGGCTGCAGCGCCTCGACAAGGCCGGGCTGATCGAACGCGCCGCGTTGCGCGATCGCCAGCGCGAATGCGACTACTGCAGCAGCGCCCACCTCGGCTTCATCGACGTCTGCCCCAACTGCCGCAGCATCGAGATCGACCAGCACACCGCCCTGCACTGCTTCACTTGCGGCCTGATCGCGCCGGAGCAGCGTTTCATGCGCGGCGATCAGCGCCAGTGCCCGAAATGCGGCACGCGCCTGCGCCATATCGGCTCCGACTACGACCGCCCGCTCGAAACCAATGTCTGCTCTTCCTGCGACCACGTCTTCGTCGAGGGCGACGTGGAGGCGCGCTGCGCGGTGTGCCGGCATTCCATGCCCACCACCCGCCTGCGCCTGCGCAAGATCCACGCCTGGCGCCTCAGCAGCGCCGGCTGCCTGGCGGCGCAGGGCGATGCGCCGGGGCAGGCGCAGGCGCTGTTCGAGCCGCGCCAGTACCTGCCCTGGCCGCATTTCCTCGGCAGCCTGGAATGGTCGCTGAAGATGACGGGGCATGGCTCGACGGCGGGCTTCGCCGTGGCGGCGCTGCACCTGGAAAACCTCGAACAGTTGAATCATGCACTGGGCGTCGGACGCACCGCGGATCTGCTCGAAGCCTGCGCCGAGCGCCTGCGCGAATCGCTGGCCGAAGTCGACCTCGCCGTCCGCGCCGACCTGGAAACCATCTTCCTGCTGCTGCCCGGCGCCGACCGCAAGCGCCTGGCGGCATTGCATCGCACCCTGCAGCAGCTCGCCGCGCAGGCGATGCAGGAGAACGCCGCAGGCCCTAGCTGGCGCCTGGCCGAGCACACACTGACCGCACGCAATGTCCGCGACGAAGACGCGCGCGGCCTGCTGCAACGGCTGCGCGCAAGCCTGCGCGGCGAAGATGCGGACCGGCGGGTGGCCTGAACCATGGACTCGGCGCTCGACACGCTGGCCCAGGGCTGGGTCGTCTTCCTCACCCTGGTGGGGGGCAGCAGCCGGCAACTGATACTCAAGTTCGCCCCGTTCGTGCTGCTGCTGGAAATGCCGCTGTACGTCATCACCTGGCTCGGCGTGACGCACTACCTGTGGCGCCGCCACACCGAGCCGCCGATGGACATTCCCTGGTATCCCCGCGTCAGCTGCATCTGCAACGCCTACGCCGAGGGCCGCGACGTGCAGTACTCGGTGCGCTCCCTGCTGGAGCAGATCTATCCGGGGCACATCGAGCTGATCGTGGTGCTCGACGGCGCGGTGAAGAACCGCGTCACCTATGAGGCGATCATCGAGCTGGTGCGGCACTTCAGGAGCGATACAAGGCGCTCGGTGCGCTTCATCCCCAAGCCCCAGCGCGGCGGCCGCGTCTCCGCCACCAACACCGGCCTGCTCTATGCCACCGGCGAGATCGTCATGGCGCTCGACGCCGACACCTCGTTCGACAACGACATGGTGGCCAACGCCATCAGGCCGTTCGTCGATCCCAACGTGGTCGGTGCCACCGGCCCGCTGCGGGCGCGCAACGCGCGCAAGTCGCTGGCCACCCGCCTGCAGGCGGTGGAATACATGCTGGCCATCTACCTGGGCAAGGTCGGCCTGGCGGAGTGGAACCTGATCAACAACCTGCCCGGCGCCTACATGATCTACCGCAAGGCCATCGTCGACCACGTCGGCGGCTGGAACACCGGCACCGGCGAAGATCTCGACCTGACCCTGCGCATCAAGCAGTACATCAGCCGCCATCCCGGCCTGCGCCTGGTCTTCGCCCCCGGCGCCATCGCCCATACCGAGGTACCGGATACCTTCCGCAGCTTTTTCATCCAGCGCCTGCGCTGGGACGGCGACCTGTCCTACATCTATTTCCGCAAGCACTGGCACAGCTTCTCGCCGCTGGTCGGCTGGAAGAACTTCATCAGCGTCACCTGGTACGGACTGCTGTTCCAGGTGTTCCTGCCGATCCTGCAAGTCGGCTTCTTCGCCTACCTGCTGTGGACCAAGCCGCTGCCATTCTTCATCGGCGTGATGCTGCTGGTTTACGCCTTCTACGCCGTGCTGACCCTGTTCCAGTTCCTGCTGTTCGTGACCCTGCTGTCGGAGCGGCCGCGGCAGGACGCCGGCTTCATCGCCATGGTGCCGCTGATGCCGCTGTTCATGGTCAGCGCCCGCGTCTGGAGCGTGATCGCCACCTTCCACGAATGGTTCAACCGCGCCCACCAGGACTCGCCGATGGGTCCGTGGTGGGTGATCCGCCAGGGCGGTCCGCGCTAGCGGCGCCCCACTCACCCGCCTGCAATCGAAGCGAGCCCGCCATGAAACAACAACATCGAAAACACCCGCTCACCTGCCTGCTGCCCGCGACGATCGGCCTCCTGGCCGGAAGCAGCCCCGCCTGGGCCCAACAGGACAGCGTACCGCTGAGCGACCTGCTGCACGATTCCGACAAGGCGCTGGTGGTGCTCGAAGCCGATGCCGCGGCCGAAGGCGCCAGGCAGGACGTGGACCGCGAACGGGCCGAGAGCGGGCTGCGCGTCACCCTCGGCGGCGGCTACGGCATCGTGCGCAACATCGTCGATGTGCACAAGGCATTCACCTACGATGCGGCGCAGGCCCAGGCCGGCTTCAGCTATCCCCTGCTGGGCGCGGCGGAACAATCGGATCGCAGGGTCGACGCCCTGCTGGGCACACAGCACCAGCAGGAAATCCGCGCCGACGCCGCGCATGGCCTGGCGCAGCTCGAGCTGGAATCCAGCTATGCGCAGTACTGGGGCGCCCAGGAAAGCCTGAAAGTAGTGCAGGCCTACCTCAGCAGCGAAGATCTGATGCTGCCGAAGCTGCAACTGCGCGCGCAGCACAAGCTGCTGTTGCAGTCCGAGCAGCTCAATGCCGAAGCCGCCTACGCCCAGGCCCATGGCGACCTGGTCCGCTTCAAGCGCGCCGAGGACCAGGCGCGCAGCCGGCTGGAGCGCCTCACCGGGCGGCAACTCGGCGCCTTCTCGGCGCAGTCGGTGACCCTGCCGCCGATGCCGGAAGTGCAGGTCGAATCGCTGCTGCTGCACCATCCCGACGTCGCGGCCCTGCGCGCGCAACGCGATGCGCTGCAGGCGCAGCTCAACGACTCGACCTGGTACGGCGTCGAAGCCAGCTTCGACGTCAACGCCGCGGGCGTCAAGGACCTGTCGAAGAACGGCGGGCCTTATGGCGGCGGCACCTTCGTCGGCCTCAACCTCAAGGCGCCGATCGGCGTATTCAGCGCCCGCAGCGCGCAGAAGAAGCACCTGAAAGCGCAGATGGAAGAGCTGCGCCTGCGCATCCAGGACCGCGGCCAGGAACTGGGCGGCGAGGTGCGGGCGGCGCAGCAACAACTGGCGCAGTCGCAGAACGACGACGAGCAGTTGTCGCGCCGCGTACAGGCCAGCAGCGAAGGCCTGCGCGAAAGCTACCTGCGCGGCAACATCATCGCCGAAGAAGGCGTGGACATGCTGGCGCGCCGCCTGCAGAGCTACTACGCCGCCGCGCTGGAACAGATCGACGGACGGGTCAAGGCCTGGCAGGCCAGCATCGCCCTGCGCGGCTACGCCATCGCCGACCAGACGCTGCCGGCTGGATCGGTGGACGCGCCATCGCAACTGGGCGCGCAACTGGCCGACCCCATCATCCAGGTCGACCAGATGCTGCAAGGCCATTCGTCCAGCCCAACGCCTCCGCTACCCTCCCCGCCGAGTGTGCCCGCGGCAGCCTCCCCGCCAAGGGCGCCCGCGGCAGCGCCGCCCCTGGCGCCGCATCAATTCAATGCGCCCCCGGGCGGCAGCGCGCGACCGATCATGGATCGCATGGCGCCCCTGGCGCCTGAAATGGCGCCTGGGCGTGCCCCGTCGCTCCCGGCTCCGGCTCCGGCTCCAGTTCCGCTTGCACCTGCCCCCCTGCCCGCGGCGCCGGCCGCGCAGCCGGTGGCAGCCACCTCCACAACGGCCGGCCCGCACCTGGAATCCGCGGTCTATACCGTGCCGGCGAGCGCCAGAACCGTATCCCAATCCGTGGACACCAACGGCGGCGGCTCCGCGCCGAGGAGCACAGCGCCCATGCAGATGACCCAGCCGCCGCGCCTGCAACTCGCCTCGACCCTGTCGGTTTCCTCCGCCACGGAGATGACCGTCGCGGCAACCGCGGGCACCGCGCCCGCCGTCCCCCTGGGCGTCTATGTCTGGAACAGCGGCGACCTGATCGCCGGCCAGCAGGACGAAAAATACTGGCGGGAGCTGCAGGGCGACGGCGTCAATCGCCTGCTGCTGGCGCTCAATGCGCAGCAGATCGCCGACGCCCAGGTGCAACCGCAGAAACTGCGCGGCTTCCTCGACGCCGCCAAGCACCATGGCATGACGGTCGAATTGCTGCTGGGCGAGCCGAGCTGGATCGAGCCGGCGCAGCGACCCAAGCTGGTGGCGATCATCAACAACCTGCGCGGCTTCGACTTCGCCGGCCTCAACCTCGACATCGAGCCGGACCAGATCTACAAGCAGCCGCTCGACCAGGCGCAATTCGACAACTGGATGGAGACCCTGCGCAGCGCCGCCAAGGCTTCGCCCTGGCCGACCGCCGCCACCATGCACCCGCGCTATTTCCGCGATCCCCCCTACATGAGCTGGAACGTCGAGCAGCGCCTGCGCGACGCCGGCATCGGCCAGGTGGTGCTGATGATCTTCAATTCCAATCCGCAGCGCGTGGCGGACATCGCCCGCCCCATCGTCGGCAGCCCCCGCGCCGGCGGCCTGCGCTTCCGCGTGGCGCAGAGCGTCGAGCCCGAACTGGAGCCGCAGCTCAGCTATGCGCGCCGCTCGCCGCAGGACTTCCGGCAGTCGATGCAGCAACTGCAGGGACTGCTGGCGGCACAGCCGAACACCGATGGCATCGTGGTGCAGGCCTGGAACGATTTGCGAAGGATGGGTCATGAAAGTCAGATTCGTTAAGCCGGAAGCCAGCGATCCGAACCGCGACCGCGGCGTCGAGGTGCCGTATGCGCCGGGCAAGCGCCATCTTGCGCGCTGGCGCTGGTACCTGATCCTGCTGGTGGTCAGCAGTCCGTTCCTGTTCTTCGTCGGCAAGTTCCTCTACTCGTCGGTGCTGATCCAGGCGCCGGGCTTCGTTGCGCAGGAGCAGATCACGGTGCGCTCCTCCAGCCAGGGCTATGTCGACGAGGTATACGTCAAGCCGCTGGACGAGGTTCGTGAAGGTCAGCCGGTCGCCAGGCTCGCCAACGAGTCGCTGTCCACCCATGCCGACCAGTTGCGCGCCGAGCTGAAGCAGTTGCAGGGCGTGGCGGTCAGCGCCGAGTCGCAAGGGCACGGCGCGGCCGCGCTGGACAGCATCGATTTCGCCGGGGAGCTGCAGACCGCGCGTGAACAGAAGGACCGCATGTCCGAGCGCATGCGGCAGATGCAGCAACTGCTGAGCGAGGGCGCCGCCACCGAAGCCGAGCTGAACGCGGCGCGCAACCAGTACGACCAGGCCTCATCCAAGCTCGACGAGCTGTATCGCACCATGGCGTTGCAGACCCGGCCGCCGCCGCGCAGCAGCGGCAACAGCGTCGCCGTACAGACACGCATCCTGGCGATCCAGACCGAGCTGGCCGACCTCGACGGCCAGTTGCAGGCCATGCTGGTCCACGCGCCGAAGTCCGGACGCATCGTCGACCTGGCGGTGGTCAAGGGCGACCAGCTTGCCATCGGCAGCAAGGTGGCGATGCTGGCGCCGCAGGGGGGCGAGATCCATATCGATGCCTACATTCCGCCCAAGCACGGCATCTACGCCGCGCCGGGCATGGCCGCCACCGTGATCTTTCCGGACGGCATGCGGCGCCGCGCGCTGGTGGCGGACGTGCCGCAGATTGCGGCGGAAGTGCCCAAGGCGCAGAGCGCCCTGCTCGGCGAAGCGGAGATGGGCGTGCTGGTGCGCATGCAGCTGGTCGATGCCGCCGGCGCCGACCAGCGCCCGCTCACCGACGGCCTGCCGGTGCGGGTGGAATTCGAGAATGGCTGGGACGCCGGCAGCACCCGGCAGATGGTGGTGCAACTGGCGCGCTACTGGGCCGATCTGAAGGATCGCCTGCTGCAATCGACGAGGGTCTGAACATGAAACCGACAAGCAAACAAGTGGCATTGCGTTCCCCGGTGCTGGTGGTCGGCGGCGCCGGCTTCATTGGTTCGCACACGGTGGAGGTCCTGCTCGCCCAGGGTTACCGCGTGCGCGTACTCGACGATCTGTCGTCCGGCAAACGCGACAACCTGCCGCTGCCGCATGCCGGGCTGGAGCTGGTGGTCGGCGACATCCGCGACGCGGCGGTGGTCGACCGTGCCATGCGCGGCATGCGCGGCTGCATCCATCTCGCCGCCCAGGTTTCCGCCGCGCGTTCGGTGGATCAACCGTTCGACTCGGCGATGCGCAACATCCTCGGCTTCGTCAATGTCATCGAGAGCATCCGCGCGCGGCAGGTGCCGCGCCTGGTCTACGCCTCCTCGGCGGCCGTCTACGGCGATTGCGCCAATCTGCCGCTGAACGAGGAGGAAACACCGCAGCCGACCAATCCCTATGGCCTGGAGAAGCAGGTCGACGAGCTCTATGCCGGCCTCTATGCGCGCCTGCACGGCCTCAACAGTCTCGGCCTGCGCTACTTCAACGTCTACGGCCCGCGCCAGGACCCGAGCTCCCCCTACTCCGGCGTCATCTCCAAATTCATCGAGCGGCTGGCCGCCGACGAGGCGCCGATGGTTTTCGGCGACGGGCGCCAGACCCGCGACTTCGTCCACGTCAGCGACGTGGCGCAGGCCAACGCCCTGGCCCTAGCTTCCGACAGCCAGGGCGTATGCAATGTCGCCACCGGCAGCCGCATCGATCTGCTGCGCCTGCTCAAGGTACTGGGCAACTGCCTCGGCAACGATGCGCCGCCGCAGTTCGGCTCGGCGCGCGCCGGCGACATCCGTCATTCCTGCGGCAGCAGCGAACGTCTGCGCGGCACGCTGGGCTTCACCCCGACGCAAAGCCTGGAAGAAGGGCTGGCCGACCTGGCCGCGCACTTCACGCCCCCATCCACCCAGTCGCCCACCCAGCCGCCGCCAACGCGCCGTGCGGCGCGCGCCACGGTGCGCGGCCGTCACATCGCGCGTCGCTAGCAGCGGCCGCGCCGGCCGGCACCATGGCGTCGGCCGCGGCGCATTCCATCACAACAAGGAGGATCCATCATGTGCGGACTCATCGGAGCACTGGCCGGGCGCAACGTCACGCCGTTGCTGCTGGACGGCCTCAAGCGTCTCGAATATCGCGGTTACGACTCGGCCGGCCTGGCCTACATCGATGGCGACAGCGGCATCCATGTGCGCCGCAGCGTCGGCAAGGTGGCCCAACTGGAGCAGTCGCTGCTGGGCGAGCTGCCGCACAGCGGCATCGGCATCGGGCACACGCGCTGGGCGACGCATGGAGGTCCGGAGGAACGCAATGCCCACCCGCACCTGTCCTGCGGCGAGGTCGCGGTGGTGCACAACGGCATCATCGAGAACTATGAAGGCCTGCGCAAAATGCTCGAGATCATGGGCTACGAATTCCGCTCGGATACTGACACCGAAGTCGTCGCCCACCTGATCCATTACCACTACGCCGCCGCCGGCGACCTGTTCGGGGCGGTGCGCATCGCCGTGCGCCAGCTGCACGGCGCTTACGCCATCGCCGTCATCACCTCGCACGAGCCCGATGCGCTGGTGGTGGCGCGCCAGGGCAATCCGCTGGCCATCGGACTCGGCGGCGACGGGCAGTTCGTCGCCTCCGACGCCGCGGCGCTACTGCCCTTCGCCGACCGCTTCATGTTCCTGGAAGACGGCGATGTCGCCTGCATCAAGACCAACAGCCTGCATATCGTCGACGCCAATGAAGCAACGGTGGAGCGCCCGGCACAGCGGCTCGACCTGAACAGCGCGGCCGCCGACAAGGGGCCCTACCAGCACTACATGCTGAAGGAAATCCATGAGCAGCCGGACGCCCTGGCCGACACGCTGAGCGGCTGCACCGATCGCGGCGCGCTGCTGCCCGACCGCCTCGGCTTCAAGGACACGCTGTTGCTGCAGGGCATCGAAGCGGTCCATATCGTCGCCTGCGGCACCAGCCACCACGCCGGAGAAGTGGCGCGCTACTGGCTGGAATCGCTGGCACAGGTGCCGTGCACGGTGGACCTGGCCAGCGAATACCGTTACCGGTCGCCAGTGGTCGGCCGCAACTGCCTGTTCGTGACCCTGTCGCAGTCCGGCGAAACCGCCGACACCCTGGCCGCCCTGCGCTATGCAAAGGGGGCGGGCTACCTGGCGACCCTGGCCATCTGCAACGTGCCCGGCAGCACCCTGGTGCGGGAGTCCGACATGCACCTGCTGACCCGCGCCGGTCCCGAGATCGGCGTGGCTTCCACCAAGGCCTTCACCACACAGTTGATGAGCCTGCTGCTGCTGACCCTGCTGCTGGTACGCCGCAATCGGCCCAAGCCCAAGGCGGAAAGGACCCTGCTGGAACAGCTGCGGCGGGTCAGCGGGCAGGTCGAGGAAGTGCTCAATCTCAATCACCGCATCGAGGTTCTGGCGCGCGAGCTGGCGGACCACAGCAGCACCCTGTTCCTGGGCCGCGGCATGCTCTACCCCATCGCCAAGGAAGGTGCGCTCAAGCTCAAGGAGATTTCCTACATCCACGCCGAAGCCTACGCCGCGGGGGAACTCAAGCACGGCCCGCTGGCGCTGGTCGATCATCACATGCCGGTGGTCGTGGTTGCACCGGCCAATGCCCTGATCGACAAGCTGCGCTCCAACCTGCGCGAGGTGCAGGCACGCAAGGGCTTGCTCTACGTATTCACCGACGGCGCCGCCGGCATCCGCGCGGAACCCGGCCTGCAATGTGTGGAGATGCCCGCCACGGACGATCTGTCCGCGCCGATCGTCTACTCGGTGGCGCTGCAATTGTTGGCCTACCACGCCGCCCTGCAACGCGGCGCCGATGTCGACCGGCCCCGCAACCTGGCAAAGTCCGTGACGGTGGAATAACGCAGCGGCTTGCCTTCACCTGGCTGGGCGCCTGAGAACGGGCGCTCACCGGAAACCGTGTCCTTACAACACCCGGAACATCACCAGCGCATCCGTATACCCCACGAGGATGCGCCCGTCTTTCTCGGTGACGAAGGTCTCGCAATCGGCGCCGGTCCAGGTCATTCACCGCAACAGTCGCGGCCGGGGCGTCGGAGAATTTATCGGGGTCGGGCCCCTATTGATTACTTCCGTCCTGCGCTTCCGCAGCGGCCGTAGAAGCCCGCAACTTCTTCGCCAGGAACTCGACGCAAAGACGGACTCTCGCCGCCGTATGCCGGCGATGGGGATACACGGCATGAATCGGCGCGGCGGGTAACTGCAACGCCGGCAGCACCACCTCGAGCCGGCCGGCGGCGATGTCTTCCTCGACATCCCAGGTCGACTTCAGCACCAAACCGGCACCTTCCAGGGCCCAGGCGTGCGCCGCCTCGCCGTCGTTGGTACTGAGCGTTCCCTTCACGCGCACCGAGCTGCCGTCGGCGAAGCGCCAGTGATCCAGGGGCGGATTGCCGTAGATGATGCAGTCGTGGTTGAGCAGGTCGTCGATGTTCGCCGGGCGGCCATGGCGGTCGAGATAGGCTGGTGCGGCGCAGATAACCCGCACATTGGGTGCGAGTTGCCGCGCGATCAGGCTGGAGTCGGCCAGCGCACCGAAGCGGATGGCCAGGTCGTAGCCGCTTTCCACCAGATTGACGAAGCTGTCGGTGGCCTCCAGATGGATCTGCAGGCCCGGATGCAGTTGCTGGAACTCGTGGAGCAGCGGCGCCAGGCGGCGCCGGGCAAAGGCGAACGTCGAGGTCACGCGCAACAGCCCGGTGGCGGTGTTGCGACCGCGCGTGACTTCCATTTCCGCCTCTTCGATGTCTCCCAGGATGCGGACGCAGCGCGCGTGAAAAGCCGCCCCCTCCTCGGTCAGCGACAGTGTCCGGGTGGTGCGGTTGGCCAGGCGCACGCCGAGGCGTTCCTCCAGGCGGCCGAGCCGGCGGCTGACCACGGCCAGCGACAGGTGCAGGTCGCGTGCCGCGGCCGAAAGGCTGCCGGTTTCGATTATCCGGACGAACACCACCATGTCGAAAAGACTGTCGGCCATATTGTTGCTTATTTAGCAATAGATCATCTTCGATATTAGCTATTCTTGTTTTATTAGCAAGCAGATAGCCTTACTCCCGAATCCGGACCATGCAATCCCGCACCGTCCGGCAGACATCAGGAATCATCGCCATGGATCTGCAACTCGGCGGCAAAACCGCTCTCGTCACCGGCTCTACCGCCGGTATCGGCCTGGAAATCGCCAGGAAACTCGCCCAGGAGGGCGCCCAGGTCGTCATCACCGGCCGCAATCAGGACAAGCTCGATCAGGCGCTGCAAAGCATCCGCGCTTCCGGAGCCGCTGTGGTACGCGGCGTGCTGGCGGACGCGGCCACGGCCGAAGGCGCCGCGGTGCTGCGCCGCGCCGTGCCCGAGGTCGATGTCCTGATCAACAACCTCGGCATCTACGAGATCAAGCCCTTCGCCGAAGTGAGCGACGCCGACTGGCTGCGTTACTTCGAGACCAATGTGCTGAGCGGCGTGCGCCTGGCGCGCGAATACTTTGCCGGCATGCTGGCGCGCAACTGGGGCCGCATCATCTTCATCTCCAGCGAGTCCGGTCTGATGACCCCGGGCGCGATGATCCACTACGGCATGACCAAGACCGCGCAGCTCGCCGTCTCGCGTGGCCTGGCGGAACTGACCCGCGGTACCGGGGTGACCGTCAACTCGGTGCTGCCCGGGCCGACCCGCTCGGAAGGCATCGTCGATTTCCTGCGCAGCATTTCAAGCCAGCCAGACGCCGCCCCCGAGCAGCTCGAAGCCGAGTTCTTCGCCAAGGCCCGCCCGACCTCGCTGCTCCAGCGCATGATCGAGCCCGAGGAAGTCGCCAGCCTGGTTGCCTATGTGGCCAGCCCCTTGTCCTCGTCCACCAACGGCGCCGCCCTGCGCGTCGATGGCGGCGTGGTGCCGAGCATCGTCTGAGCGCGTCCGTCGGAGTCCCAATCATGACACTCGACCACGTCACGATCGTCACGGAGGATGTCGCCGCGATGCGGCGCTTCTTCCGCGACGTCGCCGGCCTGCAGGAAGGACCACGGCCCGCATTCGGTGTCGGCGGCTGCTGGCTGTACGCCGATGGCCGGCCGGTGATTCATCTGATCGAAAGCACCACGGCCGCGCCCGCAGGCATGGTTTCGCCGCGCATCGACCACGTCGCCCTGCGCGTCGAAGGCCGCGAAGCCTGGGCCGCACTGCTCGAACGCCTGCGGCACAGCCGCATTCCCCACGGGCTGGCCGAAGTGCCGTCCATGGGCGAGCTGCAATTGTTCGTCAACCTGGCGCCGGGCGTAACCGTCGAGTTCATCGACCGTGCAGCGAACGCGGCCAACCCGGCTTAGGAGAGAAATTATCGGTCTGAGCCCTGTTAGTTCTTCGGGGCCGGCGGCCGGCGAATCCGTGCACCAGCGCAAGGCTTGCGGCGATCCGGATGTCCTTGCAAAACTGTATCCTTTAGGATACAATCTCGCAGTGATCGCAATTCGCCAAACCGAGGCGTTCAAAGTCTGGCTGGAGCGGCTGCGCGACATCAAGGGCCGTGCCGTGATCGTCCGCCGCATCCAACGGCTGGAACTTGGTTCCTTCGGCGACTCCAAGCCGGTCGGCGAAGGCGTCAAGGCGTCAGCGAATTACGTATCGACTTCGGTCCCGGTTACCGCGTGTACTACACCAGGCGCGGCAAGGAAATCGTGATCCTGCTCTGCGGCGGCGACAAGTCCTCGCAGAAGCGCGACATCCAGGCGGCGCAGGAAATGGCCACCACTTTGTAGAAACAGCTTGCAGATGTAAAACGCAACATCGTCAACGAGGGTCGCCATGCCCACCAAAAAGATCAAACTCTCCGCCTTCGACGCGGCCGATCACCTGGATTCACCGGAAGCGCTCGCCGCCTACCTGAGCGACGCATTCGCCACCAATGACCCCAGGCAGATTAACCAAGCGCTCGGCACCGCCGCGCGCTCCAAAGGCATGTCCGCCGTGGCCAGGGAGACGAGGCTGGGTCGTGAAAGCCTGTACAAGGCCCTCAGCGCCGAAGGCAATCCATCCTTCGACACCATGCTGAAAGTCATCTCCGCACTCGGCCTCAGGCTGACCGCTGAAGCCGCATAGGAGCGGGAAACGGAGAACTGCCGGATTCCAGGTGTAGCCCGGATGAAGTGAAACGGAATCCGGGGCCGGGCCGAGTGCCGCGCCACCCCGGATTCCACTGCGTTGCATCCGGGCTACGAGGTGTACGCGGTTCTCACAGCACCCGGAACATCACCAGCGCATCGACAAACCCCAGCCGTGGATGCTCGAACGCCAGCGGCAACCGCCCCACCGTCTCGAAGCCCAGCCCCTGCCACAGCTTCACCGCGCGCTCGTTGCTGCTGACCACGAAGTTGAACTGCATGGCGCGGAAGCCGCACTCGCGCGCATGCGCCAGCGAGTGTTCGCACATCGCGCGCGCCACGCCGCGTCCGACGGCATCGGCCGCGGTCATGTAGCCGCAGTTGGCCACATGCGCGCCGCCGCCCAGCTGGTTGGCGCGCAGGACGTAGGTGCCGAGGATATTGCCTTCCTTCTCAGCGACAAAGGTCTCACGATCGGCGCCGGTCCAGTAAGCCAGCGCGTCCGCCTCGCTCATGTCGCGCGGCAGGGCGTAGGTCTCGCCGGCGCGGATGGTCGGCTCGAGGATGCGCCAGATGGCCGGGTGGTCGTCTTGTCTTGCGTGCCGGATCAACATGCGTTTCCTGCTCCTGCTCGTCTCATGCGGGAATGGTGGCGCAAACCGGCGCTCAAGCCGAACGCATCGCGTCGAGGATCCGCCGCATCTGCGCCAGGTCCGCCGCTGGCAGCGCGGCCAGCACGTCGGGCGCATGTTCGTTGATGGCGTGCACGCGTGCTACCAACTGTTTTCCCGTCGGCGTCAGCGCCACCAGCTTGGCGCGGCGATTCTCGGGATGCGGATAGCGCTCGACCAGGCCGCGCCGCTCCAGATCGTTCACCGCCACAGTCGCGGCCGGGGCATCCGTGCTCATGGCATAGGCCAGGTCGACCAGGGTCAGCGGCGCATCGACCAGGCGACGCAGCGCGCGCACGCGGCTGAACGGCAAGCCGGTCACCTCGATCACCTGGCGCCGCCAGTCACCGCGACTGTCCATCACCAGCGTCACCAGCTGCTGCCAGATGTGGTCGGCCTCGGTGCCCGTCTTGCGCCGGGCGCTCATCCCGCCACCGCCGCCGGCTTGCCGGACTCCGCCGCGGCGGCGTCTTCCAGCAACTGCGCCGCCTGGCGGCTGCTGGCGCGGGCCCAGCCGCTATTGGAGAGCAGGCCGAGGCTGACCACCACCAGGCCCATCGCCACCATGATCCACCAGACGGCATGTGTCGCCTCGGTGAAGCTGAGGCCGGCGGCGACACGCGCGCCGACCACAGTGCCCGCCACCGCCACGCCCAGCGACGCGCCGATCTGCCGACTGGTCGAAGCCACCGCGGCGGCGAGGCCAGCCTGTGCCTTCGGCATGCCGGAGACGGCGGTATTGGTGATCGGCGCATTCACCAGGCCGAAGC
>JAQGNS010000582.1 GCA_028291705.1 Nevskia sp.
GCAGACATCGGGTCGCATTTCTTTTGGTTACTTTTCTTTGGGCGAAACCCAAAGAAAAGTAACCCGCCTTCAGGGCGGAACCAGGCTTTCACCAAGCGCGGTCAATGACCCGCGTGCAAGCGCGTACGCCAAAGTCTCAGAGAGCGCGTGTGAGAGCCTGAAGACAAGCAGCGTTCCGCCTACGGCGGAAGGTGGAATGCGCTTCGCTTATTCCACCCTACGATAGTTTAGCGACCAAGATGAGTTCATCCGAAATCCAAATTCACCGAAGCCTGGATTCCCGCTTTCGCGGGAATGACGATGGGGAGAGGGCGTGTTTGGCCCCTCCCTCGATACAAATCGCTTCGCGATTCACTCGGGATATTCGGAAAAGCACGCCCGCTGCGCGGGCACTCGGGGCGAACGGAGGTTGTGCGTAGTCGTGTAAAGAGAAGCGCCTTCACCCGGGCATCGCCGGCAAATCCGTAACCCCCGCATCAACCCCGAACTGCGACAGCAACGTCGCAACCTGCCCCCGATGATGCGTCTGGTGATTGAACATATGCACCACCAGCTGCCACGCCGGCCTGGTGCGGGTGCTGCCGTCGACGATGCTGGTATAGGTGAAGTCCGCTGCCAGCCACTCCGCTTGCAGCTTCGCCGCCCAGTCGATGATCTCGTAATCGAAGATATCGCGCATGGCGCGCAGCGCTTCGAGGTCCGGGTGGAATTCCATGCGGGCGTGCAGGCCGTCGAGCGGGCGCTGGGTGAAGCGGCGCATCCACGCGGTATCACCGTAAAGCAGGTGGTTGAGCGTGCCCTGGATGGAGCCGAAGAAGGCGCCGCGATCTTCCTTGCGCTGGGCTTCGGTGAGTTGCGCGCAGGCGGCGTAGAGCTTGCGGTTCATCCACTGGTTGTAGCGCGCCATCAGGACGCAGTAGGCGGAATCGATCATGGCCGGCGAGGAACCCGTGCAGTCGGAAGGGTGCTCCGATTTTACGGCAGCGTTACCGGTTCCACGCCGCTTTCCGCAAAGAAGCCCCGCACCTGCGGCGTGTCGAGGAAACGCAGGAAGGCCGCGGCTCCCTCGCCGCCGGCCTTGAGGCGCACCGCTTCGTAGCGTGTGTAGTTCTGGATCTGCGCGGGCAGCGGGCCGACGTAGTCCGCACCCATATCGGTATACAGCCGGATCTCGGCGATGGCGCCGAAGCCCACCGCGCCCTTCGGCGCATCGACGATATGGCGCATGACGGCGTCGCCGTCCGCGTAGCGCTGGACCTTGCCGGCGATGGCCGGTGCGATGCCCAGGCGTTCGAACAGCTGATCGAGATAGAGGCCGGTCGAGGCGCGGTTGTAGATGACCGAGGTCGCGCTGGTTGCGGCTTTCTTCACCTCGTCCAGCGTGGCGATGGCCGGGCGCGTATCGCCCTTCCTGACCACCACGCCGACACCGACCTGGCCGACGATGAGCCGCGGCTCCAACGCCTTGCCGCCGGCGAGGACGGCATCGATCACCGCAGAGGGCGCAATCAGCACGTCCGCCGACTCGCCGGCGAGCACCCGCTCCTTCAGCAGCTTCGGCACGGCGAATTCGACCGCAACGTGATCGCCGCCGCTTTTCTCATAAGCCGGAATGGCTTGCCGCAGCCCAAGCTCGCCCACACCGGCACTCAGCACCTTGATGTCGGCGGCGAGCAGCGCGCTGGGGCAGCACAGCGCCAGCAGCAATGCCAGCCTGAAAGTCCGCACAGGATTGACCGAACCGGTTCGAATGCCGTCGCGCTCAGACGATCTCGACGATCAGCGTCTGCAAGCCGTCGATGGTGCCGACCATGCGGTCGCCGCGCACCACGGGGCCGACACCTTCCGGCGTGCCGGTGTAGATCAGGTCACCGGCGGTGATCTCTACCTGCTTGGACAGCTCGGCGATGATCTGCGCCACGTTCCAGATCATGTCGCCCAGGTCGCTGTCCTGGCGGGTCTTGTCATTGACGACGAGCTTGATCTGGCCCTTGCTGAGATAGCCGGTCTTGGCCACCGAGGTGATCGCGCTGCACGGCGCGGCGTCCTCGAAGGACTTGCCGATCTCCCAGGGCTTCTGCATCTTCTTCATGTCGGCCTGGCGATCGCGACGCGTCATGTCGAAGCCGACGGCGTAGCCGTAGATGTGCTGGTTGGCCTGCTCGGCGGAGATGTCCATGGCGCCGGATTTCATCGCCACCACCAGCTCCGTCTCGTACTGGAAGTCGCTGGTGAGTTCCGGGTAGCGTACCTTGCCGCCGTTCTGCACGATCATGTCGCGCTGCTTCTGGAAGAAGAACGGCGGCTCCTCGGCATTGTTATTCAGCTCCCGCACATGGGCGGCGTAGTTGCGGCCCACGCAGTAGATGCGGCGCACCGGGAAAGCCGCAGTCTCGCCCACCACCGGCAGGCTGATCACGGCCGGCGGCGCGAACACATAGTGACCGGCCTTGGGCTTGGCGGCGGCGCTGGCAATGCCCGTGGTGGATGCCAGGGCAACGCCGGCAATACCCGCGGTGACGATGCCGCGGCGGGTCGAGTCGATCATGAAACGTTCCTCCGGATTTTCGTGGTCCCGATCATATCGGGCGCCGTAGCGCCGTGGGTGGGCGTTCCGCGGGGCGGTCCAGATCGCCGGGACTTCAGCCCGGATCGTCGCCGTCCGCAGCGCCACCGCTGCCGAGCGGCACGCCGGCCGGCAGCGTCAGGAAGGCCTGCATGACATGGAACAGGCGGCCGCGATTCACGCCGAGCAGCGCCGTGTGGGCCAGGCCGCCCAGCTTGGCGATCTGTTTGTCGGGATGGGGCAGCTTTTCGTAGAAATCGAGGACATCCTGGTCCGAGGCGATGCCGTCGTATTCGCCGCGCGCGATCAGCACCGGGCACAGGATCTTCTCCGGATCGCATACCGGCAGGTTCGCCACCATGTCCAGATAGGTACCGTTGGGGACGGTGTCGCCGTATTTCAGCTCGGCCTCGGCGACGAGCCGGCCCATGTCGGGATCGGCGGAGCCGGGCTTGTCGCGGGTGAACACCGAAGCGAAGAAATCATAGTCGACCTTGCGCACATTGCTGGCGCGCAGCTTGGCCAGGGACTTGCGGCGCTTCTCCAGGGTGCGCGAGCCTGCGCCGGTGTAGACCAGCGCACCGAGGATCAGGCTGCCGACACGCTCCGGGTAGGTGTTGGCGAACTTCGCCGCGCGCAGCGCACCGGAGGACTGGCCGAAGAACGTCGCCCGGGTCTTGCCGGAGGTTTTGACGATGACGTCAATCGCCACCTTGAGATCGGCGACGCCGCTGGCCACATCCGAATAGTTCGGCGTGCGGTCCGAATGGCCGTAGCCTTCGTGATCCATGGTCCACACGTCGTAACCCAGCCGGGCGAAGTGATTCATCACCGAGTAGTCGCGGCCGGGCGCCTCGAGGTCGAACATGGTCTTGCCCGAGTACGAGGAGCCGTGGACGCAGAACAGCACCGGCTTCTGCGCGATGCCTTCCGGCTGGTACTTGCGATAGATCCACAGCCTGACGCCGTTCTTGTCGCCCCAGTATTCCTCGGCGGCGATGTCACCGCCGGGTTCGGTGGTCCGAGTTGCGGCGCAGCCGGCGAACAGCGGCGCGGCGGCGGTGCCCGCGCCCGCCAGCGCCGCAAACTTCAACAGGTCGCGGCGCTTGATGGCCTGCGGTGCGTTCATCGAGTTCTTCTCCGCCCTTTTTTTCCGATCTTATCGGGCGGTGCGCAGCACTGCGCGAATGTTCCGCAGGGCGGTCCGGGGCGGGTTACGACAGGTAGGTGTACCCCGACAGCCCCGCTTCCAGCTCCGCCAGCAGCGCCGCGCGCTGCGCCGCCGGCATGTCGCTTCCGGCGAATTTCTTGCGGTAGGCCTGGGCCAGCTCTTCCGGGGCGAAGTGAACGTAGCGCAGCAGTTCATCGGTGCGGTCGCCGTGCTCGGCGCCTTCCAGTTTCCAGCTATCACCGTCGATGACCACGTTGACGGCGTTGGTGTCGCCGAACAGGTTGTGCATGTCGCCGAGGATTTCCTGGTAGGCGCCGACCATGAAGAAGCCCAGCAGGTAGGGCTTGCCCGGCTCCAGCGCGTGCGCCGGCAGCGTGGGCTCGAGGCCGCCACGATCGACGTAATGGTCGATGCGGCCATCGGAGTCGCAGGTCAGGTCGCACAGGGTGGCGCGCAAATCGGGGCGCTCGTCGAGACGGTGGATCGGCAGGATCGGGAACACCTGGTCGATGGCCCAGGCGTCCGGCACGGACTGGAATACGGAGAAGTTGCAGAAGTACTTGTCCGCCAGCTTCTCGCGCAGCTCGTCCAGCGCCTCGCGGTGGGCGCGGATGCCGGGATCGAGCCGCGGCACGGTGGCACGGCACACGGCGAAATAAGTCTGCTCGGCGGAAGCGCGCTGGGTCAGGCTAAGCACGCCGTGGGTGTATTGCGACTGCGCTTCGCCGAGGAAGGTCACCGCATCGTGCAGGCATTCCAGCGGGCCGCGCGTGGCGACCTCGGCCAGCAACTCATGCAGCTCGTGCAGGATGCCCGGCTCGTCCTTGCCCGGAGCCGGCGGCGTGGTAACCGGCGCGGCCTCGTGGTCGATGACGCCGGTGACCAGCACAGCGTGGTGCGCGGTGAGGGCGCGGCCGGATTCGCTGATCAGGTTGGGCTCGGGCTGGCCGCTTTCGGCGCAAACCTCCTGCAGGGTGCGCACGATGTTGCGGGCGTATTCGCGCTGGCTGTAGTTCATCGAGCAGGAGGAGCGCGAACGGGTGCCTTCGTAGTCCACGCCGAGGCCGCCGCCCACGTCCACCGTGTCGATCGGCGCGCCGAGGGCGCGCAGCTCGGCGTAGAAGCGCGCGGCTTCGCGCATGCCGCGCTGGATGTCCTGCACGTTGGCGATCTGCGAACCGAGGTGGAAGTGGATCATGCGCAGCGCGTCGAGCGCGCCGGCCTGGCGCAGCAGCTCCAGCGACTCCAGCACCTGGGTGCAGGACAGGCCGAACTTGGATTTCTCGCCGCCGGTGTTCTGCCACTTGCCGGCGCCGATCGAGGCCAGGCGCACGCGCAAGCCGATCAGCGGCGTCACTTCGAGGATCTTCGCCTCTTCCAGCACCAGGGCCAGCTCGCCCGGCTTTTCCACCACGATGTAGACGCGGTGGCCGAGCTTCTGCCCGATCAGGGCGCGGCGCACGTAGCCGCGGTCCTTGTAGCCGTTGCAGACGATGACGCTGCCGGCCGGAGCCACGCCCAGCACCGCCGCCAGTTCGGGCTTGCTGCCGGCCTCCAGGCCGACCCGCTTGCCGCCATGGCGCACGATGGCCTCGACCACGTCGCGCTGCTGGTTGACCTTGATCGGGTAGACCGCGGTATAGGCGCCGCGGTAGTCGTATTCGGCGATGACCTCGGCGAAAGCGCCGGTGAGGGCGTCGACACGGTCATGCAGGATGTCGGTGAAGCGCACCAGCACCGGCAGTTCCAGGCCCTCGCGCGGCAGGCGTTGGGCCAGCTCGTACAGGTCGATTTCCACCGGGGAGCGCTCGCGGTAGGGGCGCACGCGCAGATGGCCGTCCGGCCCGACGCCGAAATAGCCCTCGCCCCATTGGGGGATGTTGTACAGCTCGGAGGCGTCCCGGGGGGTCCAATTAGCCTGTTTCATGCCGTCGCTACTCATTTTCGTAACCATTCGCCTTTATACTGCGCGGCTCAATACGGCCGTATGACCAGGAGCGCTCCGCATGTCCCTCGATAACAGCTGGTTCACCGAGCCCGTCGACCAGACCGGGACGGCATTTTCGCTCAAGCTGGGCGAGCGCGTACATGCCGAGCAGACCCCCTACCAGAAAATCGAGATCTACCGGACCGAAACCTTCGGCTACCTGATGACCATCGACGGCTGCACCATGGTCTCGACCCGCGACAATTTCCTCTACCACGAGATGATGTCGCACCCGATGCTCAACTCCCACCCCAGCCCGCGCGACGTGGTGGTGGTGGGCGGCGGCGACTGCGGCACCTTGCGCGAGGTGCTGAAGCACCCGGAAGTGCAGCGCGCGGTGCAGGTGGAGATCGACGAGCGCGTGACGCGCCTGTCCGAGCAGTATTTCCCCGAGCTGTGCGTGGCCAACGGCGACCCGCGCGCCACCCTGTTCTTCGGCGACGGCATCGCCTGGATGAAGGAAGTGGCGCCGGAAAGCCTGGACCTGATCATCATCGACTCCACCGACCCGGTGGGGCCGGCGGAAGGCCTGTTCGGCCGCAAGTTCTACGTGGACTGCCTCAAGGCCCTGCGCCCGGGCGGCATGCTGGTGCAGCAGTCCGAATCGCCCCTGTTGCACCTGGAGCTGATCGCCGAAATGCATCATTTCATGCGCGATGCCGGCTTCGCCCAGACCCGCATGCTGCACTTCCCGCAGCCGATCTACCCGTCCGGCTGGTGGTCCGCCTCGGTGGCGCAAAAGACCGCCGGTCCGTTGGCGCAGCGGCTGGACGAGGCCGCCATCGCGGCGCTGGGCACCAAGTTCTACAACGTGGAAACGCACCACGCGGCGTTCGCGCTGCCGAACTTCATCAAGCAGGCACTGGCCCTGTAAGGGCCGCCGGGAAGCATCCGCGGGATTTGTCCCCTCGCTCCCGAATGAGCGAGGGGAGCGGCGGTTTCAGCCTGGGCCGGCGATCCCGCTTCAGCTGGCGGGCGCCGTGCCGCCGCAGTGGTCGTCGACGTATTTCTGCGTCTTGACGACCAACTGGTCCCGCTGTTCGGCGGTGTATTCCCGGGTATTGCCCAGGGCATCCGTTTCATTGATGGCGGCGGCACTCTTGTAGCGTCCGAGCTGGTCGTTCTTGCTCTTGCACTCCGCCGCCTGCTTGTCGGCGGCGGCTTTCGCCGCGGCGTCGGCGGCATCGTCCGCATCCTCGCTGCCGGGCACCTTCGGATTCACCGGTTTGGCGTTGGGCGCCGCCGGCTGGTCGCCGTAATGCACATGACCGTCCTTGTCGACCCAGCGGTACAGTTTGGTGCTGGTGTCGGCGCTGGCCGCGGCGCAGAAAAACAATGACGCGACAGCCAGACCGACCAATGCCATCCCTGGTGTGGTTCGCATGAGACTCCCCGTTGTCCTTTCTATCCCTTGGCTGCGGACGCGGGCCGTGCTTCAGACCGCGCCGACACCCGACTCGCCGGTGCGGATGCGCACCGCCTGGTTCAGATCGTAAACGAAAATCTTGCCGTCGCCGATCTGGCCGGTCTTGGCCGCCTTCTGGATGGCGTCGATCGCCTTGTCCACCGTGTCCGGCGCCAGCGCCACTTCGAGCTTGATCTTGGGCAGCAGGTCGACCGTGTATTCAGCACCGCGGTACAGCTCGGTATGGCCCTTCTGGCGGCCGAAACCACGCACCTCGGTGACCGTCATGCCCTGCACCCCGGCGTCGGCCAGGGCTTCGCGCACCGCGTCGAGGCGGAACGGCTTGATGATCGCAATCAGCATTTTCATGATTTTATTTCCATCGGAAACTTGTTCCTTGAAGTCTAACACTGGAGGCATCCCTGCCTAAGATACCCGGCATCCTTGCCGGGACTGTTGAAATAAGCGGGCTTGTCCTGCTGAGGGTGCGGCAGGATTCAGGCGCTTGTCGGAATTGAAGCTTGGCTACGGGGATTTACTGTTCAAGAACCGGGCCGATCGGTCGGCCAGTGCTTGCCCCAAGCACACACTCCGTTCGTCCCGAGTGTTTTGCGCAGCAAAATGTATCGAGGGACCAGCGCGAAGGGTCGGTGGTTAAGACTTTGCAAGCTTTGGATAAAACCCAAATAAACCTCAAAAAAAATGAGCGGGCCGTTGCCGGCCCGCCCAGGTTACAACCCCTGTTTGAAAAGGGTATACCGCGAGAAGCTTAGTAGTTGTAGGCCTTCTCGCCGTGATCGGCCAGATCCAGACCTTCTTCCTGATCCGCGTCGCTGGAACGGATGCCGATGGTGTACTTCAGAGCCAGCAGCACCACCAGGGCAACACCGCCCGACCAGACCAGCGTGATGCCGATGTCCCACAGCTGCGAGATGATCTGCGCAGTGGCATCGAAATCGGCGGTCTTGTTGGCGACGTAGTCATACACGCCCTGGCCGCCAAACTTCGGGTTGGCGAAGATGCCGGTGCCGAGGGAGCCGACGATGCCGCCGACGCAATGCACGCCGAAGGTGTCGAGGGCGTCGTCGTAGCCGAGCATGGCCTTGACCTTGGTCGAGGCGAGCAGGCAGACCACACCGGCGACGCCGCAGACGACCAGCGCGCCCAGGGGTCCGACGTAACCGGCGGCCGGGGTGATGGCCACCAGGCCGGCAACGATGCCGGAGCAGACGCCGAGCAGGCTGGGCTTGCCCTTCAGCACCCATTCGGTCAGCGCCCAGGCGCAACCGGCCACGGCGGTGCCGAACAGCGTGTTGAAGAAGGCCAGGCCGGCGGCGCCGGTGGCTTCCAGGGCGGAGCCGGCGTTGAAGCCGAACCAGCCCATCCACAGCATGCCGGTGCCGATGGCGGTCATCGTCACGCTGTGCGGAGCCATGTGGGTCTTGCCCAGGCCGACGCGCTTGCCCAGCATGATGGCGCAGACCAGCGCCGCGATGCCGGAGTTGATGTGCACCACGGTGCCGCCGGCGAAATCCAGAGCGCCCTTGTTGAAGATGAAGCCGGCGTGACTGTTGGCGGTAACCGCGGCAGCGGCATCGGTGTAGGCATCCGGGCCGTCCCAGTACCAGACCATGTGGCAGACCGGCAGGTAGGCGAAGGTGAACCACAGGATGCTGAACACGATCATCGCGCTGAACTTGAAGCGCTCGGCGTAGCCGCCGGAGATCAGGGCCACGGTGATGGCGGCGAAGGTCAGCTGGAACATGGCGTACACGTAGTCCGGCATGTACTGGCCCTTGCTGAAGGTCGCGGCGACTGCCGTGGTGGGGTCATCCCCGGCCATGAACAGCTTGTCGAGCGACCCGATGAAGGGTTGATACCAGTGGCCGTCGTGTCCGGCGGTGAACGCCAGGCTGTAGCCGTAGACCACCCACAGCACCGAGATGACGCAGAAAATCGCGAAGCTCTGCATCGTGGTGGAGAGGGCGTTCTTGGTGCGGACCATGCCCATGTAGAACAGGGCCAGGCCCGGCACGGTCATGAACAGCACGAAGGCGGTGGAGGTCATCATCCATGCCACGTCGCCCTTGTTGCAGTCGAAGCCCTTGTCGCCGCACTTCGGCGTGGGGGCGGCGGCAGCGGCATCGGCGGGCGCAGCGGTGGCGGCAGCCGCATCCGCCGGAGCGGCGGCAGCGGGTGCAGCGGCGGCGGGAGCCGAAGCTGCGGGTGCGGCAGGTGCGTCATCAGCCATGGCCATGTTGCCGAACGCCGCAACCGCGGCGAACAGCAGCACGCGCGCCGTGCTGGTGAGAGGATTGGTACGGGAAAGCATTTTCATGAGCTCCTTACAGTGCGTCTTTGCCGGTTTCGCCGGTACGGATGCGGATGGCCTGATCCAGCGTCAGCACGAACACCTTGCCGTCGCCGATCTTGCCCGTGTGTGCCGCCTTGGTGATGACTTCGATCGCGGGGTCGAGCTTGTCGTCGGTGACTGCCACTTCAATCTTCACCTTCGGCAAGAAATCGACTACGTATTCCGCACCGCGGTACAGCTCGGTGTGGCCCTTCTGGCGACCGAAACCCTTGACCTCCGTGACGGTGATGCCGGCGACGCCGATCTCCGAAAGCGCCTCACGCACCTCGTCAAGCTTGAACGGCTTGATGATGGCTGTGATTAATTTCATTGATGCAACTCCTCTTTCCTGCAGCGGTAGAACTGCCCTGTGAGCCCGCCGTCTAGAAGCCCCCTACGGCGTAGCTAGCCGGTTCAAGCATGGAGCGTGCCAGCAGCCCCCCGGCCAAGCCCGCCGCGGCCCGCGGTGCGCCGCACGCCGCGGCCCGCTAGACTCCCGCCCAGACCACGGCGAACAGGCCCCGACATGCTGGACCCGAAGCAACTGGAAGACCTGGCCGCGCGGCTGTCGCGCGTGCTCCCCCCCGGCCTGAAGGGCCTGCGGGCGGAACTGGAAGACAATTTCCGCGCCGTGCTGCGCGCCAACCTGGACCGCCTGGAACTGGTCAGCCGCGAGCGTTTCGACACCCAGGCGGAACTGCTGGCCCGTACCCAGGCCAAGCTGGGCGGCCTGGAAAAACGCCTGAAGTCGCTGGAAAAGAAACTGGCCGGGACCGAGTAGGCGCGGCGCCTGCGCACCAGCGCCCGTATCCATGGGTCTCGCCACCGTCCATAGCCGTGCCCAGAACGGCCTGCAGGCCGATCCAGTAGCCGTGGAGGTGGATCTGTCGCCCGGGTTGCCCGGCCTGTCGATCGTCGGCCTGCCGGAAGCCGCGGTGCGCGAATCGCGCGACCGCGTGCGCGCCGCCATCCTCAACAGCGGTTACCAGTTCCCCAACCGGCGCGTCACCATCAACCTGGCGCCGGCCGACCTGCCCAAGGAAGGCGGCCGCTTCGACCTGCCCATCGCCCTGGGCATCCTCGCCGCTTCCAGCCAGATCCCGGCGCAGGCACTGCAGGATCTGGAAGTCCTGGGCGAATTGTCGCTGACCGGAGAGATCCGCCCGGTGCGCGGCGTGCTGTCGGCGGCGATCAAGTGCGCCAAGATGGGGCGCAAGCTGCTCGTTCCGGAAGCAAACGTCGCGGAGGCCCTGCTGGCGGGGGATTGCGAGGTGAAGACCGCGGGCCAACTTGGTGCGTTATGCGCCATTTTGCACGGCGAGGGCCTGGTCAGCGTACCGCCGCGGCCGCGCAGCGCGCCGGTATTGGTCGTTCCTGATCTTTCCGAGGTGCGCGGGCAGTTCCAGGCCAAGCGCGCGCTGGAAATCGCCGCCGCCGGCGCCCATTCGCTGCTGATGTGCGGGCCGCCCGGCGCCGGCAAGAGCATGCTGGCGGTGCGCCTGCCGGGCATCCTGCCGCCGCTGCGCGAGGACGAGGCCCTGGAAGTGGCGGCGGTGGCCTCGGTCGGCGCCGCCGGCTTCGACCCGCAGGACTGGGGCCGCCGCCCCTACCGCGCGCCGCACCACACCGCCTCGGGCGTGGCCCTGGTCGGCGGCGGCGCCCAGCCGCGCCCGGGCGAGATCACCCTGGCCCACCACGGGGTCTTATTCCTCGACGAGCTACCTGAGTTCGATCGCCACGTGCTGGAAGTGCTGCGCGAACCGCTGGAAAGCGGCCAGATCACCGTCTCGCGCGCCGCCCGCCAGGTGGACTTCCCGGCGCGCTTCCAGCTGCTGGCGGCAATGAATCCCTGCCCCTGCGGCTACCTGGGCGATAGCGCCGGCCGCTGCCGCTGCACCCCGGACCAGGTGCTGCGCTACCGCAGTCGCCTGTCCGGGCCCTTGCTCGATAGGATTGACCTGCAGGTGTTCGTGCCGCGGCTGGATACGGCCGAGCTGACCGCCAGGGATGCGCCCCCGGCGGAAAGCAGCGCCGTGGTGCGCGCCCGGGTAACCCAGGCGCGGGCGCTGCAGGAAGCCCGCGCGGGCAAGGCCAACGCGGCGCTGACGCCGAAGGAACTGGAGCGGGACTGCGTGCTGGACGAGGCCACGCGGCAGCTGCTGGTGGCGGCGCTGACGCGCCTGTCGCTGTCGGCGCGGGCCTACCACCGGGTGCTCAAGGTGGCGCGCACCATCGCCGACCTGGCCGGCTCCAGCGCCGTGGTCACGGCGCACGTGGCGGAGGCCCTGCGCTACCGCCAGTTCGACCGCGACGCCGGCTAGGGCCTGTTAACGCTAATTTGATCGCTGCGTTGCAGTCCAAAATCGAGCCAGGCAAGGCGGAGCCCGCTGGCCATGGTGAATCCATGGCCGAGGGCGACAACGCCGCATGGCTCGATTTTGGGCGCAACCCTTCGGGACGGCCTCTGGAGGCGCCCATCGCGGCGTCGGTCGTCGCTCATGTACTTCGAGTACATCACGCTCCTCTCTCCTTGCGCTTGACGCCTCCAGAGGCCGTCGCAGCGATCAAATTAGCGTTAACAGGCCCTAACTAGAAATCGAAGTCCTTGCGCAGCCCCAGCAGGAATTTCGGCTGGTTCGCCCCACCCTGGGCATGGTCGGCCAGGCGCAGGTCGGTACCGGCCACCTCGATCCAGGCGGTCAGGTCATAGGGCAGGGGCCGGCTCAGGCGCAGGCCGTAGTCCAGGTAGGAGTGGCCGACACCATCCACGGTCAGCGGCGCGGTTTGCCGCTGCACACCGGCACCGCCGCCGTAGCCCAGCACCGCCCTGAGTTTGAACCCGGCCGGCAAGGGGTATTTCAGGGTGCCCTGGAGATACCAGCCCGGCGCGCCGCGACCGGCGTAATCCGGGGCGAAGCTGGCCTTGAACGAGGCCGGCCCGACGCCGAGGCCGCCATAGACCTCGGCGAAGTCCTGCTTGGGGCCGCCCAGCGCCGCCTGCCGCTCGCCGGTATAGACATAGCCCGCCACGCCCGCATCCAGCGTGGCGCTGAGCACGCCGAACAGCGGCAGCTGCCGCGTATAGCCGCCGTACAGGTCGGCCTCGCCGCTGCCGGCGCTGCGGTTGTTGGTGAGCCAGGCGCCGCCGTAGAGGCCGCTGTGGTGGACGTAGTCGAGGCCGCCCTGCAGGGCCGGCCCGTTGGTCTGGTCGAGGCCGCGAAACACGTAGTCGCTGACCACGCCGGCGTTGCCGCTGAACCAGTCGGCGCGGGCGGCACCGCAGCCCAGCAGCAGGCCGGCGGCAAACAGGCGGTTCAGTGCGCTCATGCGGGTGGGTGCCGGATCGCCTTGCGGAGGTTGTCGGCGAAGGTTAGCAGCCCCAAATAAAAAGGGCCGCCAGAGGCGGCCCTTCTCGCTGCATCGTACTGCGTACCGTTGAGACTCAGGACCCGGTGGGGGTACCGAACTTGTAGATCGCCTTGATGGCGATATCGCTTTCGGTGCCCTTGAGGTCGGCGCCGTCGCCGTTCGGGTAGATGTGGTTGCTGGAACCGTCCGCACGCACTTCGCCGAGCAGGTCGAAGTTGGCGGCCGGGCTGTAGTCCAGCGTCACGGTGAACTCGTTGTTGTTCTCCGAGTAGCCGGTGCTGTCCTTGGCCTTGATGTACTCGCCGCGCAGCGAGCCCTTCAGCTTGGGCAGGAAGGTGTAGTTGATGTAACCCGCCACGCCGTAGATCTCGCTGCCGGGAGCGCCGCCGCCGTCCACGCCGAACTTCTTGACGTAGTCGACGTTCAGGGCCAGCTGCAGCGGATCCAGCACCTGCCAGGACGCGGTCAGATCGGTCAGGCTGGTCTTCTGCGTCGGCGCAGTGCCGTCGAAGCCGTAGTACTCATACAGGCCCACGCTGACAGTCTTGGACGGGGTCAGCAGGCCGCCCGCTTCCAGGGTCTTCTGCTTGTTTTCGTCGGCGGCATCGCCGGAGAGCGCGGAATTGTTCAGGCCCAGGTAACCGGTGATCAGGTCACTGAACTTGTACGAGGCGCGCACGCCGGTGTGGACCAGCGGTTCGGCGTTCTGGAACAGCAGCGAACGCGAAATGTTGGTGTTGAGCGTGCTGTTGATGACTTCGAAGCCGGACAGGGTGACGTAACGGCCACCGATGACGGTCAGGTTGCCGGTGGCGTACTGGAAGTACGCCTGGGTCACGCTGAATCTGCTGTCACCGTCGCCGTAAGAGCCGTTGATGGCCTTGGCGTCGTCACCAGCAATGAGGTTGACGAAGCCGCCGAAGCCTTCGGTCGGCAGGTAGCCGATGTTCAGCGCCGCCTGGTTGAAGGTGAAGGAATCCGACTTGACGTCGAAAGCACGATTACCGGCAGCGCCCCCGCCTAGGGTCGAGCCCTTGTTGAAACCTTCGGTGTAGGAAGAATCGATGTACCCCGATGCCGAGATGCCGGAATTCACCAGTACATCACTGAGCGACGGTCCCGCCGCGCTCACCACGGACGGCAGGCACAATGCGCCCGCCGAGGCTAACAGCCCCACGTACTTCTTATTCATGACACTCCTTGCGTTTTAATTCGCTGAACGATGCAGCGAAC
>JAQGNS010000603.1 GCA_028291705.1 Nevskia sp.
TCTAGTCTTCGATCTTGCTGCGCAGCGCCTTGGTCTTCGCACGCAGCGTCTTGCCTTCCAGCCGCTTCTGCTGCGAGCCGCGCGTCGGCTTGGTCGCCCGGCGCTTGCGCGGCACGATGCTGGCGGCGACGATCAGCTCGCGCAGGCGCTCCAGCGCATCGTCGCGGTTCTGCTCCTGGCTGCGGTGCTGCTGCGCCTTGATCACCACCACGCCCTCGCGCGTGATGCGCTGGTCGGCGCGCTGCAGCAGCCGCTCCTTCAACTCCTCCGGCAGGGAAGAGGCGCGGATGTCGAAGCGCAGGTGGATGGCGGTGGAGGTCTTGTTGACGTTCTGCCCGCCCGAGCCCTGTGCGCGCATGGCGCTGAGCTCGATCTGTTCGAGCGGCAGGCTGAGTCTGTCGTTGATCTGGAGCACGGCAACGGTCGGCACGGCGGGGAGATGCGCCTATTCTGAGGCTTCAGCCGCTACACTGCATGCCGACCCGACTACCGCCGCGCCGCCGCCATGGACGAACCCCGCCTGATCGAGCTGGAAACCAAGCTCGCCTACCTGGAAGAAACCCTGCAGGTGCTCAACCAGGTGGTGGCGCGCCAGCAGAAGCAGATCGACCAGCTCGAAGCCCTGAGCCGTGAACTGATGGAGCGTGCCCGCAACTCGGCCGAAACCGTATTCCGCGGCACCGCTGCCGACGAAGTGCCGCCGCATTATTGAAACGCGGCGGCTGCTCGGTGTGTTTACCTGACGGTGAAATTCGCAGAGAAGGTTTTCGCGGGAGGTACGTCCTTCGTCCAGGGCTGGTGGTAAACCAGTTGCAGCGTAGTCTGTCCTGGAGCCACCGCCTGGAAGCTGAGGATGGCTTTCTCCGGGGCGCCGGGCATGGGTGCGGGGCCGCCGCTTTCATGAGTGGAGCTGCTCTCGCCCGCCGCACGCAAGACCTTGGCATCGACCGCCGCCACGTCCCAGTGATAGCCGGTGCTCGGATTGCTGTCCAGCACGATCCTGACGGTGCTGCCCACGGCGAGTTCCACGCTCTGCCCCATGTCCTTTTCGGTCAAGGTCGGTGTCGACGGTGCCGGCGACTGCGTGGGGCAGCCGGCGCAGAGCGCGGCGGCAAAGGTCACGGCGGCGATGGTGGAAATGAGGCGCATCATGGTGGAACCCCCTGGTGATTCGATGAGTCGAAAGCTCATCGTTGGCCGCATCATGGGCGCGCTTCCGCCGGAATACTGAGCCGCAGCGCACATCGGGCCGGGCAGGGTTGGGGATTAATCAGAGGCTATCCAGGTTGTATCCTGTACGACAGATGACCACGATCCAGCTCGAACAATTCATCCTCGCCTCCACCCAGGCGGTGTACGACTACGTCACCCGCCCGGCGCGCTGGAAGGAATGGCACCCGGCCTCGCTGGGGGCGCAGGAGCACGCCGCCGAATCGCTCGCCGCCGGGGCCCGCTTCGAGGAGGACATCCTCTCCGCCGGCATCAAGCGCCACCTGCGCTGGACGGTGGAAGAAGCCGAGCCCGGCGTGCGCTGGGCCGCCAGCGCGGTGATGGACGACGGCAGCACCGTGCACCTGCTGTACCGCTTCGAAGGCCGCAACACCGGCATGAACTTCACCCGCACCCTGCGCTACCACGTCAAGCCGCTGCACCTGCGCATCGTCAACGCGCTGTTCATGTGGCGCAAGGTGCAGGCGGAATCGCGCCTGGCGCTGAGCAACCTGACCCGGCACTTCAGCGCCAAGCGCTGAGCGGCGGATTCGAGCCCGAACCCGCTTTTGTAGGGCGGCCTGTGGCCGCCGGCTTTTCATCGATTGCAGCGATGCGGCGGCCACAGGCCGCCCTACGATCAGCGTGGTGCTGGTTGCGTGCCGCCCCCGGCCAGCAGCGCCGCCTCCATCTTCTTCCAGCGCACCAGCTCGCGCTGGTAGATGCGCAGCTCGCAGTCGGCGCAGCCGCCACCGCAGCAGTCGTAGTTCTGCGGCGGCTGCGGCTTGGGCGGCAGGGTGTCGGGGCTGTCCGGCATGGCTGAAAACGACGGTGTCGAGCGTAAATCTTAGCCCGCGGCACAGGCGTTCGTGTTGAATCGGGCGGTTTTGCCCACATAGCGGAAGCTTATGAACATCCCCCTGTCGGTACTCGATCTTGCGCCGGTGCCGACCGGCACCACCCCAGCCGAAGCCGCGCGCCGCACCGTGGACCTGGCGCAATTGGCCGACCGTCTCGGCTATGCCCGCTACTGGTTCGCCGAGCACCACAGCATGGCCAGCGTGGCCAGCTCCGCGCCGGAAATCCTCATTGCCCACGTCGCGGCCGCCACCCGGCGCATCCACGTCGGCTCCGGCGGCATCATGTTGCCCAACCACGCCCCGCTGCGCATCGCCGAGGCCTTCCATACCCTGGAAGCGCTGCACCCGGGTCGCATCAACCTGGGCCTGGGCCGCGCCCCCGGCTCCGAGCCCGCCGCCAGCCGCGCCCTGCGCGCCTTTGACGGCGAGCAGTTCCCCTCACACCTGTCGGAAATGCTGGCCTTGTCGAAGGGCGAGCTGCCGTCCGGGCACCCATTCCGGCGCGTGCGGGTGATGCCGGAAGGGGTGACCCTGCCGCCGATCTGGCTGCTCGGCTCCAGCGGCGCCAGCGCCCGCATGGCCGGCAGCGCCGGCATGGGCTACAGCTTCGCCAGCCACTTCAGTCCCACCCCGGCCGGCCCGGCCTTCGCCGCCTACCGGCAGAGTTTCACCCCCTCGGCCCAGTTCGCCAGGCCGCACGCCATTCTCGGTGTCGCCGTGGTCTGCGCCGAGACCGAGGAGCAGGCGCAGCACCTGGCCCTGACCATGGAGCTGGCGCGCCTGCGCATCAACCGCGGCGAGTTCCTGCCGCTGCCCAGTCCCGAGGAAGCGCAGGCCTATCCCTACACCGAGGGCGAGCGCGAAGCGGTGCGGCATTTCCGCGACATGACCATCGTCGGCACGCCGGACTCGGTGCGCGCCCAGATCGAGGCCAAGGCGCGCGATACCGGGGCCGACGAGGTGATGGTGGTGACCAATGTGCACGGCCACGCCGAGCGCCTGCGCTCCTACGAGCTGCTGGCGGCGGCTTTCGGCCTCGACGCCGCGGCGTAGCGGAGAAGTGCCGCGCGCCCAGGTGCGCGGCCGGGCGGGGCGGGAACCTTGGGTGCGGAAACCGGGTCCCCTGTATGCTCCAATAGAACAATGCTGAACGCACCGCCCGCATGAGCCCCCGCATCGAACCGACCCTGGAACCGGCCAGCACGCAGACCCTGCGTGTGGACCCGGCGCACCGCGTCGGCCGGCCGCCGCCCCCTGGGCCATCCGCGCCGCCGTCGCGGGCCCCCTCGGTCCTGTCCTGGATTTTCGGCCTGCTGCTGGCCTGCATCGTCCTGGCCCTGGCGGCCATCGTCGCGCTGCGCTGGCTGCCGCCGCCGATCAGCTCCTACATGCTGCAGAGTCCGACCAAGCCGGTGCAGTACCTGTGGGTGCCCTCGGCCAACATCGCCGACACCGCGCGCCGCGCCGTGGTGGCGGCGGAGGACCAGAAATTCTGGACCCACCAGGGCTTCGACCTCGACGCCATCCACAAGGCACAGCAATACAACCTGAATGCGCGGCATCACCGCCGCGGCGCTTCCACCATCAGCCAGCAGACCGCCAAGAACCTGTTCCTGTGGCCGGGCGGCTACGTGCGCAAGGGCATCGAGGCGGGCCTGACCGTGCTGATCGAAAAGATCTGGGGCAAGGACCGCATCCTCGAGATGTACCTCAACATTGCCGAATTCGGCCCCGGCATCTACGGCGTGGAAGCCGCCTCGCGCAACTACTTCGGCAAGCCCGCCTCCGCGCTTACGGCGGAGGAAGCGGCGCGCCTGGCCGCGGTGCTGCCGAATCCGCGCCACTGGAGCGTGCGCGCCCCCGGCGCCTACGTGCAGACGCGCGTCGCCTGGATCCTCGGTCAGATGGGCTACGGTGCGCGCGATGCACCGCAGGAAGAGCCGCTGCCGCCGCCTTCCGAGTCTCCCGGTATCGACGACGACGATAGCGGAGACGCCGCTGCCCTGACTGCTCCGGGCGTGCAGCAAGCGCAGCCCGCGCCGGTTGAATCACCCGCTGTTCCCGCAGCGGACCCCGCGCCTGCCGGTGAGCCGCCAGCGCCGGTTCCGGCCCCTGACGCGCCTTCACCCGGCGCGGACGCGGCCCACGATACCGCCGCGCCTGCTGCCGTTCCCGCCGAAGCGCCGCCGCCGGCGGACAAGCCGCCGGGCTGAGCGTGTCGCTGGCGGTCACCGCCCCGCTCGGGTAACTTGGCCCCGCCGATCACGGCAATGGGGCAGGGGACAAGCAATGCGACAGGTCTATATCACCGGCCATGGCGGCCCGGAAAAGCTGCAACTGCGCGAGTCCGCCGACCCGCTGCCGCAGGCCGGCGAAGTGCGCATCCGCGTGCGCGCCAGCGGCATCAATTTCGCCGACATCCTGGCGCGCAAGGGCCTGTATCCCGATGCGCCCAAGCTGCCCTGCGTGGTCGGCTATGAAGTCTCCGGCGTGGTCGACGCCGTCGGGCCCGGCGTCGCCGAAGACTGGCAGGGCCGCGCAGTCTTCGCGCTGACCCGCTTCGGCGGCTACGCCGACACCGTGGTGGTGCCGCTGCCGCAGGTGTTCGAGAAGCCGGCCGCGCTGACCCACGAACAGGCCGCCGCCATCCCGGTGAACTACCTCACCGCCTGGCAGTTGATGGTGGTGGTCGGCTCGCTGTCGAAGGACGAGTCGGTGCTGATCCACAACGCCGGCAGCGGCGTCGGCCTCGCCGCCATCGACCTCGGCCGTCACCTTGGCGCCAAACTCTACGGTACCGCCAGCGCCGGCAAGCATGATTTCCTCAGAGAGCGTGGTTTGCATCATCCCATCGACTATCGCGGTGTCGACTGGAGCCCGGAACTGGACCGGATCACCGAAGGCCGCGGCGTCGAACTGATCCTCGATCCCCTCGGCGGCGCCCACTGGAAGAAAAGCTACAAGGCGCTGCGCCACACCGGCCGCCTCGGCATGTTCGGCATCTCCACCGCTTCCGAATCGGGACTGATCCGGCCGCTGGCCTTCCTCAAGCTGGCGCTGAGCCTGCCGTTGTTCAACCCGGTCAGCCTGATGAACGACAACCGCGCCGTGTTCGGCGTCAACCTCGGCCACCTATGGCACGAGAACGGCAAGATCCGGCCGTGGATGGAAACCCTGCTGCGCGGCGTCACCGAAGGCTGGGTGCGGCCGCATGTGGACAAGGCTTTCCCGCTGGCCCAGGTGGGCGAGGCGCACAGCTACATCGAGGCGCGCAAGAACATCGGTAAGGTGGTGTTGGTTCCCTGAAGAGGACAGCCGCTGATTTTCAGGAGTTGATAGGCGGCACGAATCTGCGGCCATCGGGTTAGTGCTGACTCGGACGGCATGTATTAATGCTCTGAACGTGGAATAGTCAAACTTGCTCTTCGAAGGAAATAAATATGAGAGCCTTGAGTGTTCTGGGCTTCAGTTTATGGATAAGCCAACTGCTTCTTGCAACGCCAGTGCTGGCTGCTGACTTATCCACATGTGGCAAAGCACAGCTCCTTGCATATTCGCCAGATGAAAAAGAAGTAGTGACCCATCGTCAGTTCAGCTTGCCGCTGATCAGCTATCCCTTTGCCCAAAAGCAGAATGGTAACTGGGGTCTGTTTCTGACCCTTAGAGTCGACGAGCATGGGCAGGTTGTGTGCTATGGCTTAAAAGATGACTTCGACAAGGATCAGCAATTGAACGGCGAGCGACGCGCTGTGATTGCGAGGGCCAAATATTGGCGCTACACGCCGTTCGTCAGGAACGGAAAGGCGGTTGCAGCGATTCTGTCAGAGCAGATCTACGAACAAGAGTTGCCTGAGGCACATCTGCCGCTGCCTCAAGTCCCTCTGAATGAGGTGCATATTTCATTGACACGGTCGGGTTGTTTCGGATCGTGCCCCAGCTATAAGATCGATGTCTATGGCGATGGACGTGCGGTATACGAAGGGAGGAGGTTTGTAGATGTGGATGGCGAACACAGCTATCAGGTTCCTCCGAATGAGGTAAGAGACTTGGTTGAGACGTTGCGCGCTACTGACATCTGGTCATTTCGGACAGCCTACCGTGCGAGCATCACCGACAATCCAAACTATACGTTGGTCATAGACATGGGAGGGCAAAAGCATATTCTTGATGACTATGTCGGTGATCGTGTGGGTATGCCGGCAGCTGTCACAAAGATTGAGGAAGAGGTTGACAAGGTTGCGCGCTCGGAAATGTGGCTTCATCTTTCGTTAGGCGCCATTGATCGCCTCAAGATTGAGCAGTTCGATTTTAAATCGCAAGCGAGTGCAGATTTGTTGGTGCGCGCCTTGGCGAATGAGTACTCACGTGACGATAGCGCTGTGCTGAGTCTCATAAAACTGGGTGCGCCTGTTGCTGACGTCAAGCCTTCGGAGTCCGGATTCTATAAATTGCACGACTCCGCGTTAGAGGCGGCATTTAGGAACCATCGCACGGGCTTGATTGACGCGCTTGTCGCTGGCGGCGCCTTAATGACTGCGGGAAAGCCTGATCAGGAAAAGATTGATTCCGCATTCCATGCTGCGATATCAAGTGGTCGTCTGGCGCTCGTCGAAAAAGCTTGGGAAGCAGGTGGAGGTGGTATACATCCGGCGCTCACCTTCGATGATGTTTCAGACAGCGATAAGGCTGCCCATAAGGAAGTGCCCGTAGTTTTGCTCTTGTCCAGAGCCGGTAATGGGGAGGGGTATTGGCAGGGGTTGGACATCGTCAAATGGCTCAAGGCGCAGGGTTGCGATATCAAGGCGTCGGCTGCAGATGGAACGACATTGCTGCATATAGCAGCCAAAGCTGGCGATGTGGGTCTCGTGCGTTATCTGCTTGATCAAGGAATGGATGCTTCAACGCCCGGAGAATACGGCCTGCCAGCTCTGGGCAGTACGTATAGCGAAGATGTCGCGCTTATGTTGTTGGAAGCCGGGACCAGTATGTCCAGAATGGATGATTCAGGCCATCAATTTCGCCATTTCGCTGAATCAAATCATTGGCAACGTGTAGTGGATTGGTTGATAGCGCACGATCTATAGGGTGGTGCAACCAATTCGCGTAGGGCGGGTTGTGACCCGCCTTCCTCGGATGCTTCGCGGTAAACGGCGGGTCACGACCCGCCCTACTTATCCATTGTGAATTCAGGAGTGGTGCGATGACGATCAATACAATTGCGAGTTGGCACCACGTGGTGAAGACCAGGGATGTCGCCGGGTTGAATATGCTTCTGGCCGAGAATGTAGTGTTCCATTCTCCGGTGGTGCATACACCTCAGGTCGGGAAGGCAGCCACGCGCCTGTATCTGGCGGCGGCTCTTGGCGTCTTCTTCAACGAATCGTTCCGGTATGTCCGCGAGATCGTTTCCGATCGCGACGCGGTTCTGGAATTCGTGGTCGAAATCGATGGCATCAGTGTGAACGGCGTCGACATGATCACCTGGGATGCCGACGGCAGGATTGTGGATTTCAAGGTGATGCTGCGCCCCCTCAAGGCCATCAACCTGATCCACCAGAAGATGGGAGCCATGCTTCAGCAAGTGAAGCCTGGATGAAACGAAGTTAAATCCCGGGCTTTGAATGCCGGTAGCCTCCTTCATGCGTTCCCCGAGGATAGAAGCCCCG
>JAQGNS010000038.1 GCA_028291705.1 Nevskia sp.
GCCGGACAACCTGGTTTACATCCGTGCCGACAAGGGTGCGGTTTTCGACAAGGTGCGTGATCTCCTGAAGATGTCGGCCCAGGCCGGCTTTTACAAGGTTTCGCTGATGTCGCAGGCGCAGCCGTGAGCCCAACCATGATCCCCAACATCATGCATGGCTCCGGCGACCTCGCAAGGAGGCTGAAATGAGTGCTGCAATCGAGATGAACGTCGCCAGGATGCGGGCGCCCAAGGCGCCAGCGCCGCGCGAGCGGGTCAATGTGGGCGTGGTCATGTCGGTGGTGTTCCACGCCGCGCTGATCATCTACCTGCTCTACCTGGTGCATCCGCACGTCTCCTTCATGGAGCCGAAGAAGATCATCACCACGGTGGAGCTGGCACCGCCGCCACCCCCGCCGCCGCCGCCACCCCCACCGAAGACGCCGCCGCCGAGAACACCGCCGCCGCCGCAGGCGCAGACGCCGCCTCCACCGCAGCAGATCGTGACCCAGGCTGCGGTGCCGACGCCGGATGTGCCCTCGGTGCCGCCGGTGGTGGATACGCCCCCGCCGCCACCCCCGCCTCCGGCGCGCGTGGTCGGCACCACGGTGCCCGCCGCCTATTACAACGGCCTGGAGGCGCTGATCCAGAAGTCGGTGCAGTACCCGAAGAAGTCGCTGGACAATCAGGAAGAGGGCGACTGCATGGTGCGGGTGACCTTCTCGCGCGACGGCACCATCGAGGATTCGCAACTCGTGCACAAGGCTGGGTATCCGGCGCTGGACAACGAGTGCAGGAGCGTCTTCAGCCGCATCGGCAAGTTCCCGGCCATCCCGGCCAATGCCAATCCGGATGCGACGGACTTCGCCATCGAGCTGCCGATCAACTTCGCTTTGCAGTAGGCGTGCTGGTACGGGTGCGCGATACGCCGGCCGGAACAGATCGTAGGACGCAATGAACGAAGTGAATTGCATCGCTGGCTTCAGTGCCAGCGATGCAATTCGCAAAAAGCGCTCATTGCATCCTATGAGGGCTGCGGCACTACATGCTCAGCCCTTGCCGCGGATACGCACCAGGAAGCGGTAATAGGCCGGGCATAGCAACACCGCGCCGAGCATGTTGGCGATGAACATGAACACCAGCAGCTTGCCCATGTCGCGCTGGAACTGAAGCTCGGAGAACAGCCAGGCGGCAACGCCGCCGGCCAGGCACAAGCCGGTGAAGATCACCGCCTTGCCGGTCTGGTGCAGGGTCTGGAAGTAGGCTTCGCGCAGGCCCAAGCCGTGGTTGCGCACCTTGTCCTGCAAGACGTCGTAGATGTAGATGCCGTAGTCCACGCCGACGCCCACCGCCAGCGACACCACCGGCAGGGTGGCGACCTTGAGGCCGATGCCGAACAGGGCCATCAGGGCATTGGCGAAGATCGACACCATGAACAGCGGGATGCAGATGGCGAGCAGGCCGGCCGGCGAGCGGTAGGACGCCAGCACCAGCAGCACGATCACCGCGTAAACCGCCAACACCGTGACCAGCTCCTTGGCTTCCACCACTTCGTTGGCGGCGGCCATCACGCCGATGTTGCCGGAGCCGATGGCGAAATTGGCGGGGCAGCTCAGTTCCGCCTGTTCCTGGTATTGCGCGGCGGCCTCGTCGGCGTTTTTTTGCAGGAACTGGGCGTGTGAATCGGCGGCGATCTTGTCGTCGCTGGCGCCGTGGTCGCGCAGGGTGTCGGTATAGCGCTGCAATTCGTCGCGGCGGATGCCGACGTTGCGGCGCAGCGCGGTGCGGGCTTCGCAGGCGGCCGGCTTCACCTCGGGATGCGCGCTGTAGAACTCCGCCGCGTTCTGGGCGTTGAAGCGTTTGGCGGCGTCGATGACGCGGTCGATGGTGGCGGCGCGGTGGTCGGCGGTGAAGACGAATACCGGCATGGCGGCGCAGTGGAAATCGAGCAGGCCGGAGGTGGTCTGGATGTCCTGGTTGATCAGGGACAGCACGTTGCCGTTGCGCGGCAGCACGCCGAACTTGGGGTCGAGGTCCATCAGGCCCAGGTAGGCCTGGCGCACCACGGTGGCGATGGATTTCACCGACTGCACGCCGTCGACGTTCTGCATGCGCCAGGCGAAGGTGTCGATCTGGTTGAGGGTGTCGTACTGGGCGCAGGTTTCCGGCGCGGTCTCGGTGATCAGCTTGAGGATGTCGGTGCCGATGGTGAAGTTACCGGTGACGGCGAGGAAGTCGCGGTTGTAGCGCGAGTCCGGCCGCAGCTCCGGCACGCCGGTGGTGGCGTCGCCGACGATGCGTTTGGACTGGATGGCCCAGGAGCCGCCCAGCACCAGCAGGGACAGCAGCACCAGCGCCGCAGCAACCGGCTTCTCCGTGACGAAGGACAGGGCGTGCCAGAGGCGGTCGCCGGCGCTGATCTTGGCCAGGCGCTTGCGGCGGAAGGCATCGACATTGGCCACGCTCAGCTTCGACAGCCAGATCGGCATCATCACCTTGTTGGTGACGATCACCGCGAACATGCCGAGGCAGGCGTTGACCGACATGTCGCGCACGCTGCCGATCGGCACCAGGTAGATGGTGAGGAAGCCGGCGACGTTGGTCAGCAGGGCGATGCTGCCGGGAATGAACAGGCGGCGGAAGGTGCTGCGGGAGGCTTCGAAGCCGTCCCGCCCTTGCACCACCTCGTCGGCCCAGGTGTTGACGTACTGCACGCCATGCGAGGTGGATACCGCCAGCACCAGGAAGGGCACCATGATGGCGAAGGGATCGACGCCGTAGCCGAAGGTGTGCAGCAAGCCGAACTCCCACACCACCGCCACCACCGAGCAGCACAGCGGCAGCAGCGCCAGGCGGAAGCTGCCCAGGTACCACCACAGCGCCAGCATCGTCGCCAGCACGGTGAGGCCGAAGAACAACATCACCTGGAGGGCGGCGTCCGTCACGTCGCCGGTGACCTTGGTGAAGCCGACGATGTGGACGCCGATGTCCGGGTTGTACTGCGGGTTGTCTTGCGCTTCCACGGCCAGGTCGCGGCCCGGCAGATAATGGCGCTCGACGCTGCCGTCGGGCTGCTTGCGATCGGCCTCGATGCTGCGGAACCACAGCGTCCAGCCCGGCTGCTCGAAGGTTTCCGCCACCGCTTCGCCGGCGGCGAACGGCGGCACCGCGCGCTTCAGCTTGTAGACGTATTTCTTCGGGCTGGTGAAGCGCCCGCGCACCGCGTCTTCCAGGCGGTGCGAGAGCTGCACCGGGTCGGTCTTGCGGCCGCTGACCGGATCGTGCTCCAGCACTTCCGCCGAGATCATGGCGCCGCGCTGGTCCTTTGCCACGAGGCTGCCCACCACTTGCGCCTTGGCCACGTTGCGGCGGATGGTGTCGAACATCTCCGGCGTGGGCGCGTACTCAGCCGGGATCACGTCGCCGGCGATGAAGCCGCCGTCCACCACCTCGAGGTAGCGCACGTTGCGGGTGAAGATGGAGGAGACATGGGCGCGGTCGATGCCGGCCATGAAGAAAACTTCCTCGGTGGCGGCCTTCAGTTCCGCCAGGAACTTGTCGTTGTAGATGTCCGGTGCCGTGCCGGGCTTCTGCAGCAGGGCCACCAGCACCGTATTGGCCCCGCCGAAGTCCGCCTGGTACTGCTTGAACACCTGGATGTAGGGGTGCCCCAGCGGCAGCGAATTCTCGTACTCCGCCCCCGGCCGGATCTGCACCGCCTGCCACAGGAAGAACAGCGTGCCCAGCAGCAGCGCCGAAACGCAGACGCGGCGCGCACGCGCGCCATAGATGAGCGGCTCCACCGCGCTCAGGATGTGCTGGGCTGTGAGCCGCATGGCGCTCCTCGTGCCTGTTTTATGATCCCGGACTGATTCGGGGTGAGGTTGAGTTTACAGGTCTATGACTTTATTGGGGTTTGTCAGGGATACCTGGGCGGACGCTGGCCGCCGGAATCATTGTTGCAGGGCAGGGGGTGGGCGGCTTCGTCCGAATGGAGGCGGGGCGGGGTTCAGGCTGCTACTACCATGTACGCCATGGGTGCCGGTGCCGGGGAGTGGCGTGCATGGCACGCATGCGAGGAAGATGGTCCGGTGATGGACTGGACCGAGCAGCATTGTCTGTTCCTGGCTGCCGGAGGACGAGCGTTCGTCATTTACTTTGAATCAGGCCAGCGTAGCCCGGATGAAACGTAGTGGAATTCGGGCTTTGCGGCGAGCGGAAAAGCCCCGGATTTCGTTTCACTCCATCCGGGCTACGCTGGCTGGCTTTAGCACGAAATATCCAGTAGGTCTTTTGAGGCCGTGCAGTTCAGAGCAAGCTCCAAAGTCTTACCCTCCGTGGGATTGAAAACCGTGAAAACGAGATACTGAGTTGCATCACACTTGGCTCTGATTGAACCATCTTGTGACCGCTTGGCTTCCGAGA
>JAQGNS010000059.1 GCA_028291705.1 Nevskia sp.
GGATTGACGTCGTGACCAAACCTGGAATGTTGCGCCAACTCGGCTTTGTCCTGGGCTTGCTGCTGGTTCTGACTTCGGGTGTCTCCAGTGGTGCGACCCCGGCGGGGCAATACGCAACGGCAGGCGACTGCGACGGCTTCCCCCGTACTGATTTGAAGACCACTTCCGGATTGTGCGTCGGACTGGTGGCAACGCATCTGGGCTTCGCCCGCGGGGTGGTTGCACTGGGCCGGGATGTCTACGTGGCCGACATGGGCGGTTGGCACAGGAAGCGGGGACGGATCCTGCGTCTGGCGGACTCGGGTCGCGGCGCGCCGCAGATGGTGTTGAGCGGTCTCGACGAACCGAATGGCCTGGCGCCGGGGCCCGGAGGCAGCCTGTATGTCGGGGTTCTGGGCAAAGTGATCCGCTTCGATCCGAAGGCGGCCGATCCCGCGCGCAGCGTGCGCGACACTGTCACTGGCCTGCCGGATACCGGACGTCACCCGCTGGCCGCCCTGGCGGTAGCCCCGGACGGCGCCCTGTTCATCAACGTGGGCTCCGCCACCGACCATTGCGAAAAAACGGACGGCACTGCGCCGGATGCCGCGCAGCCTTGTCCGGAAACGGTTGCGGCGACGCCGCGCGGCACCATCCTGCGCCTGCTTCCGGGTGACGCCGCGGTGGACGCCGGCACCGTCAAACCTTATGCCAGCGGCCTGCGCAACAGCATGGCCCTGGCGGTGCTGCCGGGTGGGCAACTGCTGGCCGCGAGCAATGCCCGCGACTACATCAACCGCGCCGATCCCACCTTGTCGGACGAGGACTTGCCGCACGAGCCCCTGAACCGGATCGAGCAGGGCGCCGATTACGGCTGGCCGTATTGCTACGACGATCGGCACCCCAGCCCCGAATATCCCAAGGCGGATTGCGCCGCGAAACATCCGCCCACGCTGCTGCTGCCGCCTCATGCGGCGCCGCTGGGGATGCTGTTGTACCGGGGCAAGGGCCTGGCCGGCCTCGACGGACGCCTGCTCATCGCCTATCACGGCTATCGCGCCAAGGGGCATCGCATCGTCAGCGTGGCGCTGGACGGGCAGGGCAAGCCGCAAGGGCAGCCGGAGGATGTGGTGGCCGGCTGGGATTACGCCGAGAGCGCCCATCCGCAGGGGGCGCCAGTGTCGGTCTGGCAGATGGACGACGGCAGCGTGCTGATTAGCGAGGACCACAACGGTAGCTTGCTGCGGCTGGCGAAGGCGCATTGAAACAATAGCGCCTGCAGCACCTTGAATTTAGGGGATTGGCGCCTAAAACAGGCTAAAATAGCCGACTGGAGGCACTCAATGCCGTTTTACGAATACGCTTGCACCAATTGCGGCGCCACGACGGAAATGCTGCAAAAGATTTCCGATCCGCCGGCGACCACCTGTCCTAAGTGCAATACCGAGGGACTGACCAAGCAGATTTCCGCGGCCGGGTTCCGCCTAAAGGGCGGCGGCTGGTATGAAACCGACTTCAAGTCCGGCGACAAGCGCAATCTGGTCGGCGCCAGCAGCGAGTCGGCTTCGGCGGATGGCGCCAAGGCGGCGGCTGCGGCGGCAACCAAGAGCAGCGCCGAGCCGGCCAAGGCCGCCGAGAGCAAGCCCGCCGAGACTAAAAGCAGCGACAGCAAGGGCGGCGGCGACAAGCCTGCCGCCGCTCCCCCCAAGCCGGCGGCAGCCCCGACCACATGATCCGCAAGTGGATCCTGGCCGGGCTGATGGTGTGGGTGCCGCTCGGTGCCACGCTGTTCGTGCTCAGCCTGATCTACAACGCCCTGGACTCCAGCTTCCTGCTGCCGCGGTCCTGGCGCTTTCCGGGGTCGGGGGTGCTGCTCACCGCGGCGGTGCTGCTCGGTACCGGTGTGGTAGCGGCGAACTACCGCGGCGGCCAGTTCCTGGCCTGGGCCGAGCGCCTGCTCAACCATATCCCCCTGGTCCGTTCGCTGTATGGCGGCACCAAGAAGCTGGCCGAGACCCTGTTTTCCGAGAATTCCAGCGCCTTCCGCAAGGTCGTGCTGATCGAATGGCCGCGCAAGGGGCTGTGGTCGGTCGGTTTCCAGGCGGGGGAGCCTTTGCAGGAGGCGAGGGAAAAGACCGGCGTCGATATGGTCACCGTCTTCATTCCGACCACGCCCAACCCCACTTCGGGCTTCATCATGCAGGCCAGCCGGGACGAGGTGGTGGTGTTGGACATGAGCGTGGAAGAGGGCATGCGCTACATCATCTCCCTCGGGGTGGTCACCCCGGGCCAGCCCGCGCCGGCCAATGCGCCGACGCTGCCGCCGGCCAGCGCCACGCTGTAGATTTGTAAATGTGCGTTAACCGGGCGGCTTGACCGGCCTCGCCGGCCGTTCCGGCTACACGGGCGGGCGCCCGCAAGGCTACAATCCACCTTTGCTTGTTTCCTTTACGATTCCTTCGAAGATGCGTACTCATTATTGTGGTCAGGTGACTGAATCCCTGACCGGTCAGATCGTCCATGTCTGCGGCTGGGTGCACCGTCGCCGTGACCACGGCGGCGTGATTTTCATCGACTTGCGCGACCGCGAGGGCCTGCTGCAGATCGTATTCGATCCGGACGCGGCCGAAGTGTTCGCCCAGGCCGAACGCCTGCGCAGCGAGTACGTGGTGCGCATCACCGGCAAGGTGCGTCCGCGCCCGGCCGGCACCGAGAACGCCAACCTCAACACCGGCAAGATCGAAGTGCTGGGGCAGCAGATCGAACTGCTGAACAAGTCCGAGACACCGCCGTTCCAGCTCGACGACGATTCCGTGGGCGAGGAAGCGCGCCTCAAGTACCGCTATATCGACCTGCGCCGTCCGCTGATGCAGCAGAACCTGCGCCTGCGCCACGACGTCATCCGCCGCATCCGCAACCACATGGACGCGCAGGGCTTCATCGACGTGGAAACGCCGATCCTGACCCGCGCCACGCCCGAAGGTGCGCGCGATTACCTGGTGCCGAGCCGCACCCACCCGGGCCATTTCTTCGCCTTGCCGCAGTCGCCGCAGCTGTTCAAGCAGCTGCTGATGGTGGGCGGCCTGGATCGCTACTACCAGATCGCGCGCTGTTTCCGCGACGAGGACCTGCGCGCCGACCGCCAGCCCGAATTCACCCAGCTCGACGTCGAGACTTCGTTCCTGACCATGGAACAGATCATGGCGATGATCGAGAGCATGGTGCGCGAGCTGTTCATGGAGGTGATGAAAGTCGACCTCGGCGCCCTGCCGCACATGAGCTACGCCGACGCCATGGGCCGCTTCGGCTCGGACAAGCCGGATCTGCGCAATCCGCTGGAACTGGTCGAGATCAAGGACCTGGTGGCGGACAGCGACTTCAAGGTCTTCGCCGCCCCGGCGAACGATCCCAAGTGCCGAGTCACCGCCCTGCGCGTGCCGGGCGGCGCCAAGGTCTCACGCTCCGAGATCGACGCCTACACCGCGCTGGTCGGCCAGTTCGGCGCCCGCGGCCTGGCCTGGATCAAGGTCAACGAAAAGGCCAAGGGCCGCGACGGCCTGCAGTCGCCGATCGTCAAGAACCTCAGCGACGCCGCGCTCGCCGGCATCCTCGAGCGCACCGGCGCCGTGGACGGCGACCTGATCTTCTTCGGCGCCGACAAGTACAAAGTGGTATGCGATGCGCTGGGCGCCCTGCGCATCAAGCTCGGCGCCGACCTCGGCTTCACCAAGCCGGGCTGGGCCGCGATGTGGGTGATCGACTGGCCCATGTTCGAGTACGACGAGAAGGAAGGCGGGCGCTGGGTGGCCCTGCATCATCCCTTCACCGCGCCGAAGGTATTCGACGCCGAGGCCATCCAGAAAGATCCGGGCGGCGTGCTGTCCCAGGGCTATGACCTGGTCCTCAACGGCATCGAAATCGGTGGTGGTTCGGTGCGTATCCACCGTGCAGACATCCAGCAGGCGGTGTTCCGTCTGCTCGGCATCAGCGACGAGGAAGCCCAGGAGAAGTTCGGCTTCCTGCTCGAGGCGCTGCGCTTCGGCGCACCGCCGCACGGCGGCATCGCCCTCGGCCTGGATCGCCTGGTCATGTTGATGACCGGCGCCAATTCGATCCGCGAAGTGATTGCCTTCCCCAAGACGCAGACCGCGCACGACCCGCTCACCAATGCCCCCGGCACGGTGGATGCGCGTCAGCTGCGCGAACTGTCGATCCGCAGCACCCTGCAGCCGGCCACGGCACCGTCAGCGGCCTAAGGCCTGCTCCAATCGAGGTTAGTGAATGAACCTGTCGTTCCGCGGTCCCCTCAGTTCCCTGATCCGCACCCTGCTC
>JAQGNS010000060.1 GCA_028291705.1 Nevskia sp.
CCTGGAACTGCCCAGCGCCGGCGGCAGGCCGGACTCGTCGAAACCGTCGACCACCAGCACGTCGACGCTGTCGGGCGCGCCGGCCAGGTAAGCGGCGGCGTCGCCATGCACCACCTGGAAGCGGCCATCGTCCGGCGGCACGCAGAACTGCTCGCGCAGCGCGATCACGTCGGCGCGCAGTTCGACTACCGTGATGCGGGCCTGCGGGAAGTGGCGGTAGCAGAACTTGGCCAGCGAGCCGCCGCCCAGGCCCACCATCAGGATGTGGCGCGGGCGCGGCACGAACAGCGCGAAGCACATCATCGCGCGGGTGTAGTCCAGCAGCAGCGCGCTGGGGCGCGACAGGCGCATCACGCTTTGCACGTTGCCGGGGATGAATTCAAGCGTGCGCTGGTCGCCGCGGGTCGAAACCAGCGGCGCCAAGGGGGCCGGGCACAGGTCCTGGCGCAATGGGTCTGCTTGGATTGCCATTGCGCTAGTATAAGCGAAGGGCAGAAGGCGATGAGCTAGCCAATTGTGAGTTGGCAGCCAAGCCACGCTAGTCGCAGTCAAATAGCGTAATTGGCGTGGTTATTAGCTTAGACGTTGATTTTTCTGCGCAGGTGGCCATGAGCAGCAGCCGTCCAGATCCTTAGATCGACGAGATTAGCGTTGCGCCGCAGGCGGTCAGATCGTTGTCATAGGCTACGGCCGTGCCGTGGTGCCGGCGCTCGCTGCCTCCCAGCTTGATGGCAAATTTCCCTTTGCATTGCGGGCAAGATGTCATGTCGCCGTCCAGCGCAACTTGCTTACCCAGCACTTTGAAAGTGTCGCTTGCGCTGATGACCTTCCCGCCGTGCGAGGTTTGATCTCCGAGGCGAATCACGCCCCTTCCTTTAGAATCCTTCATCGATATTTCCTTTATCGTTTCGTATTCCTTGCTAGAGCATGTTGCAGCGCACTCAGCGTAATTGTCAACGCTTGACCGCACTAGTGGCGCTCAGGCAGTGGTGCTAGTCTGCTCGACGTCGGTGTCGTGACTCGCGATCAGGCGCTTGCGGCTTCCAAGGAATCCCTTGCGGTAGCGCCAGTAGCCGGTCATTTCGAGGGCGGCGTGGTCAAAGCCAGCGAGGGAATCGTGAACGAAGCCGTCGAACATGGCATGCAGCACCTCGTTGGCAGGCGGGGCGGCTTGTGCAATAGCCAATACCGCGCGCGCCTCGTCGTCGAACGCGAAGGTCGCCAGCGAGTCGAGCTGCGCGGTGCGATTTAGTAGAAGTGTGAGCCTGCTTCGATTGGCGGTTCGGTCGAGCAGCGCAGCGTCAGCCACCAGAATGTTGTTGAATTTGATCAGCAATTCGCGATCGTTCTCGCTGGCGTTTCGGACGTGGCCTTGACTGAGGTAGCGCTTGCGTATTTCCCAACGCCAATTTAGGTAAGGCTGTAACCATTCATGGGCGGGGCGGGGCCTAATGGTAGAGAAATTTAAGAATTCACTAAATGCGTTGTGGACACGGGGATCGATGGCGAACGGATCGTATGCTCTTTGTGTATTGCCTGCCCTGATTCTCTTCATCGGTGCGCCAGCGGCAATCGCACATGCGAGCATGTGATTGAGGGGGATCTGGGCCAGTTTTAGCGCATCGCCATCAATATTGGTCTTTCCGACTGACACGCCAAGTTCTCCGGAGCGGTATCCGCCGCCGATATCGCTGTGTGAGCCTGGGTAGGCATATTCCTGGCAATGCGGGGGCATCACGCCGTCGATGGTAACCGTGTCGAGCGGAAAATTTTTGCGTAGCTCATGCATGGCAACCATGTGCACGCAATTTTGTACAGATGCCGGAATACGCAGAAATGCCGAGTCCGCCCAACCCGTATGGCCCCCGTCCAAACCGGTAACTCCGGAGACAGTGCTGGACCAAAAACCGGCTGACGCGACTGTGTCCATTATCCCGAGGAAGCGTATATGGATCACAACGCCAGCTAATGTGCCGCCCGTCAGCAAGCGGTCCAACCAGTTGCAGAATACCCGCGCCTCGGCGGCGCCACGCGAGAAGCCGAACACGTCGATGAAGCACTCCTTGATTCTAGGCTTGCCACGCACAAGTTTTTCTGTAAGTAATTTCGCTTGACCCATGAGGATGCTCTCGCGATCGCCATCGCCGATAAAATCTGGCATGCGCAGACCGCTCCGCAAGCCAAGCTGGCTTAACTCAGCATAGTCCTCGGCAAGGACAATTGAGGAGTTGACAGACTGGCTGCGGCAAAGCGCCTTGACTTGGGCACCGCTAAGAAAAAACTGATCATTGAAAGCTGCGCGGTGCAGCGCATTTAATACCCAGCACAAGCCGAACAACACGCGTTGCTCGCAGCCGATTGCAAAGCCGCCGCCTAGCCCGCTCTCGCCGTTTTCGCCGACTTCGGGGAAGGGAGTTCCGACTCCAGGGACGTACGCAGGATAGTAACCATCTCCGTTTTTGTCCAAGTACGCATCGAACAGTCTAGCCACATTGCTGTGACCTAGGTAAGGCATGTCAGCCTCTCGATTGTTCTTGGTTCCGTCGAAGAACAGACCGACGTTGACATTGCCTTCGCACTTCGAACAGTCGGTAAGAAGCTTAGGTTCCACACGCGTAATTGCGGCGGTAGGAGGATGCAAGCTCGCTCCGACCTTAAATTTCATTTCCTTGTTCATCGCCAATCTCCCCCATGTTTTTTCTTTCGCTCATCGTCCTTACGTTTCATCGCAGCGAGCTCTTCTTCCGTAAATATGTCAGGCATAGGTGTCCCAGCAGTCGCGTGTTCGGCTGCATGGAGATCGCCATCCAGGATCGGGTGGTGCGGGTTTCCTGAACCTACCTCACTGGAAACGACCCGCGCCTTGCCCCCTGCATAAAAATGCACATAGACCTGCGCTGGAGTCTCATACCTTTCCACCGGAACCTTGGCCTTATAGACACCTTCCGAAGTGATGGTTCTGTAGTTTCCTGCGTCCGTCTCAGTAGTGATCTCTTTGCTCCAATCCCCCACAGACCACCGCAATTCAACGGTTAATCCCGGCCGCCAATTCTTAGGAAGTAATACGCAACATACATGTCGACCTCCGCCACCCTCGCGCCCGACGTTGCTTCCGTAGTACCCATCAACATAGAATTCGGAGATATTGAAGTTGGGACCGATGTGCTGCACGCCTGTGAGACCAACGCCTGTGAATGAATCGCTCCGTCTACTCTCATGCATCCACTGATAGAGCCAGCCAACCGCGAGAGCGAACAGCACTAAGGCGATCACTCGTTTCCACAAGGGCCATGGAGGATGCTGAGGTGATTTCATGGAAAGTTTCCGAAGGTAGAAGAGTGAAGGTGTGTTGTGATTTTTGGATCTGGCGTCGGCCAGCTGCGGGGGCAGTTCATAGAAACGGGTCCTTCGACTGGCAAGCGACAACCTCTGCCAGCAGGCCAGCGCGAATTGCGCCTTGCTCTGGCTGCGCCAACAATGCATGCAATGAACGGAGCCGCAGGACAGCGCCCTGCGTGTCGAGGGCCGCAGCGGTCAGCCAACGCAACACCAGGTCATCAGCATTACCGGCTGCACGCCAGGCAAGGTGCGCCTCGGTGGCCCAGAGATGCTGTTCGGCGACAGTTCCTGGCAGATCATCACCATGCCGCGCGTCCCGAATGTGTGCGATCAGCATGTCTGGTGCAGTCGCCTCGGCTAACTCTTCCAACTGCTGGGACGTCAGCAGCAGCGGTGTCGGAGCAGGCGGGATAGCGGCGTCGGCGAGTGGAAGCGTCAGCAGCGCACCGTCTCGTCCGTGCACGCACCAGCGCGTGACCGGCCCCAGAATGGCTGTCCACTGCTTCGGATTCAGTATCGTTGACAATACAGGCAGAACCGCACAATCGGCGAAACGCAGAGTGAATGTCTTGCCCAACTCCGTCCGGATCGAGCAGAAGTGGCGCAGATGCTCGATTAGCTGCACATGGGACAGCGCGGTGTCGATGATCGAAACGTGTAGCTGTGGCCGAACGGCGTTGACCAAAGCCATCATCTGGTCAAGCTGACTAGCGATCTGCGCCGCATCCATGTCGATCACAATTGGGCTCACAGCCGCCGCTTCGTCCGGATAAAGTGTATGCAACCAGCCGGGTCGTCCATCACCTGACAGCACTGGCCCTCCCGGGACAGCGCCGGCAAGTGTGCCGTCGATCAGAAGGAATGAGGATATTTGCGGCGTCGACATGATCATTTGGCCTCCACCAATGGGCTGTGCGCCCTGGCCGCCTTGAGCATGCATGGCAGGCAGATTTCATGATGCGGAAGCTCGCCAGGAAACTGCATCGGCCGTTCCTGCTTGGGGAACGTCTGGTGATCCGCGGCGTACATTTCGTGCTTGCCGCCGGTGTAACCTTTGATCCCGGCGGCGCTGATTTCCAGTTCGCTTCCACCACCGTAAATCCGCACACCTTGCTTGGCTTTGATATTGATCCAGTCGGTTGTGCTGATAAGTTCAAGCACCTTCTTGGCAAGCACTTCCAGCGAGTCTTCCTGCGCCTGCATTCGCACCGGCCCTTTGGATGCAATCAGTTTCATGCCCAGTTCGTTTGCGAACAGACTGATATCCAGCGCGGCGCGCAGGAGGATATGCCCGCCGGCCGCAGCACTGGTATCGCCCGCGCTGAGGATGTCGATATTGGTTTGGGCGCCCAATGCCATGTTCTGGCCACTGCCGACGACAACGCCGGCGGGGCCACCGAGCGCGACGATTGGCGCGCCGCCGCCGCCGGATGCGGCGACATTGGCGCCGCAATGCAATTGCTTGAGTCGATCAACCAACTGGGCGAGGTCCGGGCCGGCCGCCTCGTCGAGCGCGTGCGTTACGGCCAGCTTCGACAGTTGTTCGGCCAGCTTGGCTAGCGCATCGAGCAGGCCAGTCAATTCGCGCCGATCCAGTTGCTCGCCGCTCGCTTCCGCGCTCGCATGCGCACTAATTAGCACACCCTTGCCGCCCCGGATGGCAACGGCATGGTCGCTGCGCAATTCCGCGCCTTCGCCCCGGCCCTCGCCATGCCCGTTTGCCAGCGGATGCACTAGAAACCCAAGGTTCAGCTGCGATGCGCCGTGATCGCTGGCGAGCTGGGCGTTGATGCGTCCGGTCGAATCGTCGAGCCGGAGCTGGTTGGCGCGTCCCCCGCCAATTTCGCGGCTCTTGATGCCGGAAAGGTAGCGATTGCCCGGCAACGCGCCGCGCGCACTCAGCGCTGCAGGCTCGGCGTCGCCGTTGTACAGTTGACCGACGATGACCGGCTTGTCCGGGTCGCCATCCAGAAAACTGACCAGCGCCTCGGTGCCCACGCGAGGTAGCCCGAGCGTGCCGCATTGGCGCGCACTTCCCGGGCCATTACCGGCCCAGTTGGAGGCGACCCGCACCCAGGCCGAATCGGCTGAAGTGTCGTCCGCGCCGGCGTCGGATCCAGGTTCGGTCGTCCTGCCTCGTGCGCCGGGGAAGCGAACCTTGACCCGCCCCAGACTGTCGCAATGGACTTCCTCGCCCGGAGGCCCAACCACGATCACGCTTTGCGTTTGCGGGTGCGGCAAATCCGTGCGTGGATCGAAGGCCGGGACGATGCGTACGCCTCGCCGCACGGCCGTGATGCTGACCTTGCAGCGCACCGTACCACTGTCGACCTCGTCGCCGCCACGTACCTCAGCCTGGCCGGTCGGGTCGCGCTGCCAACGGCTGCGTTCGAAAAGACGCTCAACTTTGGCGGCCAGCGCTCTTGGTAGATTGTTCTGCGCCGTGATCGAAAAAGCAGTGATGACGAAATCCCGCTCGGCCGCCGGATGGGTGTCGATTTCCGGGTGGCCGGTCAACGTAAAGTACTCGGCCACGCAAAACGTGCGCACGGTGCAGTCGGCGACAAAACATTTGGAGTCGAATTCTTTGCGCTCCATTTGCAGTTGGCCCAGCATGCGCAGGTCATTTCCATCGTTCCCTGCATGCGGCGTCACGATCTGGTAGTCGTCCAGGCTGGCGGAAAGCGCGTCGCCGTTCGGACCCTGGCGGGCCAGTCCCCGGACCTCAATTTCCATGGCGTGACGGCCACGGGGATACTTGTAGTCCCAACTGAAGCGCGCCACGCTGCCTGCCTGCAGCTTGCGTATCGCGCCCCACGAGGTGACGGTGTCGCTTTCTTCCGTTGCGCCACCAGGGTGATAGCGTACGCTGCCGGAGGCGTTCCTCTGCAACTGATCGGCGCTATTGAACAGCACGAGCGTATGCGCCGGCACGCCTTCGCCGGCTTGATCGCCCGCTGACTCCCGGCCACGTCCCGCGCGAAAGAACCAGCTGATGCCTCGTCGGCTAAGCAACCGGCGGATAAAGGCGGCATCGGACTCATTGTATTGCATCGTGAATTCGCGACAAGGATAGGTGGTCGCGTGAAAGCCCCTCTCGATCTCGAAATCGAACGTGCCGGCGAGCACGCCATTCGCTTGCCGCCACTCGCTGGCGATGAGCTCAACGATTTGAAATTCGTTCATTTCACGAAAGATGCGCGTACGCACCCGCATTTCCATGATCGCCATGGCGTCGCGCATTCTCAGTTTGTAACAGGCAACACCGCCATCACTGTCTCCGGCGGCGGCTTCGGTAACGATTCCGCAGATGCTGCGTAACTCGCCCTGGTCGGTGACAAGATCGATCGCGATTGGCAGGCCGATGAATTGCTTCAGCGGTAATCGTGCATCGGTCGCCACGCACCAGATCTCGTAGTCGACGCCACCGCAGATTGCCTCGCCGCCGACGATCTTTTGCGGCAGGAGGATGCCGTCCATCTTCTTGTCGAGGTGCGCAACGCGCATGCGCATAGGACGGTTAGCGCCGTCCAGGGATCTCTCGTGCTTCAGCCAGGATGGCAAATCTCCAATGCTTCCCATCTTTAACTCCTGTAAGCCGGGTGAACATCCGGTTCTAGCTTCGAGGAAACTTCTAGCTTGTTGGAAACTCCGTGGCGTTCGTTGACTTAGAGCAAGCACCCCGTAGGTTTTCCATTCCAAGCAGCAAAATAGCAAGTTGCTTGCCTCTTCTGTTCGAAACGCGCCAAGAAAGATGAACGCCACATACCACGGGCGGTCAACGGAATATAGGGGCGCGCGTTTGGTCCCACGAGAACTTGTTGCGAAGCATTGGTTTCTGCTAAGCTGAACCATCAAGAACGGAGATTCCATGTTTCTAGACCACCCGACCATCACCGCTACCAACAGCCTGACCGAACCGGACCGCCTGGAGCGCCTCAACCCCGTGTACGGCTACATGTCGGCGCTGGCCGATCGGAGCGGCGCCGAACGCTTCATCGAAAAAGTCACCCAGGTCCGCGTCCACAAGGGCTCCCTGGTCGTGTTCTGGAACGACGCGCCCAGCGCTGCTGAAAAGGAGTATTTCGTCCAGGCCTGGGCCAGCAAGATCGGCGACGGCAGCCGCAACGTCGAGCACGAAGTCTAGGCGCCGCCCGGATGGACATCACCACCATGCTGTTCGCGCTGGCGCTCGGTAAC
>JAQGNS010000073.1 GCA_028291705.1 Nevskia sp.
GTCGCCGGCATCTACGGCCTCCCCCAGGGCGCCAATGCCCCGTTCCTCGATCCCACCCCCCTCACCCAGGCACCCAATGACTGGACCATGCTGGTCACCGTGATCGGCGGAGGGCTGAGCCAGTCCAATGGCTTGGCCATCGATGGAGATGGCAGCATCTGGGTGACGAACCCCATCAGTGATGCGGGCATCAACGCTGGAAAGGGCAGTATCAGTGCGTTCCTCAACAACGGAGTGCAGGTGACGGGGGCGCCGTTTGTGGTCACGGGACTCGGCGCTCCGCTGGCATTGAACATCGGTGCCGACAATCATGTGTGGGTGCTCGACTCCACCAGCAATCACAACCGGGGCAGCTTGTACGAGTTGAGCGGCAGCGGCAGCCTGTTGGCCACGCATACGACCGGGTTCAACGGGGCATCATTGATGAGTTTCGGCCCTGCCGGAACCACACTGTGGGTGGTCAATGGCAACCGGGCATTGGCGCGCTTGAACAGCGGCAACAGTTACGCCATATCCGCCTCCAATTCCACGGTCCTTCCCGGAAGCGAATCGCCGGCCGGCCTGACGATCGACGGTAAAGACCAGGCCTGGACGGTTTTGTATTTCGCCAATGAGGTCGTCGCGCTCGACGACACCGGAACGCAGCTGTCCGGCAGCCCGTTTTCGGGCAGCGTATTCAGGCCGATATCGCTGGCGGTCAGTTCCGGCGACAACGTCTGGATCGCCGACCAGCAGGGCAACCAGGTGACCGAACTCGGCGCGGACGGCACGCCGTCGCCAGGTTCGCCTTTCGGTGCGGCGAGCTTCAACGGGTTCGCTACGGACTCGCTGGCCATCGATGGCGGCGGCCGCGTCTGGGTGGTCAATGGAGACGGCAGCGTCGGCGTGCTGAACGGCGACGGCACGGCAGCCTCAGCGGTCGCCTATGGTGCGGGACAGAATATGGGCCAGCCCGCCGGTGTCGCCATCGATAGTTCCGGTTCGGTGTGGGAGGTGAGCAATTCCGGAACGGGAACGTTGAGCAAGTTCATCGGCCTGGCGGCGCCGGTCAAGACGCCGCTGCTGGGACCGGCGACGCTGCCGTAAGCGGCGCACCGGGTGCCGGAGAGAAGCACGGCGGTGGTGGTTAGAACTCGGCCTTGGGCAGCACGATTTCCGCTTCGAAGCCGCCGCTGTCGCGATTGCGGAAGGTGACGGTGCCGCCGCAGGCGGCCACGCAGTTCTTGACCGTCGCCAGGCCCAGGCCAATGCCGCCGGTCTTGCGGCGCCGCGCCGCTTCCGGCCGGTAGAAGGGATCGCCGAGCTTGAGCAGGGCGAGTTGCGGCACACCGGGCCCGCGGTCGCGGACCAGGATGGAGACGGTCTTGCCGTTGACCAGGGCGTCCACCTCGATGGGGCCGGCACCGATGCCGGCGTAGCGCACGGCGTTGCGCACGAGGTTGCCCACGGCGCGCTCCAGCAGGTGCGTATTGGCCCACACTTCCACGTCGGCGATCATGCGGATGCTGACCTTGTCGCGAACGTGCCGTTCGCGCTCCAGCACCGACAGGAACAGGGCGCGCACCGATACGGTGGAGAGGGAAGGTTTTTCCTCGCCGATGCCGACGCGCGAGAAGGCCAGCAGCTCGTTGACCAGTTCGGTGACGATCTGCACTTCCTCTTCGACGTCGCGGAAGGCTTCGTGCCCGTCATGGTCGTGCTCGGCAACGTGCTGTTCCAGGATTTCCAGCGCCAGGCGCAGGCGCCCCAGCGGTGAAGACACTTCGTGCGCGATGTTGGCGAGGAAGTGCTTCTGGCTTTGCAGGAAGCTGTCGAGGCGTTCGGCCACGGTGTTGACGGCTTCGGCCAGCCGCCCCAGTTCGTCGCGGCGGTGGATGCGCAAACGCACGTCGAAGTGGCCGCGGCCAATGCGTTCGGTGGCGGCGGTGATCTGCGAGATGGCGCGCGATATCAGCCACAGGAAGGGCAGCCACAGCAGGATCGAGGCGACGATCAGGCCGAGGCCGGCATAGACCCATTCGCGCAGGTTGAGAAAGCGCAGGGCGCGCCAGGCGCTGGGGGTGTGGGCCACCACCGTGGCCGGGATCAGGCCGCCGTCGGGCGCGGCGATCGGGGTGCGGATGCCGATCCACCAGTCTTCGGGCGAATCGCTGTGCAGGACGAAGATCCAGCGCTTGAGCTGCTCGCGGTCCGGCACCGGCCAGCCCGGCATTTCGATCGGGCGCCCAGGGCGCGGGGTGGGCAGCGGTTCGGACGGCATGCCGGGCACATTGGTGAGGGAGAGGCCGCTGGTCTTGCCCAGCTCCTGGCGCACCGTTTTGGGCATCTCCACTTCCTTGCCGGCGAGCTGGATGCCGTCGCCGTCGAACACGCCGAAGTCGACGTGATTGATCTCGTCGTAGCGTTGCAACTCGATCTTCCAGTTTTCCTTCAGCAGCGGACCGACGTTTTCGCCGATCGACTCGGCCACCACCTGCAGGCGTTCACGTACCGCTTCGGTCAGGAAGATCGACCAGCCGACGCCG
>JAQGNS010000114.1 GCA_028291705.1 Nevskia sp.
GGTTTGCGGCAGGGCAGGCAATAATAACCATCGGGGAGGAACCGGCAGCGCCACCAGAGGGCGCCGGGGAACGGCTTTTTCCCTGTCAAAACAATGGCACGCGCGCCCGCTAGAATGGGGGTTCGCAATTCGACCCAACATGAAAGCCGCCCGCGACTATAAATCACTGCTGCTGGCAGCCATCACCCTGGCGGTGTTCGTCATCGCCATCTGGGTGCTGCACCACAGCCTCGCCAAGCTACGCCTGTCCGATGTGCTGGCCAGCATCGAAGCGGAGCCGTGGCCACGCGTGGCCGCCTGCGCCTTCTTCAGCGCCTGCAGCTACGGCATGCTGACCTTCTACGACTACCTGGCGCTGCGCGGCGTGCGCCACCCCCTGCCCTGGCGGCGGGTGAGCCTGACCTCGTTCATCGCCTTCGCCATCGGCCACAGCGCCGGCCTGTCCATGCTCTCCGGCGGTTCGGTGCGCTACCGCAGCTATATCAAGGAGGGACTCAGCGCCTTCGAGATCGCCGGTGTGGTGGGGCTGGTGTCGGTCACCTTCGCCCTGGGCATCGGCACCATGCTGGGGCTGTCGCTGCTGCTCGAATCGCACCAGGCGGCGCGCATCCTGCACCTCGACCACGCCTGGGAGGCGCGGCTGCTGGGCACCGCCATCTTCGTCCTGATCCTCGGCTACCTGCTGCTGACCCAGCGCATCAAGCGGCCGCTGCGCATCCGCGAGCGCGAATTCCGCCTGCCGCCGTTCCATATCGGCCTCGGCCAGATCGTCGTCGCCAGCATCGACCTGTGTTTCGCCGCGGCCTCGCTCTACGTGCTGCTGCCCGACAACATCCCGCTGCACTTCTTCAGCTTCGTCGGCCTCTATGTGCTGGCGCTCCAGTCCGGCGTGATCAGCAACGTGCCCGGCGGCGTCGGCGTGTTCGAATCGGTGCTGATCCAGTTGTTGCCGGGCGGCGCCACCGCCGAGCTGGTCAGCGCGGTGCTGCTGTACCGCTTCATCTATTACTTCGTGCCGCTGGTGCTCGGCGTCGGCCTGTTCGCCGGTCGCGAGGCGATGCGATGAAGCAGTGGCGGTACGCGCGGCAGGCGGCCGAAACCCTGCGTCCCTGGGTCGAACGCTTCGCGCCGCACGTGGCCGCGGGCGGCGTGTTCCTCGCCGGCGTGATCCTGCTGCTGTCCGGCGCCACGCCGGAAATCGACAGCCGCATGGAATGGCTGCGCGGCCTGGTGCCGGACCCGGTGCTGGAAATGTCGCACCTGATCGGCAGCGCCGTCGGCGTCGGCCTGCTGATCCTGGCGCGCGGCCTGTACCAGCGTCTCGACGGCGCCTGGTGGACCACCATGGTGCTGCTCACCGGCGGTATCGCCGCCTCGCTGCTGAAAGGCCTGGACTACGAGGAAGCGACGCTGCTGTCGGCGGTGGGACTGGGTCTGTGGCTGACCCGCGACCGCTTCTACCGCCGCGCCTCGATGCTGGATCTGCGTTCCTCCCGCGCCTGGGTCATCTGCATCATGCTGGTGGTCGGCGCGGCGGTGTGGGTGTCGATGGTGTCCTACCGCGACGTGCAGTACGCCCACGAGCTGTGGTGGCAGTTCGCCTTCGACGACGACGCGCCGCGCGTGATGCGCGCCGGCCTGCTCACCATCCTGCTCGCCGCCGGCTACGTGCTGTGGCAGCTGCTCAGCCCGCAGCGCGAGGAGCCCGAACTGCCCGACGCCGGCGCCATGGCCAAGGCCACCGCCATCGCCATGAGCAGCCAGGACACCCTGTCCTACCTGGCCCTGCTCGGCGACAAGCAACTGCTGTTCAGCGAAGCCGGCGACGCCTTCATCATGTACCAGCGCTCCGGCCGCTCGATGGTGGCCCTGGGCGACCCGGCCGGCAACCCGGCGCGCTTCGAGGAGCTGTGCTGGAAATTCCGCGAACTGTGCGACCGCAATTCGAGCTGGCCGGTGTTCTACCAGGTCAGCTCGGAACAGCTGCCGCTGTACCTGGACCTGGGCCTGGAGCTGGCCAAGCTGGGCGAGGAAGCGCGCGTGCTGCTGCCGGAGTTCTCCATGGAAGGCTCCAAGCGCAGCAGCCTGCGCAACGAATACCGCCGCAGCGCCAAGGAAGGCGCCAGCTTCGGCGTGCTCAGCCCGCAGGAAGTGGCGGAACAGATGCCGCGGCTGAAGGAAATCTCCGACCAGTGGCTGCATAACAAATCAGCGGCCGAGAAAGGCTTCTCGGTGGGCCGCTTCGACGCCGAATACCTGCGCCGCTTCCCCTGTGCCTGCGTCTACCGCAACGGTCAGATCGTGGCCTTCACCAACCTGTGGCTGTCGCGCACCCGCGACGAATTCTCCATCGACCTGATGCGCTACGGCGCCGAAGCGCCGAAGGGCGTGATGGACTACCTGTTCATCGAGCTGATGCTGTGGGGCAAGAAGGAAGGCTACCGCTGGTTCAACCTCGGCATGGCGCCGCTGGCCGGCCTGGAAAACCACCCCCTGGCGCCGTTCTGGCACAAGCTGGGCCGCATCGTGCATCGCTACGGCGAAACCTTCTACAACTTCGAAGGTCTGCGTCGTTACAAGGACAAGTTCGGACCGCAGTGGCGGCCGCGTTACATGGCCTCGCCCGGCGGCCTGGTGCTGCCGCGCGTTCTGCTCGACACTGCGGCGTTGATCGCCGGCGGCATGCGGGAGGTGGTGTGGAAGTGAATCGACTGACTCGAAGCGCCAAGGCCCTGCTGCTGGCGCTGACCATGGGCGGCCTGGGTGCCTGGGCGTCGCAAGCTGCCGCGGCGAACGCCGCCATTCCGGCGCAGAAGGCCGCGACCCAGCCGGCCGCGCCGGCGCCGCTGGAGAAGCCCGACACCACGCCGCTGCCGCCGAACGCCGAGCGCATCGTCCACGGCCGCTTCAGCGAGGTGCTGGTGTACAAGCCGCAAGGGCCGCCGCACAGCTTCGTGCTGTTCCTCACCGGCGAGGAAGGCTGGACGCCGCAGGCGGTGGCTACCGCGCAGGCGCTGGTGCAGAAGGGGGCGATGGTCGCCGGCACCAGCCTGCCGCGCTTCCAGCGCACGCTCGAGGCGCAAGCCGGCACCAACTGCGAATTCATCGCCGGCGACTTCGAGAACCTCAGCCACTTTGTACAGGCCTACTACAAGCTGTCCGACTACCTGCCGCCGGTGGTGGTCGGCCTCGGCGCCGGCGGCGCGCTGGGTTATGCCGAGTTGGCCGAAGGCTCCGCCGACGCCACCGGCGGCGCGCTGCTGTTCGATTTCAAACCCGGACTGCGGCAGCACAAGCCGCTGTGCACCGGCTACGCCCTGGCCACCGACCGGCACGCCGACGGCAAGGGCTTCGACGTGCTGGCGGCGAAGGCCGTGACGATTCCCGTCACCCTGTTCACCGATGCCGACGGCGAGAAGGCGGCGAAGAGTTTCGCCGGCCAACTCGGCCAGGCCAGCGCCGTCACCCTGGCCGAGGGCACGGCCGGCGCACCGCAGCCCTTCCTCGACGCCTTCGACAAACTGACGGCCACGCTCAAGCCCAGTGCCCCGGCGGGGCCGGCCGGCCTCAACGGCCTGCCGGTGATCGAGGTGCCGCCCAAGGCCGGCGTACAGCAGACCGACGCCTTCGCCATCCTGATCAGCGGCGACGGCGGCTGGGCCGGCCTCGACCAGGAAGTGGCCGGCGCCCTCTCGGCCCAGGGCATCCCGGTGGTGGGCGTCGACTCCCTGCGCTACTTCTGGACCCCGCGCACCCCCGAATCCGCCGCCGCCGACGTCGACCGCATCATCCGCTACTACCTGACGCAGCTGAAAAAACAGCAGGTGCTGCTGGTGGGCTACTCGCAGGGCGCCGACGTGATGCCCTTCATCATCAACCGCCTGCCGGCGGAAACGCGCAAGCACGTGGCCCTGGGCGCCGTGATGGGCCTGTCCGAACACGCCCTGTTCGAATTCCACCTCGGCAACTGGGTCAATGCCACCCAGGACCAGGGCCTGCCGACGGCGCCGGAAATGGAACGGCCGAGTGACATCCCGATGCTGTGCATCTATGGCGAAGGCGAAACCGACACACTCTGCCCCAAGCTCGATCCGCAGAAGGTGCACGTGGTCAAGCTGCCGGGCGGTCATCATTTCGGCGGCGACTACGAGCGCCTGGCCAAGGAAATCATGGGCTCGGCCAAGCTGCAGCAGGTGGCGATCACCGACACGGCGCCGCCCGCCGCCTTCGGCCAGCAAACTTCCCCCGGCGCCAGCAGTCCAAGCAACACCAACAACGAGGACGGACCCACCATGCTCAACCTGCACGTCATGATCACGCCGCTGCTGTCGCTGATCGCCGGAATTCTGATTCTGGTGATGCCGCGCCTGCTCAACTACATCGTCGCGATCTATCTCATCGCCATCGGCGCACTGGGCCTGATCCACTTCCATTGAGCATGTGACGGGGGGATGGGATGGGCACGAAACCCTAGCCTCCTCACCTCAAATGTCATCCTGAACGCAGTGAAGGATCTGGCCGCCGCAACTGGCCAAATGGCCGAGGCCAACGAACGTAGGCTGGGATGAGCGCAGCGAATCCCAGCGCTTCCGCACAGCCTGAAGGATAAAACAACGCTGGGTTTCGCTACGCTCAACCCAGCCTACGGGGTATCAGGCGAACAAACGCTTGCCCATAAAAAAGGCCGGGTTTCCCCGGCCTTTTTACCTTCTGCCCTTTTTTCAGTTCCCCGGAATCTTCAACATGCTGCCGACCCTCAGCCGGTCGGCATTGCCCAGCCCGTTGACCTGGCGCAGGGCCGAAACCGAGGTCTGGTAACGCTTGGCGATGGCGCCCAGCGTCTGGCCGGACTTCACCTTGTGCAGGCGCAGCTTGGCGGCCGCCTTGCGCTCGGCCGCTGCATGGACGGAAGCCTTCAGCACATGCGGCTCCGGCGTATCGGCGGACGCCACCACGGTGCTGGGCGCGTCGTGCGGCGGAATCTTCACGGTATTGCCGGCGCGCAGGCGAGCATTGCTGCGCAGGCCGTTGGCGGCCAGGATCGCCTGCTGGCTGACGCCGTAGCGGTGCGCCAGCTTGGCGATCGACTCGCCGCGCTCCAGGCGGTGCAGCACGTAATACTGCCGCTGGTGCTCGAAGCGCTGCTCCGGGCCGAGCGAGGCATAGGCCAGCTTGAAGCGGTCGGCGGTGCCGGCCGGCACGCGGATCAGGTGGCCCGGCGGCACGTACAGGCGGCCGTCCATGACCTCGTCGTTGTAGGCGGGGTTGAGCGTGCGGAAGGTGGTGGCGTCGGCATTGCTGAGCCGCTGCAGGGTGCCGTAGGGAATGTAGTCGCGCGTCTCCACCGTCTCGAACTGCGTCGGCGCATCGCGCTGCAGGTCGCCGAAGTGCTTGCGCCAGTCATGCTCGACGTCGCTGGCGGCCAGGAACTCGGCGTAGAAGTTGCGCGAGGCGAAGCCGAAGCTGTCGCCGTCGTAGCGCTGGATCAGGTCCTCCAGGCCGGTGCCGTTAACCTTGGCCAGGCCGCGCGCCACGCCGCCGCGGCCGTGGTTGTAGGCGGTGACCGCCAGCGGCCAGCTCTGCAGGGCGTTGTAGTCATCGCGCAGGTGGCGCGCCGCGGCGTCGGTGGAGAACCAGGGATCGCGGCGGTCGTCGGCGATCTCGTCCAGGCGCATGTAGATGCGCGCCGAGGACGGCATGAACTGCCACAGGCCGGCGGCGCCGACCTTGGAGTAGGCCTGCAGGTTGAACGAGGACTCCACCAGCGGCAGGCGCGTCAGCTTGGTCGGCAGGCCATAGGAGGCGAAGATCTGTTCCATCTGCGGCAGGTAGCGGCCGGCCACTTGCAGGGCGTGGGCGGTGCGCTCACGCAGGCCGCGCTGCACGCGGAAACTGCCGACGGCCTCGCGGAAGCGCTGCGGATCGCGGCTGTCGGCGTACATCATGTAGACGCGATGCTCGTCCGCGTCCATCTTCTCCGGCGTGGCCTGCAGCGCGTCGACGCGCTTGAGCAGATCGTCGATCTGCTGCTTGGCGCGGCTTTCCTCGCGCCCCTTGAGCAGGCTCAGCTGCACCGCGTCGAGGGTCTGCGCCTGCTGGCTGAAATCCAGCACCACGTAGACCTTGCGCACGTCGTCGATGGAATGGACCACGCTCTGGTTTTCCGAATACTCGGAGAACACCTTGGTCCAGAACTCGACCTGCGGCCGCAGGATGGGCAGGTGCGGAAAATTGGGATCGTCCTGCGGCTGCACCGCGGCCTGGACCACGGCGGTGAGCGGAGCGGCGGCCGGGACGGCCGGGGGCTGCGCGGCCAGTCCCTGGGCTTGGGCTTGACTCGGGACAGCCGGGCCCTGCCCTTGTGTCGGAGTCTGGGGTTGGACCTGCAACTGCTGCGCCAATGCCGGCGTGGGCGGCAGGGGCTGGCTGAAGCCAGCCGTCACAGCCGGGCTCTGCGCCGGTGCCGTGCCGGCCGGCGGCAGCGTCACGCTCGGCGCGGGAATGCGGTTCGGCGGCAGGCCCGCGGCCTGGGTCTGGGCGGTCGGCGAGGTGGCGATGCCCTGGACCAGGTGCAGCGTCGGCGGATTCGCCGGCTGCGCGCCCACCGCAGCGGCGTTCTGCTGCTGCGTGGAATTTTGCGGAAGGGTCCCCGGGTCGGCGGCGGCAGCTCCGGCGCCGAGCAATGCAAACAGGCACAACAGTTTCTTCGTCATCGTCTCAATCGTCGCCCCCGGCGAAGATAAGAACTTGCGCCGATTTCATGGATGGATATTAGCTGCAACTGTCTTGCCACATCAATCAATTGGCGCGATGAGTTGCGAACCTCCTGACGGATGGCTGCCGGGGTCCGCAAATCACCGCCGCGTCCACCTTGCCGGCGTCTTCGCAAGCCGCCGAATCCGTTAAGCTGGCGCATCCACCGATGGAAGACCCCATGGCCCAGCCGTACCCGCCGATCGAGCCCTACCGCACCCACCGCCTCAAGGTCTCCGCCCTGCACGAGATCTACGTCGAGGAGTGCGGCAACCCCAACGGCCGCGCCGTGATCTTCGTGCACGGCGGTCCCGGCGGCGGCTGCGAGCCCTGGCACCGCCAGTTCTTCGATCCGAAGCGCTACCGCATCGTGCTGTTCGACCAGCGCGGCTGCGGCCGGAGCACGCCCAACGCCGAACTGCGCGAGAACACCACCGGCGACCTGGTGGCGGACATGGAGCGCATCCGCGCTCTGCTCGGCATCGAGCAGTGGGTGGTGTTCGGCGGCTCCTGGGGCAGCACCCTGGGCCTGGCCTACGCCCAGGCGCACCCGGCGCAGACCCGCGCCCTGATCCTGCGCGGCATCTTCCTGCTGCGGCCGGAGGAAATCCGCTGGTTCTACCAGGAAGGCGCCAACTGGATCTATCCGGACGCCTGGGAGCACTACCTCGCGCCGATCCCGCAGTCCGAACGCGGCGACCTGGTGGCGGCCTACCACCGCCGCCTGACCAGCGAGAACGCCGCGGTGCGCCGTGAGGCGGCTCGCGCCTGGAGCACCTGGGAAGGCGCCACCAGCAAACTCCTGCAAAGCGAGGACATGATCGCGCGCTATGCCGGCGACAACTTCTCCGAGGCCTTCGCCCGCATCGAGTGCCACTACTTCGTCAACGGCGGCTTCTTCCGCTCGCCCAACCAGCTGCTGGAAGACGTGGACAAGATCCGCCACATCCCGGCCGTCATCGTGCAGGGCCGCTACGACGTGGTCTGCCCGATGAAATCCGCCTGGGATCTGCACCGCGCCTGGCCGGAAGCGACCTTCACCGTGGTGCCGGACGCCGGCCATGCCGCCTCCGAGCACGGCACCCTCAACCGCCTGATCGAGGCGGCGGACCACTTCGCCAGGCTCTGAAACCCGCCACAGCCGACCGGGAGGAACCATGCTGCTCGACGCCACGCTGGCCTACCTGCATTTCCTCTGCATCATCGCCCTGGTCTCGCTGATCCTGGCCGAGGCGGCGCTGCTGCGTCCGGCACTGATCGCGCAGAGCGGCCGCTGGCTGGCCAAGCTGGACGTCGGCGTCGCCATCGCGGCCGTCGCCGTCCTGGCCAGCGGCCTGTCGCGTGCCGTGTGGGGCGCCAAGGGCTGGGGCTACTACGCCCACAACCCGGTGTTCCACACCAAGATCGGCGTGTTCGTGCTGATCGCCCTGCTGTCGATCGTGCCGACCCTGCAATTCATCCGCTGGGCCAAGGCGTTCCGCCGCGATCCCGCCTACATGGTGCCGGCGGCGGAACTAAAGCGTGCCAAACGCTACGTCATGATCGAGCTGCACTTGCTGGTGCTGCTGCCGCTGTTCGGCGTGATGATGGCCCGGGGCCTGCATTTCTGAGGCCTCTCTGCGGAGGGACGCTGTCATGGCCAGCAAGAAACCCGTCACTTATTCCGTCCATCCCGCAGTGGCTCACGGCCACGCGATCATCGCAAACCTGGCCGGCACCACCGGCCGCTCCTTGCCGCAGTGGCTGAAGCTGGTTGCGGCGCAGAAGCTGGATGAGCGCCGGGCGATCATGGCCTGGCTGAAGGAGGCGCATGGCCTCGGCATGTCGTCGGCCATGCTGATCGCCGAAGCGGCGACCCAGGGCTCCGAATCGCTCAGCGCCGAGGGCTACCTGCGCGCCGCACCGGGCTACGTCGACACCCTCTTCGCCGGCCCCAAGACAGCCTTGCGCCCGCTGTACGAGAAACTGCTCGGCATCGCCCTGCAACTCGGCAAGGACGTGAAAGTCAGTCCCGGCAAGACCATGGTGCCGCTCTATCGCAAGCACGTCTTCGCCCAACTCAAGCCGGGCACCCGCACCCGCCTCGATCTGGGCCTGGCCCTGGGCGGACTGAAGGCCGAAGGCCGGCTGATCGATACCGGCGGCTTCGCCAAGAAGGACCGCATCACCCATCGCATCGCCATTGCCTCGTCGGCGGATATCGATGCGGAGACGAAACAGTGGCTGGCGCGGGCTTACGCGCTGGATGCCGGATAAGTAGCATCCCTACCCTTTGTCATCCTGAGCGCAGCGAAGGATCCGGCCTCGCACTTGGCGCCAGGCACAGCGGCCAGATCCTTCGCTGCGCTCAGGATGACGGACAAAAAGGCCGCGCCCTCACCTCAGCGGAATCCCCTCGTCCTGCTTCACCGCATCCAGCACCAGGCTGGACCGCACATCTTTCACCCCAGGCAACCCGATCAGCACCTTCATCGAAAACTCGGCGAAGGCCTGCAGGTCCGGCACCATCACGTGCAGCAGGAAATCCAGGTCGCCGGTCATGACGTAGCAGGCGCGCACCTCGGGCTGGCGCTTGATGGCGTGTTCGAAAGCCTCGGCGACGTCCTTGGACTGGCGCTCGATGCTGACCCGGACGAAGGCCTGGATGCGCTGGCCCAGTGCGGTCGGGCTGAGCACGGCGGCGTAGCGCTCGATCACGCCGCTCTCTTCCAGCCGGCGCAGCCGCCGCTGGCAGGCAGTGGCCGACAGCGACACCTTCTCCGCCAGGTCCACCACCGGCATGCGGCCGTTCTTCTGCAACTCGCGCAGCATGCGCAGGTCGGTGCGATCCAGTTCCGTTTGCATGTTTTACCTAATAACTTGCACTTTCATAGTGAAAAGCTGCACGGATAGTAGCGCTTCGGTGTGAATTCGCAAGGAAAGCGCAACCCTTTCGCGCTAGAGTGGTCAATCGCATCATCCGGACCAGTCAAACCCATGGGAAAGCAGACCAAGTACGTTTCGCCGCTGCCCGACGCGTCCGGCCAGATCCCCTATTCCGACGCCGAAAACGCCATCTGGGCGGAGCTGTTCGCGCGCCAGAAACAGGCGATCCGCGGCAAGGCCTGCGACGAATTCATGCACGGCCTGGACCTGCTCAAGCTGCCGGAAGACCGCGTGCCGCAGCTCGGCGAAGTATCGCAGCGCCTGAAGCACGAGACCGGCTGGGAAGTGGCCTATGTGCCGGCGCTGATTCCCTTCTCCGAATTCTTCGCCCTGCTGGCCGACCGCAAGTTTCCCGCCGCCACCTTCGTGCGCACGCGCGAGGAACTGGATTACCTGCAGGAGCCGGACATCTTCCACGAGATCTTCGGCCACACGCCGCTGCTGACCAATCAGTATTTCGCCGACTTCACCCACACCTACGGCAAGCTCGGCCTCGCCGCCAGCCGCGAGGACCGCGTCTATCTGGCGCGCATGTACTGGTTCACGGTGGAGTTCGGCCTGATGCAGAAGCCCGGCGAGGCGCTGCGCATCTACGGCGGCGGCATCCTCTCCTCCATCGGCGAAACCGAATACGCCTACAACAGCGACAAGGCGCAGCGGCAGCGTTTCGACATCGTCGACGCGCTGCGCACGCCTTACCGCATCGACATCATGCAGCCGCTGTACTACGTCATCGAAGACCTGCGCCAGCTGTTCGAGATGACGCAACAGGACATCATGGGCCTGGTGCAGCAGGCCAAGCGCATGGGGCTGCATCCGCCGCTGTTTCCGCCTATGGCGGAAACGACCAAAGCAGTGTCCCCGCCAGCGACGGAAAAGACCGAAGCAGTGTCACAGCCCAAGGCTGCTGCTTAGAGGCAACAACCGCCTACTTGAGCTGTCTGTCATTCAGGCGTATCACAGTGCTGTAGCGTTCCCAAGGGAAGCTGGTCGACAGCGCGCTTATTTGAAAAGTCCGGACCTGGATGTCCGGCAGCCTGGACAGGATGTCCACCATGGAGATTCACGATGGAAAAGAACACCACCAATCCGCTGCAGACCGACGGCTTCGAGTTCGTCGAATACACCGCGCCCAACCGCGCCGGCATCGAGCAGCTGCATAAATTGTTTGGCCTGCTCGGCTTCACCGCCGTGGCGCGCCACCGCAGCAAGGACGTGACGCTGTTCCGCCAGGGCGACATCAACTTCCTGGTCAACGGCACGCCGTATACCCACTTCGCCCAGTTCGCCCAAGCGCACGGCCCCTCCGCCTGCGCCATGGGCTGGCGCGTCGCGGACGCGGCCAAGGCCTATGCCCATGCCGTAGCGCAGGGCGCGGTGCCGTTCGACACCAAGCCGGGCTTCATGGAGCTGAACCTGCCGGCGGTCTACGGCATCGGCAACAGCGTGCTCTACTTTATTGACCGCTACGGCGACAAGACCATCTACGACGTGGACTTCGTGCCCATCGAAGGCGCCGACCAGCATCCGCAGGGCGTCGGCCTGAAGACGCTGGATCACCTGACCCACAACGTCGAGAAGGGGAACATGGACGTGTGGTCCGGCTTCTACGAGCGCATCGCCAACTTCCGCGAGATCCGCTATTTCGATATCGAAGGCAAGCAGACCGGCCTGGTCTCGCGCGCCCTCACCAGCCCCTGCGGCAAGCTGCGCATCCCGATCAACGAGAGCGCCGACGACAAGAGCCAGATCGCCGAATTCATCCGCGACTATCGCGGCGAAGGCATTCAGCACCTGGCCCTGGCCACCGACGACATCTACGCCACCGTGACGGCGCTGCGCGATCGCGGCGTGGTGTTCATGGACACGCCGGAAACCTACTACGAGAAGATCGAAGCCCGCGTGCCGGGCCACCACGAGAGCGTGGCGCGCCTGCGCGAACTGCGCCTGCTCATCGACGGCAGCGTCGAGGACGGCATCCTGCTGCAGATCTTCACCTCCACCGTGATCGGCCCGATTTTCTTCGAGATCATCCAGCGCAAGGGCAACGAAGGCTTCGGCGAAGGCAACTTCAAGGCCCTGTTCGAGAGCATCGAGGAAGACCAGGTGCGGCGCGGCGTGCTGAAGAGCGAAGCGGCCTGAGCCTGCACTAAATCGTAGGATGTGCTGAGCGTAGCGAAGCGCATCGTTTACCGCGATATCCTCACGCGACTGATGCGCTTCGCTACGCTCAGCACATCCTACATCTGCTTCTCCCGACGGGAGAAAGCGCCGGAGGAGAACGCATGAAAAAATGGATCTACCGCCCGCATGTCGAGGGCAAGGCCTCGCGCCAGGCGCACGCCGACCTGCCCGAAGGCACGGTCGAGCGCGAACTGGGCAAGGAAGGCTTCTTCGGCCCGGCGACGCATATGTACCACCCGCGCCCGCCCACCGGCTGGAAATCCTGGGAAGGCCCGCTGCGGCCGCGCGCCTTCGACTGCGTCAAGATCAAGCCGCACGGCCATTCGCCATGGGATGCGGCACTGCTGCTGCACAACGCCTCCCTGCGCATGCGCTTCTGGACCTGCCGCGAGTCGATGGATCACCTGGCGCGCAACGCCGACGGCGACGAACTGCTGTTCATCCACCACGGCAGCGGCGACCTGTACTGCGACTACGGACACTTGGCCATCGAGGCCGGCGACTATATCGTCCTGCCGCGCAGCACCATGTGGCGCATCGACTGCGCCGCGCCGATGCAGATGCTGTTGATCGAAGCGACCAACTCCAGCTACACCCTGCCGGACAAGGGCCTGGTGGGCGAGCACGCCATCTTCGATCCGGCCATGCTGGATCTGCCGCGCATCGACGACGCCTTCCAGTTACAGCAGCAGGGCGCGGCGGCGGCGCGCGACTGGGCGGTGCGGATCAAGCGGCGCAATGAAGTGTCCACCGTCGTCTACCCCTACAACCCGCTCGACGCCATCGGCTGGCACGGCGCGCTGCATCCGGTGCGCATCAACGTGCGCGACATCCGGCCGCTGATGAGCCACCGCTTCCATCTGCCGCCGTCGGCGCACACCACCTTCGTCGCCGGCCGCTTTGTCGTCTGCACTTTCACGCCGCGCCCGTTCGAGACCGATCCGGGCGCGATCAAGGTGCCGTTCTTCCACAACAACGACGATTTCGACGAGGTGATCTTCTACCACGCCGGCGATTTCTTCTCGCGCGACAACATCCACCCCGGCATGATCACCCTGCACCCCTGCGGCTTCACCCACGGCCCGCATCCCAAGGCGCTGGGCCGCATGCTGCAGCAGACCAAGCCGGGAACTGACGAGTACGCGGTGATGATCGACGCGCGCGACGCGCTGGACATCGACGAAGCGGCCACGGCCGCGGAATTCCACGATTACCACCGTAGCTGGCAGCAGAAATAGCGCCTGGCGGCGCCGCGCGTCCTGCGCCCCGCCCATCGCCCGCGATCGGCTTCCAGGGAACTGCGGCGCCGAAAACAGGTCATGAGTGGTTGCATACCGGCGCGCGTCCCCGTGCTCCGCTGCAATCCGGAGGCGCCGCCGCGTGCGTAAAGATGGGTAAATCAAAGTCGTCTGAAGTTGCGCAGAAAGCCCCGCGGCCCGACATTAGAGGGATGTCACGCATCCTGATAGCCGACGACGACCGCGAGCTGTGCGCCCTGCTGACCGATTACCTGCGTCGCGAGGGCTTCGAAGTGGAGGCAGTGCACGACGGCGAAGCGGCGCTGGAACGCCTGCGCGACGCCGCCCTGCGCCCCGAACTGCTGATTCTCGACGTGATGATGCCGGGCAGCGACGGCCTCGAAACGCTGCGTGAACTGCGCCAGCAGCACCGCCTGCCGGTGATCATGCTGTCGGCGCGCGGCGAGCCGGTGGACCGCGTGGTCGGCCTGGAACTCGGCGCCGACGATTACCTGTCCAAGCCCTGCCTGCCGCGCGAGCTGCTGGCGCGGGTGCGCGCCCAGCTGCGGCGCCAGACCCTGCCGGCGGCGGACGAACTGAGCCTGGGCTCCCTGCACCTGCACCCGGCCGAACGCCGCGCCTCGGTGGAGGGCCAGGAGCTGCGCCTCACCGGCGCCGAATTCGCCCTGCTGTTGACGCTGGCGCAGCACGCCGGCGAAGTGGTGGGCAAGGCCACATTGACCCGCCTGGCCCTGGGTCGCGAGATCGAGCGTTTCGACCGCAGCGTCGACGTCCACGTCAGCCGCCTGCGGCGCAAGCTGTCGGAAGCCTCAACCACCGCCCCGGCCATCGAAGCGGTGCGCGGCGCCGGCTACCTGCTGATCACGCAGCGCGCCTGAGCCCCCACACTGGCGTCCGTCCGCATGGCCGGCGCCATCCCCCGCGAAGTCCCGCAAGGCGGCACATCGAGCCGCTCGGGTAAACTGCGCCGGTCGCACCCGGCACTGCGCGAAGCGAGCTTCGCCGCAGCAATTATTCCAACGCCTACAGGCCCCGCTTGAGCCCCCTTTACCGCCGCCTGCTGCTGTGGTTCTGCATGGCCAACGTCATCACGCTGCTGGTCAGCGTGGCAGTGACGCAGGACATCGCGCGCCGCACCTATGGCGGCGAACTGGACTGGCCGGCGCTGGCGCAGGCCGCCGACGACGCCTACGTCCGCGGCGGCCCCGCGGGCCTGACCGACTGGACCGAGGCGACGCGGCACAGCGAGCACTTCCAGGTGATGCTGTTCGAGGACGGCCACGATGTCCTCGGCCGGCCGACCGGGCCGCTGCTGGCGCGGCACCTGCCGCAGCTCCTGTCCGGCGACAGCATCGTGCTGCGGCCGGTGCCGGAAGTGCTGCTGGTCGGGCAGAAAGTGGTGGGCGGCGACGGCACGGCGCGGCAGATGATCGCGGTGCGCGGGCCCCGGCCGCAGCA